>JAFIEQ010000013.1 GCA_020832455.1 Nitriliruptoraceae bacterium
CCCCCCCCCCCCCCGCCCGCCGGGCCGGCCCCCCGCCCCCCGGGGCGCCCCCCCCGCCGCATGTGCACCACGATCAGGTCACTCGACGGTGATGGTGATGGTCTCCGTGTCACCGAACGCCACGTGGGCGCCGTCACCGAGCTGGATGCACAGGGTGTACTCGCCCGGCTCGAGATCGAGCTCACCCTCGGTCGAACCGTCCCCGAAGTGCAGGTAGCCGGCCTCGGCGTCCTCGTCGCTCGGACCCGGGATGACCTCACCGGTGTCCGCACACGGGATGTCGCGCATGATGTGGAAGTGGGCCTCACCGACGGCGGGTGCGCCGGCGGGGACGATGTCGACGCCCTCGGATTCCATCTCGACCGCGACGGGGGTGGACACCGTGTCGCCGTCCGAGAGGTTGCCGAACGAGGCGGCGCCGGACTGCTGGTCGACGGAGTAGCCCTCCTCGGTCTCCATGTCCATGTCGTCGTGGTCGTCGTCGGCCGCGTCGTCACCGCCGCAGGCGGCCAGGGCGAGCGCGAGCGACGCCGCGATCGCGGTCAGGCGGAGCCGGCGGGTCCGCGTGGAACGGGTGCTGTCGATGGTGCGCATGGGAAGCCTCCCCCAGATAGCCGGCCCACACCGGTCGGTGTGAGCCTACGAGCTTCGTAGGAGGCGAGGTGCGGGGATGACGCTGCGGGCCTGGTGCGCCGGTCAGGTGCGGCTCCCGCCAGCGCGCGCCATCCGCGACGCGACGGCCCGGTAGAGCGGCGCCGCGACGTGGCGCAGCACCACGAACGCCCGGTACCACCGTGGCACTGTGCGTTCCGTCGAGCCGCGCACGATCGCGTCGTGGATGGCGACGGCGACGAGCTCCGGTTGCCCGACCAGCCGTCCCATGGGGGAGCGCTTGATCTGGGCCTGGGTGAAGCCCTCGGTCTCGATGAAGCCGGGGTTCAACTGGCACACCGTGATCCCCCGGTGCGCCCACGACAGCGCGGTGGCCTCGCTGAAGCCGACCAGGGCGAACTTGCTCGCCGCGTAGGCCGCCGGGCCGATGCCGAGCTTCCCCGCGACCGACGCGACGTTGATCACCCGGGCGGGTGCGCTGCGCTCCAGCAGGGCTGCGAACGCGGCCATGCCCCGGATCGGACCGGACAGGTTGACGTCCAACGTCGCCAACGCGTCGTCGAGGTCGTCGCGCCCATCGAACGTGCCGCCCCCGATGCCGGCGTTGTTGACCAGCACGTGGCAGGCCCCGTACTCCGCGTCGACCCAGGCGGCGAGCGCGTCCATCTGTGCGGTCGAGCGCACGTCGGCGACGTAGGGCCGGATGGATGCCCGCCCGGCGGCCAGTTCGACCAGTCGATCCTCGCGCCGCGCGACGGCCACGACCGTCATCCCGGCGGCGGCGAGCCGGCGGGTCGTCGCGGCGCCGATGCCGCTGGACGCGCCGGTGACCACGGCCACCTTGCCTGCTGGGTCGAACCGCACGGAGGTGCCTCCTCGTCGTCGTCGGGCGTCAGCCTGACAGACCGGCGCCCGCGGCGGGCGGTCGCCCGGCCGATGGTGCATCCTGCCGCCCGTTCGTCCGCCACGCGGTGGATGGCCCACCGACGATCGGGATCGCCCGTGCACGACGCGTCACGCCTGCCGCCGCTCGAGGCGACCGTCCGGCGCCGGGTCCGGCTGGCTGCCTGGGCGGGCATCGTCGGGCTGCTGCTCTACATCGGGGGGTGGTTCGTCGCGGGGCTGACCGCGCCCGGGTTCGACCCCACCCAGCAGGCCATCAGCGAACTGTTCGCCCAGGGGGTGGCGTGGCGCGTCCGTGGGCCGGTCGTCGTCGGCCTACTGGTGTCCGGCGCCGCGCTCGTGGCGTTCGCCTGGGCCGTGGACCGCACCGCCCCCGGGCGGGGCCGCGCCGGGCCGGCGCTGATCGCGCTGGCGGGCGTGAGCACGCTGCTGGTCGTCGCGGCGCCGTGCAGCCCCGGATGCCCCGGGACCGGCGCGTCCGGGATCGACCTGGCCCACACGTTCGTGGCCGGGACGGGTTACCTGTCGCTGGCGCTGGCCCCGCTCGTGCTCGCCTGGCGGCTGCGGCCCCACTGGGCGCTCGGTGCGGCCGTGTCGGCGGCCATCGGCGGCGCCTCGCTGGTGGGGTTCGCGGTCCGCTACCTCGACGTGGTCACGGCGGTGCCGGGGCTGCAGCAGCGGGCGGTGAACACGCTCGCGGACGTCTGGTACCTGCTCGCGGCGGTCTGGATCCTGCGGGTCACCCGGGTGGCGTCGGTCAGCCGGGGTGGGACCGGGAGGGGTTGAGGCGTTCGCGGGCACGCGCCTGCGCGAGTGCGCGTTCGAGCGCCGTGATGCGCTGCACGAGCGTGTCACGCGTGCCGCTGCCGTGGTGGGGCGGCGCCTCGCGCAGGAAGCGGCGTGCCTCGTCGAGGTCAGCAGCGATGCGGGCGCTGCTGCGAGGGGCCGGGGCGTCGGGAGCGGTCATGGCTGCATCCTGCCCGGCGCCGTTCCGCGGTGCGAGTCGCACCCGTGCCCGCGCTCAGGGCAGCAGCAGCGCCCGGGGGTCCAGTCCGACGGCCACCGCGTCGGCCAACTGCTGGATCGTGCGGCCGTCCGCGTGGTGGACCGCTGGCGCGGCGGCGCGGTGTCGCGTGAGGATCTCCGGCGGCACGTACCCCAGGTGCAGCAACACCTTCGTCGGCGCGGGGGTCGACTGCAGCCGGAGGTAGCCGTAGCCGAGCGCCCGCTCGGCATCGTCCTCCACGGGCACGACCACGATCGCCACGTCCCCGGCGTCGATCAGGTCCCCGCGACGCGTGACGGTGTCGCCCGCCGCTGTGAGGATGGCCCGCACGAGGTCCACGTGGTCCCGGGGATCGACCAGCAGGGCGTGGACCTGCGGCGGGAGCCGGTAGCGCGCCGCGGCGGGTCGCCCTCCCAGCGGTTCGATCGGCGGGGGTGGCGTGTCGGGCGCGGCCGGCTCGAGCGCGCGTGGCGGCGCACCACCGCCGGCCCCCGGGCGGACCGGCGATGGGGCGTGTCGGCGGGCGAGGTGCGGCTCGTGCAACACCTCGGGGAGCGCGATCACGCGGGGGGTCGCGTTGCGAGCCAGGCGCAGCACCCGGTGCCCGCTCGCGTCGACCACCTCGGCGTGTGCCAGGGTCGGATCCTGGGCCAGTGCCCGGGCCGCCAGCGTCTCCGCGAGACGTTCGGCGGCCTCCGCGTCCGCCTCTTCCAGCGTGAGCGGCAGGGTGATCAGCTCACCTCGCCGTACGGGCCGTTCGACCTCGCGCGCCCCGACGATCGCCGCGCGGCCGGGCCGCGCCCAGATCCACAGACCGAGGGCGACCGTGCCGAAGATGGTCGAGACCGTCGCCCAGGTCAGCAGCATCGTCAGGCGGATGTCCATGATCGCGCCGATCGTCGCTACGAAGCGATCCGGGGGCCGGCGTGCGCGGGATGCAGCGGGTGGCCCGACCGGTGTCCCCAGCATCCGTCACGGGTCGGGTCGCGTCCAGGGACCAACGTCCCGGCGGCAGCGTCACGGGACGCGCGACCTCCGGTGGCCGGGCGACGGGTCGAGCGGGTCGGGGGACCGTCGGTTCGTGCGCGGGTCGCATCCGGAGTCCTGAGGCCGCGCGCTCTCTCTATCGTTCCGCGCGTGGAACCGACCCGGCTGTTCTCCCGCCAGTACTCGCTCGTCGCCGCGGCGACGTTCCTGTTCTTCACGGCGTTCGGGGCGTCCCTGCCCGTCCTGCCCCGGTACGTGGTGGACGTGCTCGGCCACGGGGATGCGGCGGTCGGCATCGTGTTCGCGGTCTACGCGGCGGCAGCCGTCGTGGTCCGCCCGTGGATCGGCCGGGTGGGTGACCGGTCCGGCCGGCGCATCCTGGTCCTCGGTGGCGCGGCGCTGACGGGGCTGGCGCTGCTGGGTCACCTCGCGGCGACCTCGCTCGAGCTGCTGGTCCTGATGCGCGTCCTCGCCGGTGCCGGTCAGGCGGCGGTCGTGGTCGGGTTCAGCACCCTCTCGGTCGACCTCTCGCCGCCCGAACGACAGGGGGAGGGGGCGAGCTACGTCATGGTCGCGCTGCAGCTTGGCCTGGGGTTCGGGCCCGTGCTCGGTGAGCTCGCCCTACGCGTCGGGGGCTACGACCTGGTGTGGATCGCCTCCGCCGTCGGGTGCCTGGTGGCGTTCGCGATCGGGGCGATGCTGCCGTCGCTCCCGAGCAGTCGGACCCTGACGGCCCGGGGGCTGTTCCACCCGGCGGCGATCCGGCCCGGCATCGTGCTGTGGCTCGGCACGCTGGGGTTCGTGGGCTTCCTCGCCTTCGTGCCGCTGTACGCCGCGGAGATCGGGGTCGCCCAGGTCGGGCTGCTGTTCCTGCTGTGTTCCGGGACCATCGCCATCGTGCGCACCCTGGGGGCGAAGCTGCCCGACCGGTTGGGTGCGGTCCGGCTCGGGAGCATCGGGCTGAGCTTCGTGCTGGCCGCGATGCTCGTGCTCGGGTTGGTCCCGACCGTGGCGGGGCTGGTGACCGCCACGCTGTTGCTCGGGTTCGGTGCGGCGATCGTGGCACCGTCGATGGTCGTCGCGGCCGTCCGGGGCGTGCCCGAGGGCGAACGCGCGCGGGTCATGTCGACCTTCACGATGTTCCTGGACCTCGCGTCCGCGATCGGACCGTTCGCGCTCGGGCTGGCCGCCGCCTCGACCGGGTACGGCCCGACCTTCGTCGTCGCCGGCCTGGCCGCCGGGCTCGGGCTGGTGCTGCTGCGGGTGTGGCTCGCGCCCCGGTTGCGTGTGGCGCCCTCGGGCGACGCGCTGCCCGGGACGGTCGGCTGAGCCGGTGGCCATCCTCGTCGACCCCGCGGTGTGGCCGCACCGCGGCCGCCGGTTCGCCCACCTCGTCAGCGACCGCTCCTACGACGAACTGCACGCGTTCGCCGACCGGCTGGGCCTGCAGCGGCGCTGGTTCCAGGGGGACCACTACGACGTGCCGGACACCGTGCGGGCCCAGGCGATCGCGTTGGGCGCCGAAGCGGTCAGCGCGGAGGAGCTGGTGCGACGGTTGCGTGCCGCGGGGCTGCGGCAGCGCTCGCGGATCGCGAGGTTGCCGGGGGAGTGACGCTCGTGGGCCGGTGCCAGGCGCAGCGCACCGCGCCCGGCGCGGCGCACCGGTCGCAGCGTGCCGGGCTCAGAAGGTGTCCGGGTCCTGGGCGACCAGACGTCGGGTCCGCACGTTGCGCTGCCGCAGGGACAACCCCACGATGAGCCCGACCACCCCGCCGACCATCATGATGAACCCGACGACCTGGATGTCCAGGCCTGCCAGGTCGATCCTGACCGCGAAGGCCAGGATCGCGCCGAGCACGATCAGGCCGATACTTCCACCGATGGTCATGGCCGCGTCTCCTCGTCACCGGAAGGGTGGATCCACCGACGTTCGCGGACCCAGGACAGCGGCCGACCGCTGAGCCCACTCACCGTAGGGCGGTTCGGCTCGCACGCCCCGTCGTCCGTGCGCGCCGCGTCCGCCGCCCCCGCAGCGCACACCGAGCGGTGCACGGCCCACCTCGACGATCGGCTCGCGTGTGGCGACCGATCCGGGTCGGCCTCAGGGGGACGGGCGGCAGGTCTCCACGTAGTCGGCGAAGTCGAAGTCCTCGAGGAACGACGCCATCGCGGCGTACCCGTCGGCGAACAGGTCGTGCTCCTCGCCGACGTCGAGGTCGAAGGCGTTGACGCCGGACAGGTCCACACGCACGGTGCGCCGTTCGTCGCACGTGGTGGTCGGCTCCAGCAGATCGTTCGCGTCGAGCATGGCGTCCACGATCATGCGGGCCAGCGCCAGGCCCCCGTCGGGGACGTCCTGGTCACCGCGGGGCCGCGACAGCAGCCGCACCCCGAAGGTCGGCCAACGCGGCGGCTGACCGTCGCGACGATCCAGGACCGTGACCGGGAACCCCGTCGCGAGGCCGCCGTCGATCAGCAGTCCCTGACGTCCGGTGTCCCGGTTGCCGATCCGCACCGGGTCGTAGACGAACGGGATCGACATCGAGGCACGCACGGCCTGCGCCACCGGCTGCGCGTCCGGGTCGAGGTCGTAGCGCTCGTAGTCCCAGGGCAGGCGCACCACCCGGCGTTGCAGGACGTCGAGGCAGCGGACCACGAGCCGGTAGCGGCGCTCCGGCGGCGCCGTGTGGTCGGCGTCCGGGACCCGCAGGTCACCGAAGGTCCGCACGCCGTGCTCGTCGAGGATCTCCTCGATCCAGGCCAGCGGGTCGACCGCCTCCGTCCCGAACCGCTCGACGAGTCGGCCCACGCCCCGTCGGCTGCGCAGTCGCTCGAGGACGTCGGCGGTGATGAAGCCCCGCAGATCCAGCGCCTCGAACAACTCGCGCAGGGTCGCGCCGTCCACCCCCGCGATCGCGAACGCACCGGCGATCGCGCCCGCCGAGGCGCCGGCCGCCCGCACGGCCTGGTAGCCCCGCTCCTCGAGGGCGGTCAGTGCGCCGATGTGGGCCACGCCGCGCACGCCCCCGCCACCGAGGACGAGGTCGCAGCGCTTGTCCGACGCGGTCATGGCCTCCCGTTCACGCGCGCGGGAAGGTAGCGGCCGCGGGCGCCCGGCCGGTGTCCACGGGGCCGGAACGGCCACGCGGGCTGGGTACCGTCAGCACCCGCGGACGGGCCCTGGCGTGCCCGGGCCCGGCCGCTGGCGGGGCTCGCCACGTCCGCCCGTCACCGCCCGCCCGTCCAAGGTCCGCCGTGCCCTCGATCACCGCCCTGCAGGGCGAACTCGGGCGTGCGATCTTCCTGCTGCTGGTCGTCGGGACGCTCGCCGTGTTGTGCCTGGCGGTGACCGCCCTGCGTCGACGCGGGGCCCGCCGGACCGCCGCGCTCGTCGCCCGGACCGCGTTGGCCGTGGTCCTCGTCGGCGTGGCCTCGTTGACCCTGGTGGGCGTCACGGGGATCGGGCAGGCGCCCCGGATGCTGATCCTCGACCCGGTCGAGGGCGCCATGGGCTGGGGGCGGATCGCCTGGCGGCCTGTGGTCGACAACGTGGCGCTGTTCGTCCCGGTCGGCGCGGTGGCCACCGCGGTGTGGTGGCGCCGTTCGCCCGCGCTCGTCTGGTTCGGGTGCGTGCTGCTGTCCGCCGGCATCGAGACGTTGCAGTTCCTGGTGCCGATGGGACGCGTGGCGAACATGGCCGACCTGCTCGCCAACGCCCTCGGTGCGCTGCTCGGGGTGGTCTTGGCGGTGTCGCTCGGCGTGCGACGGGTCCCGGCTCAGCGCTCGCTGGACAGGACCTCGACGCCCAACCCGAGCGCGGTCAGACGCTCGAGGTAGGGCTGCCCCAACCCGATGGCGGGGGTCACCACCCCGGTCAGCGCGGGGGCGTCCGCACCCAGTGCGGGATGGCGGTCGGTGGCGACGTCGAACGCCAGCGACCGGGCCGCCTCGCCGAGCATGCGCGAGGTCTCCGTGTAGCCCGGATCACCGCCACGCATCCGCGTCACCAGCCGCAGAGCCCCGGCATCGGCGACGAAGCGCACCTCGAAGCGGCTGCGTGCCCGCCGCGCGGCGTCGGGGCCCTCCCCGCTCGACGGCAGCGCGCGCTCCAGCAGCCGCCGGGTCGGTCCGGTGCGCGCCAGGACGGCCGCGGCCCCGATGACCCCGACCCCGGCGACCACGGTGGGCAGCCGGCGCACGCGGGCGTAGTGCCCGTAGCGGAAGGCCGTCCCGTATCCGGGCAGGACCGCCGCGGACCGACGCACGATCAACGGATCGATCGTCGGGAGCGGGACGCCCCAGCCGCTGCCTTCGAGCAGTCGGTGCAGCCCCACGTCGACCGTGCGCACGGGACGGACCGGGTCGGGCAGGGTCACGGCGGTTCCCGGAGCCGGTTCGATCCGGGAGCTCGACCGCGGCCCCTCGGCGATCGCCTCCAGGGCGGAGGCGGCGGTGCCTCCGGAGACCCGACCCTGGCCGCGGACGTAGGCGCGGATGGTGATCGGTACGTCGTCGGGGAGGTGGGCGACCGTGGCGAACACCCCGAGGTCGTGGGGGACCGAGTCGAACCCGCAGCAGGTCACGATCCGGATCCCGGCCGCACGTGCGGCGTCGTCGTAGAGCGACCGGATGCGGGCGACGAACGCCGGCTCCCCGGTGATGTCGGCGTAGTCGGTGCCGGTGTGCACGCACGCCTCGACGACGGCTTCGCCGACGCGTCGGTAGGGCCCGACGGTGGTGGCCAGCACCCGTGTCCGGGCCGTCAGCGCGTGCAGCGACGGGTCATCGGTCACGTCGGCCACCACGACGTCGGGTCGTGCCGCCGCGCCGTGGCTCGTGGCCAGCTCGTCCGCGATCGCCTCGAGCCGGGCGCGGTCCCGCCCCGCGATCGCCCACGTCGTCCGCGCGCCCTGCCGGGCATCGTCGGCCGCGGTGGACGCCAGGTGTTCGGCGACGAGCCGGCCCGTGAAGCCGGTCGCGCCGAGCAGCGCGAGGTCGAACTCGCGTCCGGTGGCCGACCGGGCTGGGGCCTCACCCGCGGGGCTCACAGCCACCGTCCCGGGTTCAGGATGCCGGCCGGGTCCAGGGTGCGTTTGATCGCGCGTTGGACGGCGAGGTTGCCGGCACCGACCTCGCGCTCGAGGAACGGCGCCTTGATGGACCCCACGCCGTGCTCGCCGGTGATCGTCCCGCCCAGCTCGAGCGCCGCGACGAGGATGTCGTCGAACGCGCGCAGCGCCGCGGCGCGGGCGTCGTCGTCCCCGCGTGGCACCAGCAGCGTCGGGTGCATGTTGCCGTCGCCGGCGTGGCCGAAGGTGAACACCCGTGCGCCGTGTCGGTCCGCGGCCTTCTCGATGGCTCCCAGCAGCTCCGGGATGCGCGAGCGGGGCACGCCGACGTCGTCCCAGATCGGCTCCCCGAGCTCCTCGAGCGCCGGTCCGGCGAGCCGGCGTGCCTGCAGCAGTGCCTCGGATTCCTCTGGGTCATCGGTGAAGGCGGTGTAGCTCGCTCCGGCCTCGTCGCACAGCGCGGCGGCACGCTCCACCTCGACCCGGCGCAGCGGCTCCGGGCTGTCGGACTGGATCAGCAGCAGCGCGGCCGCGTCCCGGTCCAACCCCATCCGTGCGTGGTCGTCCACGACCACCACGGTGGCGCGGTCCATGATCTCCATCAGCGACAGCTGCAGTCCGGACGCGGTGATGGCCGCCACGGCGTCGCCCGCGGTCCCGAGGGTGGGGAAGAAGGCCACCATCGTGCTGGTGCCGCTCGGCGCGGGTCGCAGCCGCAGCCGGATGCGGGTGACGATGCCGAGCGTGCCCTCCGACCCGACGAACAGCCCCGTCAGGTCCAGTCCCGCGACGCCCTTGATGGTGTCGTGCCCGGTCTCGATCACGGAACCGTCGGCGAGCACCACCTCGAGACGCTGCACGTAGTCCCGGGTGACCCCGTACTTCACGCAACACAGGCCGCCGGCGTTGGTGGCGATGTTGCCGCCGATCGAGCAGTAGGCCTTGCTCGCCGGATCCGGGGGGTAGAACAGCCCGTGCGGCGAGGTCGCCGCGGAGATGTCGGCGTTCATCACGCCCGGCTCCACGGTGACGGCCTGGTTGGCGCCGTCGATGTCGAGGATGCGGTCCATGCGCTCCAGCGACAGGGTCAGGGCCCCGTCCACCGCCTGCGAGCCGCCGCACAAGCTCGAGCCGGCGCCACGCGGGACGATGCCGACCCCGTGGGCTCCGGCGATCCGCACGGCAGCCGCGACCTCGGCGGTGGAGGTGGGGAACGCGGCGGCCACCGGGTGACCCGGCGTCAGCCAGCTGGTGCGGTCGTGCCGGTAGCCCTCGAGCACGTCCGGGTCGGTGACCACCGCCCCGGACGGCAGCGCGGCCGCGAGTTCGTCGACGAACGGCATGGGCGGCTCCCTGCTGGCGGCGGGCGTGACCGGCAGGGTAGGGCCGGGACGCCGCTGAACCTCACGGACCCGGCACTGGACCCGTCCGTCCCGGGCGCCGGACGCTACCGTCTGGGCCTCGTGGCGGACAGGGAGGCCAACGCCGTGACCGGGACCGAGGACCACGCGAGCAGCACGTCGTCGGGCACGTCGCCCGCCGGCGCCGCCACCGGACCCAGCGGTGCGTTCGGCACCGTCGCGGCCCCGTTCATGGTGGTCAGCGAGGCGGTCGACGGCGTCTACTCGGCACCGAAGGCCGAGGCGACCGCGGAGGTCGCGATCCACCCCTTCGCCCACGCCCTGCACTACGGCAGCGCCTGCTTCGAGGGGCTCAAGGCCCACCGCGGGGTCGACGACGTCGTGCGGCTGTTCCGACACGAGCGTCACGTGGCGCGGATGCGCCGGACGGCGCAGCTGCTGCACCTGCCGCCGCCGCCGGCGGAGCTGCTCGAACAGGCGATCGTGATGGCGACCGCGGAGAACCTCGAGGTCGCGCCGCCGTCGCCCGGCGCCCTGTACCTGCGCCCGTTGCTGCTGGGCACCGAGCCCAACATCGGCGCGGCCGCGGCGCCGTCGGCCACCGCGCTGCTGCTGGTGCTGGCCTCCCCGGTCGGGGACTACTTCGCGGCCGGCGCGGCCGCGCTGACGCTCAAGCTGGAGACCTCCCTGCCACGGACCACGCCGCAGTTCGGAGAGGCCAAGGCGGGGGCCAACTACGTCATGGCGCTCGGCCCGACGCTCGCGGCCCGCGCGGAGCACGGGGCCGCGCAGGTGCTGTTCGCGCCGGACGGTGTCGTCCAGGAGACGGGTGCGGCGAACTTCCTGCTGCTCGACGACGGGCGCGTCGTCACCCCACCGCTGGATTCCTCGTTCCTGCACGGGGTCACCCGGGACTCGATCCTGCAGCTCGCCCGCGACCTCGGCTACCGGGTCGAGGAGCGTCGGCTCACCGTCGACGAGCTCGTGCGCTGGCCCGGCGAGGCAGCTCTGGCCGGTACGGCCGCGGTCCTCGCCGGGGTCGGCCGGTTGATCACCGATGACGGGCCGGTCACCTTCGGTGACGGGACCGCGGGCCCCAACACCACCCGGCTGCGCGAGGCACTCGTCGCCATCCAGCGCGCCGAGCGAGCCGACGCGCACGGATGGCTGACCGAGGTCCCCGCCGAGCGGTGACGGGTCCCGACCCGCGGTCGTTCAGGGCATCGCCAGGCCGTGGGACACCCCGGTCAGTTCCTCGGTCGCCGTCCACAGCGCAGCGGCCAGCCCGGGGTCGCGAGCCGCGCTGGAGCGGTCGACCTCGGTGGGGAAGCCGCGCATCTGACCGGGCCCGTCCGGGCCCCAGTAGGACCCGCCGGGGACGTCGGGGGCGACGGTGGCGTAGAGCTGGGGCAGCACCCCCCGCGATGCCGGCTGCGCGATCACGCGGTTGCCCAGGCCCGACAGCACCCCGGTCGCCCGGGATCGCAGCCCGCCGCCCATCGTCGGCCCGGTGGTCTGCAGGGCGGTGTTCGCGTAGCCCGGGTGCGCGGCGACGGCGATCGCGGTGTGGCCGCTGGCCTCCAAGCGGCGCTGCAGCTCCGCGGTGTACAGCAGGTTCGCGAGCTTCGAGCGGCCGTAGGCGGGCCAGCGCCGGTAGGTCGTGCGCTCCCAGTTGAGGTCCGCGAGGTCGATGCCCCCGATCCGGTGCGCACCGGAGGACACCACGACCACGGGCCCCTGTGCCTCGAGCACCGCGGGCAGCACACCCGCCACGAAGGCGGCGTGGCCGAGGTGGTTCACCCCGAACTGCAGCTCGAACCCGTCGCGGGTCCGGGTGAGCGGGGGCGCCATGATCCCGGCGTTGGCGACGATCGCGTCGATCCGCCCGTGCCGGTCCAGCAGCGTCGCGGCAGCCGCGGCGACGCTGGTCAGGTCGGCGAGGTCGAGCGGCAGGTTCTCCATCGAGGCCGCCGGCGTGCGGTGGTGGATGCGGTCCATGACCTCGGCGGTCTTGGTCGCGGAGCGGGTCGCGAGCACGACGTGGGCCCCGCGGGTCGCGAGCGCGATGGTGGTCGCCTCACCCAACCCGGAGCTGGCACCGGTGACCACGTAGGTGTGGCCGTGCAGGTCGGGGACGTCGTCGGCGGTCCAGGGCATGAGGTGGGCCTCGTCGGTCGGGATCGGTCGGGGTCGTTCGGGCCGGGTTCGGGTGCGCGCGACCCGCTGGTGCGGTACCCCCGACCATACGACCATCGAACGATCGCGAACACCGGGCGGCCACGCCGACGCGAACCGGGTGGTGCGACGTCGAGCGGGGTCCTCACCGGGCCTGCGCGGGAGGGACCGGACATGACCACGAGCACGACCACGACCCCACCACGTGAGGTGCGCTACGCGCGGCTGCGCCGCTTCAACGTCGTCGTGGGGCTGCTGCACCTCGGCCAGGCGGTGGTCCTGCTCGCGCTGGCCAACGACCTCGCCCTGCCCGTGTTCGCGACGTTCCTCGAGGACGATCCGGTGGAGCAACAGGGGATCGGGACCCCGGAGCTGATCTTCGAGCTGCCGATCGCGGTGCTGGTCGCGATCTTCGTGCTGTTCGCGGCCGCCGACCACCTGCTGGTCGCCGCACCGCGGATCAAGGACTGGTACGAGCGCAAGCTCGACGCCCGCGCCAACTACGCCCGCTGGATCGAGTACTCGGTCTCCTCGTCGATCATGATCGTGCTGATCGCGGCGTTCGTCGGGATCTGGGACCTGGCCGCGGTGGTGGCGATCTTCGCGGTGAACACCACCATGATCCTGTTCGGGCTGCTGTGGGAGCGCACGGTGACGCCGGGGCCCGGCGCCGACTGGTCGGCCTTCTGGTTCGGCACCTTCGCCGGCGCGGTGCCCTGGGCGATCCTGGGGTACTACCTGTTCGCGCCCGACGCGGACATCCCCGGCTTCGTCTACGCCATCTACGGGTTCCAGCTGGTGCTGTTCTGGTCGTTCGCGGCCAACATGGCCCTGCAGTACGCCCAGGTCGGGCGCTGGCGCGACTACATCTTCGGGGAGTACGCCTACATCGTGCTCAGCCTGGCGGCGAAGACGCTGCTCGCCTGGCTGATCTTCGGCAACGTGCTGCGGAGCTGACCCGACGGCCCGCCGGCCGGGCTGCTCCGGTACCCCCTCGGTCGACCCCCGGCCGGTCCGGCGCGCATTAGCCTCGGGCGGGCAGCGTCCGCCGACCGAGGATCCGATCGTGGCCAACCCCGTCTACGCCTCGATCATCGGCGCGTGCATCACCTCGTTCCAGCTGTTGCGCTGGAAGGTCGACGTCCAGGGCAGCCAGTACATCCCGCCGATCGGTGGGGCGGTGATCGCCACGAACCACGTCGGCTACCTCGACTTCGTGTTCTCCGGCTACGGGGTGCGCGAGCAGGGCAAGCGCCGGCTGCGATTCGTGGCCAAGCGCGAGGTGTTCGACCATCCGGTCACCGGTCCGCTGATGCGCGCCATGGGCCACGTGCCCGTCGACCGCGGCGGCAACACCGGCGCCGCGTTGGCCGAGGTCGCCCGCAACCTGCAGGCCGGCGAGTTGGTCGGGATGTTCCCCGAGGGGACGATCTCCACCTCGTTCGTGCCGTTGGCCGGCCGTCCCGGCGCGGTCCGGATGGCGATGGACGCGGAGGTCCCGCTGATCCCGGGCGCCGTCTGGGGGACCCAGCGCATCTTCACCAAGGGCCGCAAGGTGAGGCCGGCTGTGGGCACCCACATCACCGTGCGGTTCGGGCCGGCGGTCTCCTACCGCGCCGACGAGGACGCGATCGACGTCCACGAGCGGCTGATGGGTGCCATCGGTGCGCTGGTCGACGAGGCGCAGCGCACCTACCCACAGCGCCCCGAGGACGACGCGGACCGCTGGTGGTTGCCCGCCCACCTCGGCGGGACGGCGCCCACCCCGGACGAGGCGCGCCTCGTCGCCGAACAGGAGGCCGCGGAGCGTCGGGCCCGGCGTCGGGGATCGAGCGCGAGCGGCACGACGCCGTCGTCGAGCGCGGCCGCCGACGCCGACGATGCGGACGACGCCGGGCCCTCGGCCCCCGCGTGACGCCGAGCGCCCCCGGCGCGTCGTCCGACCCGGGCCGCGGGTCGACGGGCGCGGCCCGCAGCACGTCGGGCACGGCCCGCGTGATCCGCATCACCGATCCGCAGGACGAGCGGCTCGCGGACTACGCCGCACTGACCGACGCGGCGCTGCGCAAGCGCTACGAGCACCAGCACGGTGTCCTGATCGCGGAGGGGCCGAACCCGGTGCGCGAGGTGGTCGCCTCGGCCTACCCGTTGCGTTCGGTGCTCATCGCCGAGGAGCGTCTGTCCGCGATGGCGGACGTGCTCGCGGCCATCGATGCCCCCGTCTACGTCGTCGACCGCGATCTGCTCTACGAGGTGGTGCGCTTCAAGCTGCACCAGGGCGTGATCGCCTGTGCGGGCCGGCTGCCGCCCGCGGAACCGTCGACCGTGACGGCCGCCGCGCAGCGGCTCGCGGTGCTCGAGGGCGTCGGCGATCACGAGAACCTCGGCACCCTGTTCCGCTCGGCGCGGGCGCTCGCCATCGACGCCGTCGTGCTCGGACCGGGCTGCGCGGACCCGCTCTACCGGCGCAGCGTCCGGGTCTCCATGGGCCACGTCCTGCACGTCGCGCACACCCGGGTGCCCGACATCGTCGAGGTGCAACGCGACCTGCAGGCCGACGGCATCACCACCCTGGCCCTGACCCCCGCCGCGGACGCGACCGACCTGCGCGACCTCGAACTCCCGGCCGGTGCCCGCACCGCCGTGCTGCTCGGCGCGGAGGGACCGGGTCTCAGCGACGCCGCGCTCGCGGCCGCCGATCACCGCGTACGGATCGCGATGCACGCCGGGGTCGACTCGCTCAACGTCGCGATGGCCGCGACGGTCGCCTTCGCCCACCTCGCCCCCCGCTGAGGGCACCGCCCGTGCGCCATCGCCCCGGCGCCACCGCTCGCGTCCCACCGCTCGCGTCCGGTGGACCGGGCCGCCCCACCGGTGGATGATGTCCCCGGCGGTCAGGGAGGCGGGCATGGGTCGAGTCGAGCGTGGGCGGGCCGCGCAGCGCGCCCGGCTCGAGGCGGCGGAGTCCGAGGTCTTCGCCCACTACCGCGTCGAGGCCACCTCGGAGGCGCTCGTGCTCGCCGACCCGGCGGTCACGACGCGGGTCGTGCGGCTCGGGTCCGGACCGGCCACCGTGCTGCTCCACGGCGGTGGGATGACCTCGACGGTCTGGGCGCCACTGCTGCCGTACCTGCGCGGTCGCTCGCTGTACCTCGTCGACCTGCCGGGCTGCGGTCCCGGGGATGCGTTCGACTACCGGGGGGGTCGACCTGCCCCGGCACCAGAGCGCGTTCGTCGGATCGGTCCTCGACGCGCTGGAACTGGAGCAGCCCGCCCTGGTCGGTGCGTCGCTCGGGGGTTGGTTCGCGCTTCGCTTCGCGGTCGATCACCCCGAGCGCATCGCGGCGCTGGCGCTGATCACCGCGCCGGCGATGGCGTTGCCCGGCGCGCGCATGCCACTCGTCATGGCGTTGCCCAGCACCTGGCTCGGGCGGCAGCTCGGGGCCGTGTCCCCGCCGCCCTCGGCGAGGATGATGCGTCGGACGCTGGCGTCGATCGGTGGCAAGGGATCGGTCGACGGGGCCCCGAACGCCATGTTCGAGGCGTTGGGTGCCGCGATGTCGCTCGCCACCCCGACCGTCGCGACCCTCGACATGTGTCGGTGGCGCACGCCGCACGCGCACCTGCAGGTGACCGACGCGGAGCTGGCGGCCTGCCCGGTACCCGTGCTGCTGGTGTGGGGTGAGCAGGACATCGTGCAGGGCCCCGAGGCGGGGGCCCGGGCCGCTCGCGTGCTCCCGCACGGTCGGCTCGAGGTGCTGCCAGGCGGTCACGGCCTGTGGTTCGAGCACCCGCAGCGGTGCGGTGCGCTCCTCAGCGACTTCCTGGGGACCGCGTGAGGGCGGCCGGCCCCCGTCGGCGTCCCCGCGTGATCGCGCTGGGGAGCAGTCGCGCGCCCGACGGGCTGCAACGGCCGCGGTTATGCACTGCTATGGGTCGCGGTCCAGCGGCCGCGGCGCTGACGGGAGTCCAACGCTGCAGCACGGCCCGCGACCTCCGCGAGGCAGGCAGCGTGGTTGCGTAGCGATCGCCGCACCCAGCGCGGCCATCGCTACGCAACGCCAGTGATGGCCAACCGCTAGAGCGAGTCCGGGCTGGTGTCGTCCCGCTCGACTGTTGCGGCGGTCAACGGTGCTGGCGGGCTTGTTCGACGAGGTGGCGGGTGGCGATGGCGGCGGCTTGGTGGGCGTTGTCGCAACGCTGCGCTACCACGCGTGACCAGACCTGATCATCAACACCGGACGCTGCGGCCAACCGTCGACGTGCTCATTACGCGAGACCCCCGGGCTGCCGATCCTTGCAGATTGCGCAATACGCAACTCCAGGGTAGGGTCGTAGAGGGAGGTTTCGAATGGAGATGGAGTACGGCGACGAGGCCACGCGCCAGCTCCACCTCGAGGGCATCAGCTACGGGAAAGGCTTCGACAAGCAGGCGCTCATGCGACTGAATCGGATCAAGGCTGCCGTCGATCAGCGCGACCTCAGCGCCCTGAAGGGCAACCGGTTCGAGAAGCTCAGAGGCGACCGGGCAGGGAGCTACTCCATCCGCATCAACGACCAGTGGCGCATCACCTTTCGGATCGAGAACAACCGGGCACTCGATGTGACCATCGAGGACTACCACTGAGAGGCGAACCACGATGACGACGAAGGTGAGCTTGGCCATCCACCCGGGCGAGCACATCGCCGATGAACTCGCCGAGCGCGGCATGACCGCTGCCGCGCTTGCCGTGGCCATGGGTGTCGATGCCGGGCGCGTGTCACGGCTGGTCAACGCGCAGGTCTCCGTGACCGGGGACACGGCAATCCGGCTCGCGGATGCCTTCGGGACCTCCGCCGAGTTCTGGATGCGCCTCCAAGGCGACTACGACCTCGCCCGAGCACGTGAGGCGCGTGTCGCCTGACCAGCATCAACCTCGCTCAACGCGACGGCTCCGGGTGTCGAGCGCTGCACGTGGGTAAGCAAGCCGGTTGGGGCGTGTGGTTGCCCACAGCAACGAACCACACGCCCCGATGTCACGCCGAGCAACCGGGTAGAACACGCCCGTTGGCGCGCGATCGGGATCCGACGACCTCGCAACGCGAACTCACGGGGCCCTTCGGCACCGGGACTCAGGCAGCGAGTTCGTCGAGATCGGTGATCGAGGCCAGCTCCCCGTCGAGGGTGAGCCGCAGCTCGTAGGAGCGTTCGCGCAGGTCGACGCGCAGCTCGGCCACCTCGTCGTCGTGGGTCCAGCGCATCGCGAGCTGACCCTGGTCGTGGCCCTCGTCGAGCAGCTCCCACGTACCCGCGAACGCGGGGTGGGTGTTGCGCAGGCGGCAGGCAGCCAGCAGCCGCTGGACGACCGGCTTGCGCAGGGCCTGCTCGACCTCCTCGGCCGTGTAGTGGTGCCGGTTGATGTCCCGGCCGACCCCGGTGCGTTGCAGCAGTTCCACGTCGTTGTGCCCGGCGAGCAGCCCCACGTAGTAGATCTGCGGCACACCGGGCAGCCACAGTTGCAGCAGCCGGGCGATGAGGTAGTTGCGGCGGCTCGCGCCCAGCGCGTCGAAGAAGGTGCAGTTGACCTGGTAGAGGTCGACGTTGGAGGCGGCGGCGCCGGTCGCGAGCCGTGAGGTGTCGTGCGAGTGCTCGTGGATCCCCTCCACGAGCGCGTCGATCTCGTCCGCGTCGAGCAGGCCGAGGTGCGCCACGTCGGCGGTGTCCGGGCCGACGTCGATCACCCCGATGCCGTCGTGGGTGTCGAGGACCGTCACCGCGTTGCGCGGCCGGATCTGGCACCAGTGCCGCAGCCGTTCGGCGTTGCCGGTGTACAGCGCGTGCAGCACCAGCGGCGGCAGCGCGAAGTCGTACACGTGGTCGACGCGCGCGGCGATCTCCACCTGCCTGCGCCAGTAGCTGTGGACCTCGACCAGGATGGCGATGCCCCGCTCGTGGGCCCGGGCCGTGAGCTCGTCGATGAACGCGAAGGTCTCCTCGGTCATGAACGACGAGGTCCCTGGCGTCTTGATCGCGTACCCGATGGCGTCGAGACGGACCACCTCGATGTTGTGGTCCCGGAAGCGGTCCAGGATGGAGTCGAGGTAGGCGACCCCCTCCGGCGAGCGCACGTCGATGTCGATCTGGTCGGTGGTGAACGTCGTCCACACGATGCGCCTGGAGCGGTCCGCGAGCTGCACCGGCGTCAGCGGCAGACCGGGCCGCGGCCGGTAGATCCGCGTGAGCAGGTCCTCGCTCGCGCCGTCGGGGAACACCCGGTCGAGGGTCAGGAACAGCCCCGCCCACGCGGAGTCCTCCCCGTGGGCGAGGAAGTCCTGGAACTGCGGCGAGGCGGACGAGATGTGGTTGACGATCAGGTCGGCCATGATCGGGGTGTGGGCCCCGAGCGCCTCCACGTCCGCCCAGGTCCCGAGCCGCGGGTCGACCGCCCGGTGATCGGCCGGATCGAAGCCCGCGTCGGCGCCATCGATCGGGTCGAAGAAGGGCAGGACGTGCACGCCGCCGAAGGCCCCGGCGAGCGGACCCGCCAGCATCCGGTCCAGGCCGGGAAGGTCGCCGGCGAGGCGATCCGCGTAGGTGATGAGCTGGACCTGGTTGCGCACGCTGGAGCCGTCCACGGTCGTCGCACGGGTGAGGGCGTCGTGCGAGCCTAGGCGCGGGATCGTGGCACTAGCCTCCGAGCATGCCCGATCCGCACCCACTCAGCTCCGCCGCCGCGTCGAGCGCCGCGTCGACGACGATCGACGTGCGCTTCTACGAGCTCGACCCCTACGGCCACGTGAACCACGGCGTCTACCTCAACTACTTCGAGGTGGCCCGGATCGAACTGCTCGATGCGATCGGGTTCGGCCTGCCCCGGCTCGGGGCGCTGGGGTTCCACCTCGTGGTGGTGGAGGCCAGGGTGCGCTTCCACGCACCCGCCCACGCGGGCGACCGGTTGACGGTGACCAGCCGCCTGCGCTCGTTGCGGCGTACCTCGGCGGTGTGGGACCAGACCCTCGACCGCGCCGGGACCGTGATCGCCACCAACGAGGTGCGCTCGGGCATCACCGACACCACGGGACGCCCCACCGCCGCCCCACCCGAGCTGCTGGAGGCGTTGGCGCCGTTCCGCATCGACGACGACAGGACCAGCTGATGACGAGCACCGACCTGCCCGCGCACGCCGGCGGCACCTTCGAGCTCGGCGGGGACCGATCGGTCCACCGCATGGGCTACGGGGCGATGCGCATCACCGGTGAGGGCGTGTGGGGCGAACCGCAGGACCGTGACGCGGCCATCGCGTTGCTGCGGCGCGCCGTGGAGCTCGGCGTCGATCTGATCGACACCGCGGACAGCTACGGGCCGTTCGTCTCCGAGGAGCTGATCCGCGCGGCGCTGCACACCGGCGGCACCGACCCCACCGACGCCTACGGCGGCGTGGTGATCGCCACCAAGGCCGGCCTGATCCGGACCGGTCCCGGCGAGTGGCACACGCTCGGGCGGCCCACCTACCTGCGCTTCGCCTGCGAGATGAGCCTGCGCCGGCTCGGCGTGGACACCATCGAGCTGTTCCAGCTGCACCGCATCGACCCGGAGGTCGCCGCGGAGGATCAGTTCGCCGAGCTGCAGGCCCTCAAGGACGAGGGCAAGATCCGCCACATCGGGCTGTCCGAGGTGAGCGTGGAGGAGCTCGAGCACGCCAGCACCATGATCGACGTCGCCAGCGTGCAGAACCGCTACAACCTGCTGGACCGCGGCTCGGAGGCGGTGCTCGACGCCTGCGAGGCGGCCGGCATCGGCTTCCTCCCGTGGTTCCCGGTGGCGACGGGCGATCTGACCCGCCCCGGCGGGCCGCTCGACGCCATCTGCGCGGAGACCGGTGCCAGCCCGGCCCAGGTCGCGCTGGCGTGGTTGCTGCACCGCTCCGCGGTCATGCTGCCGATCCCCGGCACCTCGCAACGCGCCCACCTCGAGGAGAACCTCGCGGGTGCCGGGGTGTCGCTCAGCGCGGCGCACCTGGCCACGCTGGACCAGGTCGGCTGAGCCGCCCATGGCCACGCTCAGCGGTCTGGACCTCGAGCGGCCGCCACGCTTCGGTCCGGCGCGGTGGGTGGTGGCGATCCTCGCCGCGCTGCTCATCGGCTTCTGCTGGCTGCAGATCCTCGACCTCGACGGGATCGAGGTCGCGCAGGTGGACGCCGACGGGGTGCCGGTGACCCTGCTCGTCCCGCCGGAGGCCGACGGGCAGGGCGTGGTCGTCGCCCACGGGTTCGCGGGTTCGGCCACGCTGATGCGATCGACCGCGCTGGCGATGGCCCGCCAGGGGCTGGTGGTCGCGGTCCCCGACCTGTCGGGGCACGGGGCCAACCCGACCCCGCTGGCGCGTGACGACGACGGTGCGCAGCATACCGCCGACGTCCTCGCCGCCCTCGACGTCCTCGCCGCCCAGCCCGACGTCGACGCCGATCGGCTGGGCGTGCTCGGGCACTCGATGGGATCCGGCGCCGTCCTGCGCGCCGGGATCGAGGCCCCGGAACGCATCGCTGCGGTCGTCGCGGTGTCACCGACGGACGCACCGGTGACCGCGGAGCTGCCCGAGAACCTGCTCCTGCTGGCTGGGGAGCTCGAGGGACCCTTCGTGGCCAACGCCGAGCGCCTGCTGGCGGCCGCCGGCGGCCCCTCGGACGACCTCGCGGCGGCGCGCCAACAGGGGCAGGCGCGCGAGCTGACCCTGATCCGCGGGGTCGAGCACCTGTCGATCCTGTTCAGCCCGACCATGCACGACGAGGCGGCCCGGTGGCTCACCACCCCCGACGGCGCGGTCGGGACCGACACCCGTGAGGCACCCGTCGCACCGATCGCCTGGTGGCTCGTGCACCTGCTGGCCGTGCTCGCCCTCTGGCGCGCCCTGGCGCCCGTGCTCGCCGAGCGGGTGCTGCTGGGGGGCCACCGGGGGCAGCCGGTGGTTGGGCTGCTGGCCGGCACCGTCGCGAGCACCGTGGTCCTCGCGATCGTGGGAACGGTGGTACCGCTGGACGGCGTCCTCGGGATGCTCATCGGACCGGCCTTCGTGTGCTGGCTCGCACTGGCCGGAGTGGTCTGGCTGCGGATCGGGCACCGTCCCGGCCCTCCCGGCGCCCGTGACCTCGTCTGGGGGGCGGTGGCGCTCGGTGTCCTGGTCGCGGCCTTCGGGGCGCTCGCCCCGCAGGTGTGGCTGCCGTGGTTCCCCAGCGGGGCGCGGGTCCTGATCGCCGTGGTCGCGGCCGCGGCCCTGCTGCCCTGGGCCGTGGCCTGGGCCGCGACCGTGCACGACCGTCGGGGGCTCGCCGGGTTCGGCTGGTGGGTCCTGATCGGGCTGGTCGTCACCGTCGGGGTCACGGTCGCTGCCGGCGTGGTCGAGGGCCTGGGGTTCCTGACGCTGATCGCGCCGACCATCCCGGCGGTGCTGGGCCTGGTCCAGCTCGTCACCGCGCCGTTGCGGCGACCCTGGGCCGCGGCGATCGCCCTGGCGGGGTTCCTGGGCTGGACCGTCGCGGTGCTCTTCCCCCTGGGCTAGGGCGTCGACCCACCCGGCAACTAGCGTGCGGCCGGGCGCCGGCCGGGGTGCCCTCGAGGTGGGGAGTGACGGATGCAGATCCGAGGCAGCGTGGCCGTGGTCACCGGGGGTGCGCACGGCATCGGCGCGGCGATCGTCGAGGCGCTCGTGGACGCCGGGGCCGCCGGGGTGCTGGTCGCCGACCTCAATCAGGTCGGGGCGCAGCGGCTGGTGGATGCACTGCCCCGGCCGGCCGAGCCGGGGCAGGACCCGGGCGGCGCCGACCCGCAGGTGCAGTTGCTCGCCCACCACGTCGATGTCGCCGACCCGCACGCCGTCGCCGCGATGATCGACCGCGCCGAGCGGGCACTGGGTCCGGTCGATCTCGTCGTGTCCAACGCCGGCATCGGGACCGGCGCCGGCCTGGATGCGCCGTTGGAGGCGTGGACCCGCTCGTACGAGGTCAACGTCCTGGCCCACGTCCACGCCGCCCGGGCGGCACTACCGGGGATGCTGGAGCGCGGAGGCGGGGCGTTCGTCCACACCGCCTCGGCGGCGGGGCTGCTCACCATGGTGGGCGACGCGCCCTACGCCGTGACCAAGCACGGAGCGGTCGCCTTCGCCGAGTGGCTGGCGCTCACCTACGGCTCGCGGGGGATCCAGGTCGGGTGCCTGTGCCCGCAGGGCGTCGAGACCGACCTGCTCCGCAACGCCGTGGGCAGCCTCCCCGAGCAGGTGGTGCGTGCCACGGGCCCGGTACTCAGCCCGGAGGAGGTCGCCGCCGCGACCGTGGCCGGGATCGAGGACGGTCGTTTCCTGATCCTGCCCCACCCCGAGGTCGCGACCCACGTGCGTCGCAAGGCGGAGGACCCCGAGCGGTGGTTGGCGGCGATGCGGGCGCTGTCGGACCAGCTCACCGCGGGGTCGACGCCCCCGCCGAGCGCCGACTGACCGCCCGCATCGGCCCGAGTTCCTCCAGGCGCCGGACGAGCGGCAGCGACTCGAGCCAACCGGCCGGCGCCGGAGTGGTGCCGTGCAGTGCCCGGTGCAGGACGTGGCGCTGCTGGCGCAGCCAGGCCAGCGCCGCCGCCCGCTGATCCGGGCTCAGGTCGGTCGGGCGGACCAGGGTCCCCGGCTCCCCGTCGCGCAGGAACGCCTCCCAGGACCCCCGGAGCACCCAGGTGTCGGGGTCCTGGAGCAGCTCCTCGAGTCGGGCTCGCTGGTCCTCGTCCAGCCGGCGGGGGACCGCCCGACGCGAGCCGGGTGCGCTGGTGCGGATCGTCGAGGTCACGTCCCGCTCCCGTCGCTCGCCCGGCTCGGGTCGCCCTCGGCCCAGGAGGCGGCGATCGCGGCCATGGCGTCCGCGAAGCCGACCAGCGGCGTGACCTCCAGCGCCCGGCCGAGACGGGAGGTGTCGTAGCGCCCCTGCCAGGGTTCGCCCTCGGCGGGCTGGGGGACCACCTCGTCGCCGAACAACGCCGCGACCGCGTCGAGGTAGTCGCCGACCTCGACGTGCCCCCCGACGACGTTGACCACCTCGAGGACGGGCCGGTCCACGGCCGCGAGGATCGCGGCCGCGAGGTCCTCGACCGCGACGAAGCCGAAGGTGCTCGCGCGGGGTCCGGGTACGGGCTCGCCGTCACGCACGCGCCGTGGGACCTTGGTGCCCCAGGTCGAGGTCGGTCCGGGTCCCAGCACCGCCGGCGGGCGCAGGATCGCGGCCGTGAGCCCGCTCGCGATCCCCTGTTCGACCTCGCGCTCCGCCTCGGCCTTGGTCACCGCGTAGGCGCTCCCGGAGCTGGTCACGGTGGGGGCGCCCGCGTCCGCGGAGACCAGTGGCGCGTCCTCGGCCAGCACGTCCGAGCCGGCCGCATCCCGGTCGTAGACCGACGTGGTCGAGACGTGGACGAAGCGGGACACCCGTGCCGTCGTCGCCGCACCGACCAGGGCGCGGGTGCCGTCCCGGTTGACCTGTCGAGCGGTGTCCAGGTCCGGACCGGCCGTCGCGGCGGCGTGCACCACCGCGTCGACGTCCTCGACCGCACCGGGATCGATCGTGGGCAGGTCGACCGGTCGCACGGTGGCGCCGATCGCGGCGAGTTCGGGGGCCGCACGACGGGTGAGGGCGACGACGTGGTCGCCGCGTTCGAGCAGCGACCTGGCGACGTGGGCGCCCACGAACCCGGTGGCGCCGGTGACCGCGATGCGCACGCGCGTCCTGTTCGCTCGGGGAGCCCGACCGTAGCGGCGCCCGTGGCGCTTCGGTCGGCCGGCCGGGTGGTCGCGCCACGGTGCCCCACCGGTGCGTAGGCTCGCCGCAACGGGACCGAGAGCCGATCAGGAGCGCATGACGTGGAGATGGAGTACCGCCGACTCGGTGATGCCGGACTGAAGGTCAGCGTGCTGAGCTTCGGATCGTGGGTCACCTTCAAGAGCCAGCTCGACGTCGACCGTGCCGTCGACTGCATGGCCGCTGCGTTCGATGCGGGGGTGAACTTCTTCGACAACGCGGAGGCCTACGCGGGTGGTGAGTCCGAGCGGATCATGGGCGAGGCGTTCCGCAAGCTCGGCTGGGCGCGTCACGAGTACGTCGTGTCCTCGAAGTACTTCTGGGGGCTGCACGACGGGCCCAACAGCCGGCACACGCTGAACCGCAAGTACCTGCTCGAGGCCATCGACGGCACCCTGGAGCGCATGGAGCTCGACTACCTCGACCTCATCTACTGCCACCGGGCGGATCCCGACACCCCGATCGAGGAGACCGTCCGGGCGATGTCGGACGCCATCGAGCGTGGCAAGGCGCTGTACTGGGGGACCTCGGAGTGGAGCGCGGACGAGATCCGCGCCGCCTGGGAGATCGCCGATCGTCACGGCTGGCACAAGCCCGTGGTGGAGCAGCCGCAGTACAACCTCATCCACCGGCGCAAGGTGGAGCGCGAGTTCGCCCGGCTCTACGAGGACATCGGGCTCGGGACCACGATCTGGTCGCCGCTGGCCTCCGGGCTGCTGACGGGCAAGTACCTCGACGGGATCCCCGAGGGGTCGCGCGCGGGGCTCGAGGGCTACGAGTGGTTGGCGGAGTCCCTCGGTGATGGTCGCTACGACCAGGCGATCCGGGAGTTCGCCGAGGTCGCCGATGGCTACGGCTGCACCATGGCGCAGCTCGCCATCGCGTGGTGCGCGGCGAACCCGGACGTGTCGACGGTCATCACGGGCGCGTCCCGGGTCGAGCAGGTCGAGGAGAACATGAAGGCGCTCGAGGTCCTCGACGAGCTCGACGACGATGCGGTGGACCGCATCGCGGGGATCTTCGAGGACTAGGGGTCCGAGGACGAGGGGTCGAGCCCGGAACCCAGGTGTCGCCGGCGGTGCGGCGCCCGGGTCCGGGGGTCGGCGCGCCGCGTTCGCCGGTCGGTCCGGGCGCTCACCAGCCCCGGTGCAGCGGGCGTCCCTCGGCGAAGCCGGCCCGGGACTGCACCCCGACCACGGCCCGCTCGTGGAGCGCGGCGAGGTCGTCCGCGCCCGCGTAGGTGCAGGCCGAGCGCACCCCGGCGGTGATGACGTCCAGCAGGTCCTCGACCCCGGGCCGCTGCGGGTCGAGGTACTGCCGCCCGGAACTGATGCCCTCCTCGAACATCGCCTTGCGGGCGCGGGCGAAGGCGTCCTCGCCCTCGGTGCGGTTGCGCACCGCGCGGGCCGAGGCCATCCCGAACGACACCTTGTAGGCCTGGCCGTCGGCGTCGCGCTCGACGTCACCCGGGGATTCGTGCGTCCCCGCGAACCACGAGCCGATCATGACATTGGAGGCGCCGGCGGCGAGCGCCAGCGCGACGTCGCGGGGGTGGCGGACCCCACCGTCCGCCCAGGCGTGCCCACCGGCGTCCCGTGCTGCCTCGGCGCAGGTGAGCACGGCCGAGAACTGAGGCCGTCCGACCCCGGTCGCCATCCGAGTCGTGCACATCGCGCCCGGACCGACACCGACCTTGACGATGTCCGCGCCGGCGGCGAGCAGGTCCCGGGTGCCCTGTTCGGTGACCACGTTGCCGGCGACGATCGGGACCTGCGGGTCGAGGCCGCGGATCTCCTCGAGCGTCTGCAGGGTCCGTTCCTGGTGCCCGTGCGCCGTGTCGACGACGAGCACGTCGACCTCGGCGGCCAGCAGCGCCTTCGCGCGCTGCGCCGCCCCGGCGCCCACGCCGACGGCGGCGCCGATCCGCAGCCGTCCAGCCGCATCGAGCGCGGGCTCGTAGAGGGTCGAGCGCAGCGCACCTGGACGGGTCAGCAGCCCCACGAGCCGCCCGTCGGCGTCCACGACCGGAGCGAGGCGGTGGCGGACCTCGGCGAGCAGCTCGAAGGCGCCACGTGCATCGACGTCGTCGGGCAGGGTCGCCGGCTCGGTCGACATCACCCGGGCCACCTGGGTGAACCGGTCGACGTCGTCGAGGTCGACCTCGGTGAGCACGCCGATGGGCCCACGGTCGTCGTCGACCACGATCGCCGCACCGTGACGGCGCTTGGGGAGCAGGTGCAGCGCTTCACCGACGGTGGTGGTCGCCCGCAGCGTGATCGGGGTCTCGAACACCGTGTGCTTGCGCTTCACGTCGGCGACGACGTCCTCGACGATGTCGACGGGGATGTCCTGCGGGATCACGGCCAGACCGCCACGGCGTGCCAGGGTCTCGGCCATCCGCCGCCCGGAGACCGCCGTCATGTTGGCCGCGACGATCGGGACGGTCGTCCCGGTGCCGTCGGACGTCGCGAGGCGCACGTCGAGGCGCGACGCCACCGCGGAGCGGACCGGCACGAGGAAGACGTCCTCGTAGGTCAGGTCGTGCCCGGGGGAGTGGTGGTCGAGGAAGCGCATGGGGCCCTCAGATCGGTCACGGTCGACTGCTCGACGGTAGCGAGACGTCCGTGGCCCGCACCACGGCCTTGACGACCTGAGCCAGCCGCGACTACGTTGCTCAACGTATGTTGACTCAGATTCTGTTGAGTGGAAGTCCGGGGGCGTCGAACGGGTCCGCGACGCGCGCGGGACGCGTGGTGAGGAGATGCACGTGGCGCAGTCGCCGGAACAGCTCGAGCTCGCACGGCGTGCGGCGGCACACCACGCGTTGGCGGATGTCCACCGTCTGGCGATCGTCGACGCGCTGCAACTGTCCGACGCGACCCCGACGGAGCTCGGGCTCGCCACCGGCCTGCACAGCAACCTGCTCACGTTCCACCTCGACGTGCTCGAGGACGCGGGTCTGATCGAACGGGTGCGCTCGGAGGGGGACGGGCGGCGGCGCTACGTCCGGCTGTGCCCGACGGCTCTGCCGTCGCTGGTGCGCTCGGCCCCGATCGTCGCCGACGACGTGCTGTTCGTGTGCACGGCGAACTCCGCCCGTTCGCAGCTCGCGGCGGCACTGTGGACCCGACGGACCGGTCGGCCGGCACGCTCGGCGGGTGCCAGTCCCGCCGATCAGGTGCACCCCCTGGCCGTGGAGGTCGCCCGGGCGGTCGGGCTCGATCTCGCTGGGGCCCGTCCCCAGCCCTACGGGTCGGTGGATCCGATCCCGGACCTGGTCGTGTCGGTGTGTGACCGGGCCAACGAGGCCGGACTGCCCTTCGAGGTCCCGACCCTGCACTGGTCCATCCCGGACCCCGTGGGGCACGGACGCGAGGCGGTCGAGGCCGCACGGGCCCAACTCGAGGCCAGGATCGACTGGCTCGCCTCCTGCCGGGTGGGTGCGGCGTGACGGCGCCGGCTCGTGAGGAGCTGCGACGCGTCCTGGCAGAGACGGTCGGCACCGCGTTCCTGTTGGCCGCGATCGTCGGCTCCGGCATCGTCACCCAGACCGACGGTGCCGCCTCGGCGCAGCTGTTCCAGCACACCATCGTGGTCGGTCTGGCGCTGACCGCGCTGATCCTCACCTTCGGTCCCGTGTCCGGCGCGCACTTCAACCCGGTGGTCACGCTGGCCGATGCCTGGTTCGGCGGGATGCCCTGGTCACGGGTCCCCGGCTACGTGGCCGGGCAGATCGTCGGCGGCGTCCTCGGGGTGGCCGTGACCAACGCGACCTTCGCGCGCGCCGCCCTGGAGGTGGCGACCAACGAGCGTGGGGGCCTCGCCGTGGCGTCCGGCGAGGTCATCGCGACCTGCGGGCTGCTGCTGGTCATCTTCGGGCTGGTCCGCTCCGGCGGTGGCGGGCCGGTGGTCGCCGGCGCGGTCGGGGCCTACATCGCGGCCGCGATCTACTTCACCTCGTCCGCGTCGTTCGCCAACCCGGCCGTCACCATCGCGCGGATGCTGTCCGACACCTACACGGGGATCGCGCCGGTCCACGTCCCGGGCTTCTTCCTCGGCCAGGCCCTCGGCCTGGTGCTGGCCGTGGCCCTGGTGACGGTGCTGTTCGACCCCGTCCCCGAGGAGGCCGCGGCGGTGGTCGTGCCCCAGCAGACGACGCCCGAGCCCTGAACCGAGCCCTGAACCGAGCCCCGCACCGAGCCCCGAACCGGAGATCCCATCATGTCCGACATCCCGTCCGTGCTGTTCCTGTGTGTCCACAACGCCGGCCGGTCCCAGATGGCCGCCGGGTTCCTGCGCCACCTCGGCGAGGGGCGGATCGACGTGCTGTCGGCCGGCTCCGATCCGGCCGACACGGTCAACCCGGCCGCGGTCGAGGCCATGCAGGAACGTGGGATCGACATCGCCGGGCAGACCCCCAAGCGGTGGGACGACGCCACGATCGAGGTGGCGGACGTCATCATCACGATGGGCTGCGGCGACACCTGTCCCGTGTTGCCCGGCAAGCGCTACCTCGACTGGGAACTGGCCGACCCCGCGGGCAAGGGCGTGGACAGCGTCCGGCCGATCCGGGACGAGATCGAGCAGCGCGTCCGCGGCCTGATGGGCGAGCTCGGCGTACCGGCGAGCTGACGGCCGCGCCTGCCCTGCCGCCGAGGCGTCGCTACGGCGCCGACGAGGCCAGTGCCGCGTGGACCGCGTGCGCGGCATCGAGGACGTCGGCGCGCACGACGTAGCGGGTGATGCCCCAACGGTCGCGGTACCCGCGCAGCTGCTCGGCGATCCGATCGGCGGTGCCCACCCAGACAAACGGCGCGGCTAGGACCTGCTCGACCGTGAGTCCCGGGATGCGCTGCGTGAGGGCGGCCGCGGCGGCCTCGGCGTCGGTCGTGATCTCGACGTGCTGCACCAGGGCCTCGAGCTGCGGCGTGCGCCCGGCCTCCTCAGCCGTCGCGTGGACGTGCTCGATGGAGGCGCTGATCTGCTCGGGGGCCCACCGCACCTCGTGCGTCCGGCCGTCGGCGAGGGTCCGACCGAGCCCGGCCAGGCCGACGACGTCCGCCCGCTCGGCCGCGACACGCAGGACCCGTCGGCCGTTGCCGCCCACCGTGAGCGGGACCGGCTGGCGGACCGGTCGCGGCTGAGCGAGTCGTGCACCCTGCAGGGTGAGGTGTCCGCCGGCGAGGGTGACCTCCTCGCCGTGCAGCAGGCGCCGGGTCGCGTCGAGGAGTTCGATCATCCGCTCGACGCGTTCGCTCGCTCCGGGGTAGGGCACCCCGCGCATGCGCCACTCCGCCGGGGTGTGTCCGGCCCCGATCCCGAGCACGGCGCGGCCCGCGGAGACGAGGTCGAGGGTCGCGACCTGCGACGCCAACGCGAGCGGCTCCCACGCCCCGGCGTTGACCACGTAGCTGCCCAGTTCGAGCCGCTCGGTCACGGCGGCTGCCGCGGCCAGGGCCACGAAGGGTGCGGCACCCGTCCCGGGATGATCGGCCACGAACAGACGATCGAAACCGAGCTCCTCGACCCGGCGTGCGAGGGCGGACCAGTCCGATGTGCGCACCGGATCGCCCTGCACCCCGATGGATAGCTCGTCGCTCATGCCCGCAACGTAGGCGGACGCGATCCCCGTGCGGGTGACGTGCAGACCTCCGGTCGGACACCGGGTCACCGTTGCACCGGCTGCGCGCAGGACGGTTCGCTAGCGTCGGTCATCGAGGGCCCGCCGTGCGGTCGATGCCGAGCGGGGGTCCCCATGACCTCCGGACAACGAGCGGGAGCACAGGCACATGCGCGGCGACATCATCCTGGTCGGCGACGAGCACCGGGCGGCCGCCACGGCCATCATCGATCACCTCGTCGACGAGATCCAGGCCACCGAGCGACGGTTCACGATGACGGTCGCCGGCGAGTCGGGGAGTGGCAAGTCGGAGATGGGCCGCGCGCTGGCCGACGAGTTGGGCGAGCGCGGCATCGAGGCAGCGGTCCTGCAGCAGGACGACTACTACGTCCTGCCGCCGCGGTTCAACGATGCCGCACGTCGTGCGAACACCGCCTGGGTCGGGACCACGGAGGTCCGCCTCGACCTGCTCGACGAGCACCTGCAGGCGGCGCAGGAGGGCGCGGACGAGGTCGTCAAGCCGCTGGTCATCTACGAGGACAACCGCATCGACGAGGAGACGGTCTCGTTGGCCGGCGTCGAGGTCGTCATCGCCGAGGGCGTCTACACCTCGCTGTGCGACCACGTCGACCGGCGGGTCTTCATCGCCCGCAACCGGCTGGAGACGATGGAGCACCGCATGAAGCGGGGACGCGAGGAGTTCGACCCGTTCATCGAGGAGGTCCTCGTCACGGAGCACGAGATCATCTCCAAGCACCGGGAGTTGGCTGACGTCGTCATCTCCAAGGAGTACGACGTCGAGTTCATCGAGCGATGACCGATGCCGGGCTCCCGTCGTTCGCCGCGTACCGCGACGGCACCCGCTCCTTCGTGCCCGGGCTGCGGCCACAGGATGCGCTCGCGATGCCGCTCGGCGACGTGCTCGACCTGCTCCGAGTTCGCCACGGGGCCGCGGTCGATGTCGCGCTGTCGAACGACGCGGTCGACCTCGACGCCGACCTCGCCGAGCTGCCGCCCGCGGTGCGCTCCCCGGTCGCCGACCGCCCCGACAGCTCGTGGCTCGCGCGGACCAACATGGTGGGGATCAACCTGCGGACCGTGGGTGATCTCGGCAACGTGGTCAAGTACGGGCTGACGTTGCCGGGCGCGTTCGACGCGGTCCAGTTGCTGCCGTTCTGGGAGTCCGGCGTCGTCAAGAGCCTGTACGGGATGGCGAGCTGGCACCTCGATCCCGCGTTCTTCTCCGAGGAGCTCTACGAGCAGGCACCCGGCCTCGATTCCATCGGCCGGCAGCTGCGTGCCGTGTCCAACCTGCTGCACGTCACCGGGCGCACGGTCGGGCTCGACGTCGTGCCGCACACCGACCGGTTCTCCGAGCAGGTGCTGGCCAACCCCGCGCTGTTCGAGTGGATGCACATCCGCGAGCACCGCATCGTCGACCACACCGATGCGGTGCTCGAACAGGCCGTACACGCCATCGCCACGTGGCTCGGTGAGCGCGGCCCGGCGCTGGCCGGCGAGACGTTGCCCGCCGACGCGGACGAGCTGTTCGCGCTGGACGAGGCCGCCCGCCTCCGGCTGATGTTCGGTGATCCGGGCGACGCCCACGGGCGGACCGAACGACGCATCGACCTGGTCAAGTACGTCAAGTGGTTCGGGCTCGAGCCGGTCCCGGCGACGATGGCGCCCCCGTTCCGGGGGATCGAGATCGACCCCGATCCCGACAAGATGGTCATCGACGAGCACGGCATGCAGTGGCCGGACATCGTCATCAGCGAGCCGCAGTTCATGTCCCGGGTGTTCTCCCCGATGGCTCGCTACAAGCTCTACGAACGCGTCGACGAGAACCGTGACTGGGTCGTGGATTTCGATCGTCCGCGGCAGGAGACCTGGGACTACATCTGCGAGCACTACGCCCGCACGCGCCACATCGGCAACTTCGACTTCATGCGTGGCGACATGGCGCACGTCCAGATGTGCCCCGACGGGGTGCCCGCCGACCAGGTGGACGAGCACTACGACATCCACCGCGCCGTGAAGCGCCACATCCAGCGGGTCCACGACGCGCCGTGGTTCGCCTCGTTCGCGGAGGCGTTCCTCCACGCGCGTGACGTCTTCCAGTACGGCGAGGAGTTGGACCACCTCGAGGCCGCCGAGGCCGACGTCGTGCTGGGCGACCTGCAGTCGACCGTCGTCGGTGACGAGGAGTACCTGCCCCGGTTCCGTCGCTACCTCGACGACCTGGTCACCCGCCGCGCCGTGCCGGCCTACACCGTGATGACCGCCGACAAGGACGACCCCCGGTTCGACGCGTTCTACCGCGCGGGCAACGAGGCGCGGATGATGACGGCGCTGCTGTTGCCCGACATGCCCTCCTACGTCGGTCTCGGGTTCGAGATCCGCGACGTCCATCACGAGCCGGCGCCCAACGAGCACTACACCAAGCCGTTCGTCTTCGAGGAGACGGGCGACTCCAACGTCTTCCCGTCCAAGGCCCGCTTCTCCGACACGTACGTGTGGGGCACCAACGACGCGCTGTTCGCGCGCCTCACCGCGATCCGGACCGTCGCCGAGGACCTGCTCGCCGAGTTCGGCGACGAGGCACGCACCCGCTGGCTGCTGCCACCGGACGCGACCGGGTTGCGCGGCCTGGTGGCGTGGACGCAGGTCCCCGAGTCGCTGCCCGTCGGTGCCCGACCACACCTCTGCGTCGTCAACTACGACCTCGAGGCGAACTCCGGCTACCTCGGGATCCCGGCGCTGCCCGCCGCCGCGACGCTGGTCCCGATCTTCTCCACGCTCGGGTCCGACGCCCTGGACCCGACACCCGTCGGACACAACGGCTACGTGCATCGGCTCGAGGACGTGGCCCCCGGTGAGGGGCGGATCTACGTGATCGAGACCCGCAGCTGACCGTGGCGCCGCCCCCGGTGATCACATCGGGCATCGGTCACGTGGCGACCGTGCTGCCCTCGTCCGCGCGTTGCTCGACCAGGTACGCACCCACGATGCCGGCGAGGGTCGCGAAGACGACCACGGAGAAGCTGCCGAGCACCACGTCGAGGATCCGCCCGATGCCCGCCAGGCCCGTGGTCTGACCGGTGATGGTCACCATCGCTGCCCGGTAGAGCGCATCGGCATAGGACTCGACGTCGCCGAGTTCGAACAGCAACTGGCTGGCCGCGAGGATGGTGATGAGGGTCACCGCCCCCAGCCACGCGACCCGGCCGCGCAGCCGCCGCCCGGCGGTCCGCGTCGCGCGCAGCGCCGAGGACAGGATCCGACTGGCGCGGAACAGGCGCAGGACCCGCACCGCCCGGAGCGCCCGGAAGATCCGCAGGAACGGCAGCACGAGGAAGATCAGCTGCCACCAGTTGCGCCGCAGGAACCGACGGCGCGACGGGGCCACGGTGAACCGCAGGGCGAACTCCGCCGCGAACAGGGCCACGATCAGCCAGGTGGCGATCTGGAAGGTGGTCCCGAGCGTCCCGTCCGGTTCGACGATCGTCTCGGCGAGGACGAGCAGCAGGAACGCGATGCCCAACGCGGACATCGGGGCGTCCAGGCGGTCGGCGATCTGATCGGCGAGGCGTTCGCGTTCGTCGTGGGGGAGCGTGCGCAGCGTCGCATCCTGCTCGTCCATCGGATCCTCCGGATCGGGTCGTGGCATCTCGCCGCACGGCACGGTCGTCCGCCGATGGGGCGCGTCGACGCCATGGCTAGCACGCGCGGCGGGCGCCCGTCCGCCGGAACACACCACGATCCGGGCGAGATCGAGGCGTACGATCCGGCGTTCCCGCGGTGAGGCCTCGGTGCGACCGGGCACGTCGGGAGCAGGACCGGGACGACCGTGGGGCGGGGGCGAGTCGGCTGGCGTCACGTGACGGGCGTGCTGACGCTGCCGTTGTTGCTGGTGACGAGCGTGGGCGGCGTCCTCGAACCGGCAGCCGCTGATGAGGCGAGCGAGCCCGCGGAACTGCACCACGTCGTCGTGATCGACGGGCTGATGGCCTCGGTGGCGGCGGACCGCGGGCTCGGTGACGTCCTCCAGAGCTACGGCAACGACCAGATCATCACCGTCAGGGGCCAGGCCGGTGACCGGTCCGGCTCCGTGACGTTCCCCCGGGACCTCACGGTCGGCCGCCACGGCACGGAGGTGCTCGACCGCGGTTTCTCCGTCCACCTCGCCGACGACCGGGCGTGCGCCCCTCGGACGCTGTCGCTGGACGTCGAGGAGTTCGAGGCCCGCGGCGAGCAGCCCCGGATCTCGGCTGCCTTCGAGATCGAGTGCGTCGAGCCGGGCATGCGCGTCGCCGGGCTCGTGCGCTTCGGGACCGCCGTCCCGGTCGAGGCCGTCGCGGCGCCGCCGGTCCGTCCGCAGCCGCGCACCCTCGTCGGCGCTCCCGAGGTCCGCCGTGAGGTGGTCGTCCGGAACCTCGGCGCCGAGGCCGTGACCCTGCCCGCCGCCGCCATCGGCACGGTCGTGCAACCGTTGACGGGCGGCGTGGCTCCGGGTGCCGCCGACTGGCGGGTGGTCGCGGACGGCTGCCAGGCGGCGCCGCTGGCGCGGGGCGGATCCTGCAGCGTCGAGGTCGGGTTCCGCCCCGGTGCGGCCGGGCCCCGGTACGCACGCCTCGTGATCGATGACGCGCGGCTGGGCCTGCGCTCGACCGTCCTGGCGGGCTACGGCCGCGTGCTGCCGCCGCCCCCACCGCTCGATCCGTTGGCCGAGAGCCTCGGCCGGGTCGCGATCACGTTCGGCCAGCCGGTCACCACCGACGCGAGTCTGACCGCGGTGGTGGTCCGCCGCCGGGTCGCGGACGGCGGGACGTGGGCCGACCTGACGACCCTGCCGGCCCCGATCTCGGATCGAACGACCCACGTCGACGCGACGGTCACGCCGGGGGTGCGCTACGAGTACGCGTTGGTCTCCGTCGGCGAGGACGGTCGCGGGCCGCAGGGACCGTCGCGGGTTGCGACCAACGCGCGCAGTGACGTGCTCGGGTTGGTGAACGGGGAGACCGCGGTCGGGATGCGGGCGGCAGGTCAGCCGCTCGACTGGCTCGCCGTGGCCGGGGAGCGGTCCCGCCTGGCGGTGGCGCCCTCGCCCGACGGGCGTTGGGTCGCCGAGGCGCGAGGGTGGCGCGGGGATGCCGACCTGTGGAAGCGGCCAGCGGTCGGTTCCGGCAAGCCGCTCGCGCTGACCGACCTCCCGGGCGAGAGCATCGACCCCGCATGGTCCCCCGACGGACGGACCATCGCGTTCACCAACGTGGTCGCCGGGACGCGATCGGTGTGGACGGTGCCGGCGGGCGGAGGCACGCCGAGGAAGGTGCGTGACGGGGTCGCCAACCCGAGCTGGGACCGTGACGGCCGACACCTGTTCGTCGAGGACCACCGCCCGGGCAGCGGCAGCCTCGCGGGGTTGGTGCGGCTGTCGCTGACCGGCACCCTCGAGGCCGTCCCGGGTGGGTCGCTTGGGCGCGAACCGGCCGTCTCGCCGGACGGTCGGTTCCTCGCCTACACCGTCCCGAACAGCAGGAACGAGACGGTCGTGGTCGTGATGAACCTCGGGCGCGAGGGCCAGGGCCATGCATGGGCGTCGAAGCAGGCGTACACGGCCCCGTCCTGGAGCGTCGATGGTCGCCGACTGGTCGTCGAGGTCACCACCGATCCCGGGACGAGCCGCCGCAAGCGGGGACTCGGCACGTTCACCGTCGCGACCGGCAGCGGCGGCGACCCGGTGCTCACGCGACAGGGGACCGACCTCGTGTCGCTCGACGTCGCCGCACCCGCGCCGCGAGCGTTCGGCGTGCACCTCACCTCGGCGCCCGCACGGACCGGGCCGGCGGCGAGCGTGGGCTTCGGGGTCTGGCAGGCGCCGTCGGGCACGAGCGTGACCTGCAGCCTGAACGGTGCGAAGGCGCAGCCGTGCTCCTCGCCGTGGAAGGGGTCCGGGCTCGCGACGGGACGGCACCGGCTCGTGATCGAGGCGCGCGAGCTCTCGGGCGTCCGGACGGTCACCTCGCACGTCTGGGACGTCGACGCGACGGCACCCACGGTCACGGTCACGGCGCCACCGCGGGTGACCCTCGGGGACCGTGTGGGCATCAGCTACCGGGCGAGCGACGCGAGCGGCGTCGCCAGCTACGACGTGCGCACCCGTGTGGCGCGCTCCGACGGTGCCTTCGGTGACTGGGTGCTCCCCGCGGGTTGGCAGGGCACGACCGCCACCGCTCGCAGCGTGGCGATCGTCCGCGGACGCGAGGTCTGCGTCTCCGTGCGGGCACGCGACACGCTCGGCAACCGCTCGGCGTGGAGCGCGCCACGCTGCACCTCCCGTCCGTTGGACGACCGATCGCTGGCGACCTCGTCCGGCTGGTCCCGCGGGACCGGTTCGTCGTTCCTCGACGGCACCATCACCTCCACGACGCGTGCCGGCGCGGAGCTCACCCGCGGCGAGGTCCGTGCCCGCCAGGTCTCCGTCATCGCCACACGCTGTCCGACCTGTGGGACCGCCGACGTGTTCATCGGCACCACCCGCGTCGGACGTCTGGACCTCACCGCGCCGACCACGCGGCGGCAGCAGGTCATCGCGCTGCCGGTGCAACCGGCGGTGCGCACGGGCAGGCTCACGATCCGCACGACCTCCTCGGGCCGGCCCGTCGCCATCGACGGGGTCGCCGTGCGCCGGAGCTGAGCGACCCGTCCACGCGCTGCTGTCCGGTCCAGCCCGCCTCGGACGAGCGTCAGCCAGGCGCCCCGGTCCGGCGTCGTCGGCGTCGTTCGCGTCGTGCCGCGAGCCCGCGGCGGGCGGCGCCGAACAGGGCGACCACGACCGCCGTCCCGGCCACGAGCAGCACCAGGACCAGCGCCAGCGCGAGCAGGGGGTTGGTCACCGCGAACCAGACCACCACCGCCACCAGGCCGTCCTCGACCAGGCTCGCGCCGATGTTGCTGGCCGGTTCCGGTGAGCTGTTGATGGCCAGCCGGCTGGTGGCCTTCGCCGCGTGCGCGGCGAACGCGAGCCCACCCGATCCCGTCGCGGCCAGGGCCTGCGAGACCGAACCCGCATCCCCCGACAGCACCGCACCGAGCGCCGCCGCGCCGAGCGGACGGATCACGGTGTGCACCGTGTCCCAGACGCTGTCGAACCACGGGATCTTGTCGGCGACGAACTCGAGCGCGAACATCCCGAGGGCCACGACGAGGATGTCGGTCCGTGTCAGGGACTCGGGCACGTCCGCGACCCCGGTCCGCCCGAGGATGCTCAGCAGCGCGACGACCCCGTAGAGGTTGATGCCCGACGCCCATCCGGAGCCGGCGACCAGTCCGAGCAGGGCCGTGTCCATCAGCGCGTCCCGTGGACCGTGAGCCGCCGGTGGACCGCGTCCTCGACGAGCCCGTCGAGCCGATCCGGTGCGAGGCCGGCGTCGCGGACCAGGCTGCTGGCGACGAACGCGACGTCCGTGCGCCGCTCGAAGCGACGCAGCACCTCGCCGGGGTCCACGCCGTCCAACGCCCCGGCGCTCGCCAGCCGCGTGACGGCGCGCCGCCGCTGCCAGCCGGCGGGGATCGCGTCGAGGAGCTCGACGGCGAGCTCCCACCGCAACGGTGCGAGGGTTTCGGCGTCCAGCAGCTGCAGTCGCGCCATCGCCTGGTCACAGCCGCGCAGCGCCCGGGCGAGCTCGTCGCACCGTGCACGCTCGGATCGCGTCCCGGTGTCCCCGGACGCCGAGGCACCACCGTCGGGCTCGGGCGCCGCATCGTCGGCCAGCGCCCGCAGGTCGCGGCCGGGATCGGCGGGCGAGCCGACCGGGACGGGGGCCGTGCCGTCCTCGGTGGGGGTCCCGTCGCGATCGCCGGGTTCCGTCCCACCGTCGGCGGCGCCGTCATCGCTCGCGTGGTCGTCGGAGGGAGCCTCGGCGGCGGGTGCCGCGGCCGCCGCGGTGACCCCGACCTCGGCCAGCTCGGCACCCACGAGGTCGGCATCGACCAGATCGGCCGCCCCGAGCTCGATGCCGCCGAGCTCGATGCCGCCCAGTTCCGTGCTCCCGAGGTCGATGTCCCCGAGCTCGGTGGATCGCGACCCGCCGTCGTCCGTCCCGCGCTCGTCGGGCAGGCGGTCGAGCTGGGCCTGCTGATCGGCCAGCCGTCGCTCCGCTGCGGCGAGGCTCTCGTCGGGATCCGTGGGACCGTCGTCGGTGTCGTCGGTCCGCGCTCCCGCACGCGACGCCCCGGCAGCCCCAGCGGCCCCGGCGGCCACCGCCGCGGCCGTGGCGGCCCCCGGCGGGGTCAGGCCACCGGCATCCTGGGGTGGTGTCGAGCGGTCGGGGGCGGCCCACGACGCGTCCGGCGGCGCCGGCTCGCCCGCGTCCCCGGATGGCTCGGGCGCCCCGGGTGGCGGCGGCGGACCGGCCAGGTGGCGGTCGATCGACTCCTGGACCATCTGGGCCCGTGCCTGCGGATCGCGCAGGTCGTCGACGAGCCGAGCGAGGTCGTCGTCCTCCATGTACAGCAGCTGGTCCGCGATCCCACGTACCTGCTCGGCGTCCAGGGTGCCCCCGCTCGACTCCTCGAGCTGGGCGGCGATCTGCGGGGCGCCCCGCTCACTGAGGGCGCGGGCGAGCAGGCGCCGTTCGTCGGGGGTCAGGCCCCGCAACAGCCGGACCGCCTCCGCCAGGATGCGCCCACGACCGAACATCCCGTCGGCCTGTCGCCAACGGTCGAGCAGCGCCGCGACCTGTTCGACGGGCACGGCTCAGTCCTCGTCGTCGAACTCGCCGTCGACGTCGCCCTGCCCGGTCAGCCCCCGCAGCAGCGCCGCGAGGTCGACCCCGGACAGGTCCTTGACGATCGGCACGGTGGAGGACAACGCCTCCGTGACGTCCCCGGTGAGCTTGGACACGCCCGTCCCGGCACCGGAGCCGTTGGAGATGATCGTGGTCTTGCCGGCGCGTGACAGCGGCTCGGACGCGGCGGCGACCACGTCGGGCAGGACCTTGAGCGCCTCGAGCGACAACCCGCCCTCGGTGTAGGCGGCCAACGCCTCGGCGAGCTTGCGCCGCGAGGTGGCCTCCGCCTCACCACGGGCCAGGATCGCCGACGCCTCGGCCTCCCCGGTCTCGCGGAGCCGTGCTGCCTCGGCGCGGGCCTCGAGCTCGATCGCCTCCGCCGCACGGGCGCGACGGATCTTGGAGGCCTCCGCCTCCTGCTCGGCCTGGAAGCGCTCGGCCTCCGCGCGGCGTTCCTGGGCGAACTTGTCGGCCTCGGCGCGCTCACGCACCGTCGCGTCCAGCTCGCGGCGCTGGCGCTCGGCCTCGCGCTCGGCGATCTGGATGTCCTGGACCTTGGTCTCCATCTCCCCGGCCTTGAGCGCCCGGGCGTTGGCGACGTCGACCTCCTCCTTGATGGAGGCCTTGCGCAGGCTCAGTTCGCGTTCGGAACCGGCGACCTCGGCCTCGACCGACAGGCGGCGACGCTCCTTCTCCAGCCGGGCGTCCTCCTCCTGCAGCGAGGCATCCCGGTCGTTGTTGGCCTGGGAGATACGCGCGTCACGACGGGCGCGCTCGATCTCCGGCACACCCAACGCGTCGAGGTAGCCGTTCTCGTCGGTGATCGACTCGAACACGAACGACAGGAAGGCGTAGCCGAGGCTCTGCAGCTCGTCGGCCGCCTTGGACTTGAGGTCCTCGGTGAAGCGGGCCTGATCGGTGTAGAGGTCGACGACCGACAGGCCGGCCACGATGGTGCGCAGGTGACCGGAGACCACCTTGGTCAGCGCGTCCTGGATCTCCGCGACCGACATGCCGAGGAAGTTCGATGCGGCCATGCGCACGATCGGGAAGTCGGTCTCGCGCTCCGCGGGCGTGACCGGGACCTTGACCGTGGCGGTGCCGTTGACGTTGATCGGGGTGCGCTGGTCACCGGCGAGCACGCCGCGCAGCTGCACGTCGAGCTGCATCGCGTGCAGCGGGAAGGTCGATGCCTCCTCGATGAAGGGGGTCACGAACGTCCCGCCACCGACGATGACCCGGAACCCGTCCCGGTCCTTCTTCGCCCGGCGCCCGTAGACGATCAACGCCTCGTCGGGGCCGATACGGCGGTAGCGGCGGCGGTAGACGAGCCACAGGATCAGCGCGGCGAACGCGAACAGCAACCCGTAGCCGAGGACGGTGATGAACGTCTGGATCACGCGGGCGACTCCCCCTGGGTGGTCGGATCGATCGGGGTGGTCCGGTCGATCGGACGCTGTGGACCACGCACCGTACTCCGTCCGTGGCGCCGCCGCGGGAGCCCCCGACCGGGTGCGTCGCGCCCCGGGGCGCGGTCCCCGGGTACGTCGTCCGGGTGCGTGTGGTCCCCGGACGGGCGATCCGCGGACGCGGGGTCCCACATGCGGTCGCCGACGGTGAGCAGCGCATCGAGGTCGCGGGCGGGCAGCACCAGGAACGCCTCGGCGGCACCCGTGCCCCCGCGGGTCGCCAACGAGCGCCAACGCGCGAGATCGATGGCCGCCTGCAGATCGAACGCCTGCGCCGCCGTCACGTGCGCGCGCAGCGCCGCGTGCTTCGCGGCGAGCGTCGCCGTGACGTCGATGACGTGGCTCGGCTGCGGGATCGGCGTGTGCGCCTCGTAGCCCCAGACGTGCTCGTGGTCCGGGAGCGCGGCGGCGACGGCCCGCGTGACCGCTCGGTGATCGGCGTGCCGCTCGAGCGCCCACGGCGTCAGCACGAGGTCGGGGCGGTCCTCGGTCGCGATGCGACGGATCGCGCGGGCGATGTCCGGGACGTGATCGGCGAGGTGACCGTCCGGCAGGCCCAGCGCGATCGGGGCCGGTAGCCCGAGTCTGGCCGCGGCGATGCCGGCCTCCCGCCGTCGTCGGGTGGCGATCGTGCGCGTGGGCAGCACCGGGCCGATCGAGGCCTCGCCGTCCGAGACCAGCAGGAAGCTCACCCGGGTGCGCGCCGCCGTCCACCGGGCGACGGTGCCGCCGCAGCCGATCGATTCGTCGTCGGGATGGGGCGCGAGCAGCAGGACGTGGCGGGCACGCGGCAACGTGCCGAGCGGCAGCCCGGGCAACCCCAGCGACCCGAGTGCCAGGGCACCCGCCACGAACCCACCCGAGGATCGCGGTCGCAGCCGAGCAGCCGTGCGGAGCACGGCCCGGGGCAGCATCATGCGCGGGCGAGACGGTCGTGGGGTCTGGCGTGTGGTGTCGGGCGCCCGGCGCCGTGACGTGTCAGCATGGCCGCCACCGTGCGGTCCCAGCGGTACTCGGCGGCACGTGCCCGGGCAGCGTGACCACGCACCTGTGGATCGATCCGACGGACCGCGAGCACCGCCTCGGCGAGCCGTTCGCCGTCGGCGTCGGCCGTCGCACCCGCCGTGGTCACGCGTCGCTGCGGGCTCGGGATACCCAGCAGGGCCGGCACGGCGCCGGACGCGACGGTGACCACCGCCAGGCCGCAGGCGAGCGCCTCCAGGGCCGCGAGCCCGAAGGCTTCGGTCGGACACGTCGCGAGCGCGACGTCCGCGCCCACGAGCGCGGCCGCGACCTCTCGAGCGGCCACGTGCCCGCGGAAGGTCACCGGCAGCCGGTCCTGGCGTACCCGCGCTTCCAGCCGGGGACGCAACGGGCCATCACCGATCAGGACGAGCTCGTGGTGGACACCCCGGCGGACCAGGGCGTGGGAGACGTCCAGGGCGAGTCCGGGACGCTTCTCCCGGGAGAGCCGCGCGACCTGGACCAGTCGCAGGATCCCGGCAGACGCCGCGTCCGCGCCACCCGTCGAGCCCGGATCGAGCGGTCGGAAGCGCGCGGGGTCGACACCGAGCGGGATGACCTGCACCCGCGGGTCGCCCCGGAACCCCTCGGCGCTGTAGGGACTGGCGACGACCACGCCACCGACACGTCGGATCAGCCGGCGGTTCGCCGCCCGTTCCATCATCGGTGCCAGGACGCCGAGGTGGGCGACGTGGCGCAGCGTCGTCTCGAGGCGTTCGTGGACCACCAGCGTGGTCGCGATCCCCTGCCGGGCGGCCCAGGGCGCGACCCATGGCAGGGTGAAGCGGTCGTGGATCTCGATCGCATCGGGCGCCATCGAGCGCAGCGTCCGGCGCACGAGGGTCCGGTCGGTCAGCACCCGGTAGCCGCCGGAGTTCGGCAGGCGACGCCCCGGCAGTTCGATCCAGTGGGTGCGATCCGCACGGTGCTCGGAGGCGGGCCGTGAGCCGGGGACCACCACCACGCGCTCGTGGCCGGCGCGCAGGTAGCCCTCCCCGAGCCGTTCCACGACGGTCCGGATCTCACCCGAGGTGGGGGTGATCAGGTTCGCGAGCTGCAGGATCCGCATGCTCAGGCCGCCACGGACGGGCGGGACGCAGCAGCTGGGCGCACGGCTCGGGGTCGAGTCGCCCTGGCGATGACGTCGGCGTAGTGCCCCTCCAGCTCGTCGATGACGCGGTCCCAGGACCGGTCGAGGACGCTGTGGCGGGCCCGTCGTCCGTAGGCGAGCCGCGCGTTGGGGGAGATCGCCAGGGCGGCGACCGCCTCGCGCAACGCGAACGGGTCGTCGGGATCGACCAGCAGACCGGTGCGACCGCCGGTCACGAGGTCGACCGGTCCACCGACCGCCGAGGCGACGACGGGGACGCCTGAGGCCAGTGCCTCCTGCACCGCCTGCGAGAAGGTCTCGTGGCGGCCCGGGTGGACGAACACGTCCAGGTCCGCGTAGGCCCGCGACAGCGCCGTCCCGTCCAACGCGCCGGTGAACCGGGCGAAGGGGAGTCGTCGTTCGAGGCGTCGGCGCTCGGAGCCGTGGCCGACGATCACCAGCTCGATCCCGGGGACGTCGCGCAGGACGGCGAGCCGTTCGAGGCGCTTCTCCGGGGCCAACCGCCCGACGTAGCCGACCCGGACCGGCGTGCCCGCTCGAGGCAGCGCACGGCGACGGTGTGCGGGGGAGAACGCCTCGAGGTCCACGCCTCGGCCCCACCGGTGGACATCGGTCAGGCCGTGCCGCTCCAGGTCGTCGACGGCGGCCCGTGACGGGGCCAGGGTCCGGTCCGCGGCCTCGTGCACCCGGCGCAGGTACCGCCACAACGGGCCGGCGACGGATCCGAGGTGGTACTGGCTCGCGAACCCGGCGAGGTCGGTCTGGTAGATCGCGACGCTGGGCAGGCCCAGGTCCCGGGCGATGACGGCGCCACGGGCCGCCACCGATGCCGGCGAGGCGAGGTGGACGACATCGGGTGCGTGGCGGGCCAGCGTTCGGCGCAGCTGCGGCGTGGGCAGACCCAGGGGGAAGTCGCGGCACAGCGGCAGCGGGATGGCCGGCAGACGGACGACCGGGATCCCCCGGTGGGTGTCGGGTCCCGGTCCGGGCGCGATCACGAGGGGATCGTGGCCGCGCTGCGCGAGGTGTTCGATCACCATCCGGACCGACCGGCTGACCCCGTTGACGGTCGGGAGGAACGACTCCGTGACGACCGCGATCCTCACGCCAGTACCGCCGTGCGGTCGCGCTCGGCGTGGTGGTGCGTGCCGGGACGGGCGTCCGGCTGGTCGCACGGCCCGGTGGGGGTCGCGTCCGGCGGTCGGACCGAACGCAGCGGGCGGGCCAGGGTGACCCGCTCGACGCGGCGGCCCATGAGTCAGGTGAACGTCCGGTTGGGCTGACGGTGCACCACGGATGCGCCGGCCCGGGCCGCCGCCGCGAGGGACCGACCCGCGGGGACCGTGACCTCGCCGTACCAGCCGGGCAGTCCCGCGGCGGCGACGGCGGCGTCCATGGCCGCGACCAGGTCGAACCCGACACGTCGCGCCCTGGCGGACCGAGCCAGGTTGATGTGGGCGTGCGCGGGGAACGGTGGACGCGGTCCGCGGCGCCACGCCACCCACCCGTCGTGGATCCGCAGGCGTACGAACCGCCGTGCGTCCCCGCGGATGCGGCCGGTGGCCACCCCGAGTCCGGCGTGCACCACCCAGCCGAGCGCCTGGCGGGTCTGGTGGCGTCGGTGGGCCTGCTCGTCGAGGCAGCCGAGGAGGTAGCCGACGATCGCGTCGTCGTCCTCGACCACGATGACGAGGCCATCGGACAGGTAGGCGTCCAGACAGAGCCGCTCGTAGCGTGCCAGGCAGTCGCGGGCGCCGAGTACCGAACCGGGCAGCGGGTCACCCGCCAGGATCGTGGTCCGGAACAGGGCGCGGATGGCGAGGTGGTCCGTGGGGCGGGCGGGTCGGAGTCGGGGGCGCGGCGTCGGTAGGTCGACGGATGGGGCGGTGGGTCCCACGGTCGGTCGGTCGGTGGGTCGGTCGGCGGCGATCGTGGAGGGCACGGAGCGTTCGGACACCACGGGTCCCGTTCGTCGGATGCTCCGACTCCACCGCGTCCGGGTGAACGCGGCACGGACACCGGGTGACACGCGACCGGTGTCGACGTGACCTGATGGTGGCCGTCACCGAACGGTCATCCGCCCGTGACGTGGCCGTCCCGCGACCGGGCCGTCCGGCTCGTCGGACCGGGGGAGGTCAGCTCCGGGTCGCGTCCGCGATCCCGTCTGCGAGGTCGACGTAGAGCTGGGCGGACAACCCGAGCGAGGTCGTGTCGATGCGTTCGTCGTGACCGTGGAACCGACGCTGGAACTGGGCCAGGGACATCGACGGGTCGTACATGCCCGCGCCGTAGCTCGGCACGCCGCGCATCCGGAAGAACGCGGCGTCCGTCCCGCCGACGACCATCCACGGCAGCACCTCGGCGCCGTCGTGGACCGCGGCCGCCCGCCGGGCCAGCAGGTCGAACATCGGGGTCTCGATCGGGGAGCGCGTCGCGGTCCGCCCGTCGATCACCGGGGTGACGGTCACCCGGTCGGCGAGGTCCCCGAGCGCGTCGGCGACCATGCGGTCCACGTCGGCCTCCTCGACCCCGGGCAGGGTCCGGATGTCGATGTCGAGTTCCACGGTGTCGGGGATGACGTTGGTCTTGATCCCGCCGCGCACCATGTTGGGGGAGAAGGTCGTGTGCACGACCGCGTGGGCGTAGCCGGCCTGGCCGGCGTCGAGCGCCCCGATCGCCTCGCGCACCCGGCCCGGGTCGAGCAGCGCCTCGCGCAGCGCGTCCGGGACGTCGAGGCCGGCGACCCAACCGGTCCAGAACGAGTGCAGCTGCGGTGCCGGGTCGTAGGCGTCGATGCGCCGCACGACCTCCGCGGCGGTGACCAGCGCGTTGTCCGCCCCGAACGGCATGGAGCCGTGGCCGGGAGTGCCGTGCACGGTCAGCCGCCGCCAGGCCACCCCCTTCTCCGCGGCGGCGAACACGACCCGCATACCGTCCGGCGCGTCGAGGGTCATCCCGCCCGACTCCGTCAGCACGTAGTCACATGCGACCTCGTCCCAGGCGTTGGCGCAGATCCAGTTCGCCCCCCAGGTACCGCCCGCCTCCTCGTCGGCCACGGCCAGGAACCGCACCGTCGACGCCGGCGGTCGCCCGCGGGTCGCGAGGTGGGCGAACGAGGTGGCCATCGCCGAGGTGAGGTTGAGCATGTCGACCGCACCCCGACCCCACACCTCGCCGTCGATCAGCTCCCCACCGAAGGGGTCGTGACGCCACTCCGCCGCGTTGACGGGGACGACGTCGGTGTGGCCGAGCAACAGGATCGTGGGCGCGTCCGGGTCGCTGCCCGGCAGGGTGTGCACCACGCTGCGGCGCCCCGGGAGCGGCTCGAAGACCGTGCGTCCGACGCCCGGGAGCCCGTCGAGCGCGTCGTCGATCACGCTCGCGTTGCGGTGCTCCTCACCCGAGCCCGGGGTGCCGTCGTTCACGCAGGCGCCGCGGATCAGCGCCTGCAACAGCTCGGTCGTCGGACCGGTCAGGGGCGGATCGGCGCGGCGTGACACGTGTCGGGCACCTCGGGTGGGGTCCGGACGAGACTAGGCCCCGCCGGGGACCATCCGGACGACGGCACCGTCCCGCCCGACGAGGTCCCCGCGAGCGTCGCAATCAGCCGCGGCCGAGCAACGTCTCCAGCCCCCAGGACACCAGCGACATGATGATCGCGGCCAGGAAGGTCCAGCCGAAGCCGTCGCTGACCAGCCCGAGGTCGAGTGCGCCGGAGATCGCGACCACCAACGCCAGCACGATGGCGTTGACGACCAACAGGAACAACCCGAGCGTCAGCACGATCGCGGGCAGCGACAGGACCGTGAGGATCGGTCGCACGATCACGTTGACGACGCCCAGGATGAGGGCGATCACGAGGAACGCCGGGATCGACCCGTCCCCGAACTCGAAGTCGAAGCCGTCGAGCAGGGTGACCGCGACCCACAGCGCAGCGGCGTTGATCAGCACACGGATGACGATGCCCACGGTTGCTCCCGCTGGTCGGCGTTCGGGCGCACGCTAGTCGCGCCGGCTCGTCGCCTCCTACCGTCGTCCCCCGACCGACGACCGGGACCCCCCCATGGGCCGCATGCGCCACCTCGATGTCGCCGCCGAGTTCCCGGCGGCGCCGACCGCTGCGTGGCGTCTGCTGGTCGACACCCGCACCTGGTCGAGCTGGGGTCCGACCATCCTCGACGTGGCGTGCGATCCGCCGCTGATCGGGCCGGGCCGCCACGGACGGATCCGCACCGTCGCGGGCGTGTGGGTGCCCTTCGAGGTCACGGGGTTCGAACCCGGGGTGAGCTGGCACTGGCGCGTCGCCGGGGTCCCGGCCACCGGACACCGCGTGGAGCCGACCGCCACCGGCGTGCGGGTGGTGTTCGAGGTCCCCGTGCTCGCCGCGCCCTACACCGCGGTGTGCCGGCTGGCCCTGCGCCGCATCGGCCGGGTGCTCGCCGACCCGGTCGATCCCGACGCGGACGACGACGCAGGCACGGACCCGGACTCGGCGGAGCGCTCGTGACCCGCGACTGGCGGGCGGGCATGGCGGCGGACCCGTTGCCCGTGGACGCGGTGCTCGACCGGATCGTCGCCCACGTCCGCGACCACCGACGCCTCGTGCTGGAGGCGCCACCGGGGGCGGGCAAGACCACCCGTGTGCCGCTCGCCCTGCTGGACGCCGATCCGCCCGGACGGATCGTGGTGCTCGAACCGCGCCGGGTGGCGGCCCGGGCCGCGGCGGCACGCCTGGCCGCGCAGCTGGGCGAACCGGTCGGCCAGACGGTCGGTGTCACCACCCGCGAGGACCGACGGACCTCCCGGGCGACCCGGATCGAGCTGGTCACCGACGGCATCGTGCTGCGTCGGCTCCAGCGGGACCCCGGGTTGGCGGGCACGGGCGTGCTGGTCTTCGACGAGTTCCACGAACGCCGCCTCGACGCCGACCTCGCGCTCGCGTTCGCGTGGGAGACCCGGGGCGCGCTGCGCGACGATCTGGCCCTGGTCGTCGCGTCGGCGACCCTGCCCGGGGCACGCATCGCGGCCCTGCTCGACGACGCGCCGATCGTGCGCGCGGAGGGCCGCACCTTCCCGGTGGCCACCGAGCACCGCGACCGGGTGGACGTGCGGGCGCTGCCCGAGGAGGCGGCACGCACGGTCGTCGAGGTGCTCGACGACCCGGCCACCACCGGGGACGTGCTGGTGTTCCTGCCCGGCGTGCGCGAGATCGGTCGCGCCACCCGCGCCCTGGCCGGGATCACGGGCACGGACGTCGTGGTCCTGGCGTTGCACGGCCGGTTGTCCGGCGACGAGCAGGACCGCGCGTTGCGTCCGGATCCCCAGGGCCGGCGCAAGGTCGTGCTCGCCACCGACGTGGCCGAGTCCAGCCTGACCATCGACGGCATCCGGGTCGTGGTCGACGCGGGGCGGTCCCGCGAGCCCCGCTTCGATCCGGCGACGGGGATGGGCGGCCTGGTCACGGTCCCGGCCTCGCGCGCCAGCGCCACGCAGCGGGCCGGCCGGGCGGGACGCACCGCGCCGGGCCGGGTGGTGCGGCTGTGGCCGGCGCGCGAGCACGCGGGACGTGATGCCGCCCCGCGTCCGGCGATCGCGACCGACGATCTGACGGCCGCCGCGCTCGAGGTGGCGGCCTGGGGGGCCGAGGTGGCCGAGCTGGCGCTGTTGGATCAGCCGCCCGACGCCGCCTGGGAGGGTGCCACCGCCACGTTGCGCGAGCTCGGGGCGATCGACGGCGCCGGCCGGATCACCGCGCACGGTCGGCTGTTGGCCGACCTGCCCGTCCACCCCCGGGTCGGGCACCTGCTCATCCACGCCCGGGACCGCGGCACGGGCAGGCTCGGGACGGAGCTCGCGGCGGTGCTCGGCGACCGGGACCCGCTGGCCACCTCACCCACCGCGCCGTGCGCCGACCTGGCCGCCCGCGTGCGGGTGCTGCGTGGCGGTCAGGCGCCCCCGGGGACCCGGGTCCGCCGCGCCGCGCTGGCCCCTGCC
>JAFIEQ010000168.1 GCA_020832455.1 Nitriliruptoraceae bacterium
GGCGCTCGGGGCACGGGCCGCGGCGGCCGCGACCGAGGCCGACCCGGCCGAGGGTGGGGTCGGTGCCGGGGCGGGCTGCACCGTGGCGAAGGTGGCGGGGCTCGACCACGCCTGGCGCGGGGGACAGGGCATCGCCGTGCGCCGCGCCGCCGGGGTCACCGTCGGCGTGGTCGTGGTCAACAACGCCGTGGGCGAGGTCCTCGCCGAGGACGGCACCTGGATCGCGCGGGCCCGGGTGCCCGACGACGCACCGCGCTACCCGGTCGCACCCCGGCCCGGCGCGGCCACCGGCGTGGGCACGGCCGACGGCGGCCCGACCGGCAACACCGTGATCGGGTGCATCGTCACCGACGCGCGTCTGGACAAGCGCCAAGCCGTCCGTGTCGCCGACCTCGGGCACAGCGGCATCGCGCGGGCGCTGCGTCCCGCGCACACCGAACTCGACGGCGATGCGCTGTTCTGCCTGGCCACGGGCCAGGTCGACGCCGAGGTCGATCTGGTCGCCCACCTCGCCGCCGAGGCCGTCGCCGACGCGGTGCGCCGGGGGCCGCAGCACGCCGTGGGTCGCGGTGGGCTCCCGGGCCTCGCCGACGCCTGACGTCGCGGCGCCACGACGTCTGGTCACGGCGCGGGCGCCGACCGGTCGGTCGGTCGAGCGCCCGGAGCGCGCGGTCGCGCGACCCCCGGCGCCGATTCGACCCCAGGAGGGGGCTGGGAGTAGGTTGCCGGCACACCCACGGGCGTGGAGACGACCCGGGGTGGGGAGGCTGGGAATGCCGACCACCGTGCCGGACCGCGTCCGGAGCCCGCGACAGCACCTACGACTCGTGCGGTCCTGTGAGGCGTGTTCGCTGTCGGCCTGTCGGACCGCACCCGTCGTCGGGGATGGCCCCGCGCCCGCCGACCTGCTGGTGCTGGCGCCCGCGCCGGGCCGCCACGAGGACCTCGTCGGCAAGGCCCTCGCGGGCAGCGCCCGCAACGTGCTCGACGCCGCCCTGCTGGACGCGAGGATCGACCCGGAGTCGGTCCGCGTCACCACGCTGGTGCGCTGCCGGGCCGAGGACGGCGCCCCGCCGACCATGGCGCAGATCCGGGCCTGCACGGCGCACCTCGACGCGGAGTTCGCCATGGTGCAGCCCTCGGTCGTGCTCGCGCTCGGCGCCCTGCCGACCTCGGTGCTGCTCGGCCACCCCGTGCCGTTCGACAAGGTGCGTGGCTACCGGCTGGACGTGCGCGGCGGGATCACGCTGGTCCCGACCCACCAGCCCCACGACGCCGTGCGCGGCGACCACACCGTCGCGGAGGCGATCCGACGCGACGTCTCGGTCGCCGCGGCCGTGCTCGCCGGGCGCATGAAGTCCGGTGCCGACGCACGCGACGAGCTGCGCGCCCGGCTCGGCTGAGGGTGGACATCCCGCCGCCCGACGTCGAGGTGACCCACACCACGGACGGTCCCGAGGCCACCCGCGCGCTCGCTGCCGAGGTGGCGGTGCTGCTCGAGGCCGGGGACGTGGTCGCGCTCGCGGGTGACCTCGGCGCCGGCAAGACCTGTTTCGTGCAGGGCGCGGCGGTGGGGCTCGGCATCGAGGCGCGGGTGACCTCGCCCACCTTCGTGCTCGTGCGTGAGTACGTCGGGCGCGTGCCCGTGATCCACACCGACGTCTACCGCCTGGACCGCCTCGCGGACGTCGCGGATCTGGGTGACGACGTGCTGGGCCCCGACGTGGTCACCTTCATCGAGTGGGCCGACGCCGTGCGGCCGCTGCTCCCCGACGACCGGCTCGAGGTGGAGGTCCGCCGTCCCGCCGACGGCGACGGTGACGGCAGCGCCGGTGCCGGCGGTTCGGGTGGCGCCGGTGCCGGCGGTTCGGGTGGCGCCGGGGACGGCGACGAGGTGCGCGTCGTGGTGTTGCGGGCCTACGGTGCGCGGTGGGCCGACCGGGCCGACGCGCTGCAGACCGCGGGTCGTGACGGGCGGTCACCGGACCTCGGCTGACGCCGGGACCCATCCCGGAACCCGCTCGCCCTGTTCGCCGCCCCGCCGCTGGAGACCCACCCATGCTCGTGCTCGGGATCGAGACCTCGACCGCCCGGTCGTCGGTCGCGTTGGTCGAGGACGACCACATCCTCGCCAGCGCCGCGCTCGGTGTCCCGCGCCGGCACGGGGAGTTCCTCGCGCCGGCGATCCGCTTCTGCCTCGACCAGGCCGGTGTCGGCATCGACCGCGTCGCCGGGGTGACCGTCGGCGTCGGCCCGGGCCTGTACACGGGCCTGCGCGTCGGGATCGCCACGGCCCAGGCCATCGCCGCCGCACGTCAGCTCCCCACGGTCGGGCTGTGCGGGCTCGACGTGCTGGCCTTCTCCGCCCGCTACACCGAACGGCGCATCTGCGCGGCCCTGGACGCCCGCCGCGGTGAGGTGTTCTGGGCCTTCTACCGCCCGTCCCCCGGCGGGGTCCAACGCCTCGACGACCCCCGGGTCGGATCCGTCGACGACCTCGCCGCGGAGATCGACGCCCACGGCCACGAGGTGCTCGTCGTCGGGGACGCGGTGCTGCGCTACGCCGAGCGTCTGTCCGAGACCGACGCGCAGCTGGCGGGCCCGGACCTGGCGTGGCCGGACGCCGCCGACCTCGCGGAGCTCGCGCTGCCTCGGTTCCACCGTGAGGAGACCCACCCGCCCGAGGCGCTGCGCCCGATGTACCTGCGCCAGGCCGACGCCAAGATCGGCTGGGAGACCCGTGGCCGGCTGCAGGGCGGGGCGGCGTGACCCGCGACGTGTCCACCCCGCTCATCCGCGTCGAGGTGGCACGCCAGCGCGACGCGGACGCGATCCGGGCGCTGCCCGGGCTCGGGGCGTCCACGCTCGCGCTGCTGCCCCGCGACCTCGGGGCGCCGGACCGGTGCTGCCTCGTCGCGCGGGTGGCGCCGGACGCCGACGCACCGGTCGGTGCCGGCACCACGGTCGGGTTCGTCGCCGGCGCGATCCTGCACGACGAGGGGCACGTGCTCGACGTCGCCGTGGCGCCCGCACAGCGGGGCCGGGGCATCGGACGGCTGCTGCTGTCGGCGCTGCTCGACCGGTTCGAGGCACAGGGCGTGCACGCGACGACCCTGGAGGTCCGTCCGTCGAACGGGCAAGCCCTGGCGTTGTACCGTCAGCTCGGCTTCCGGGAGGAGGGGCGGCGACCCCGCTACTACCCGGACGGTGAGGACGCGCTGATCCTGTGGCGGCGCCCGGAGGTGAGTTGACGTGCTGGTGCTCGGGATCGAGACCTCCTGCGACGAGACCGCCGTCGGCATCGTCGAGGACCAGCTGCACCTGCGCGCCAACGTGATCGCCTCGCAGGTCGACCTGCATGCGCGCTACGGCGGGGTCGTGCCCGAGGTCGCGGCCCGCGCCCACCTCGAGCAGCTGCTGCCGACCATCGACACCGCGCTGGTCCAGGCCGGGGTCCACCTGTCCGACATCGACGCGATCGCGGTCACCGCCGGGCCGGGGCTCGTCGGCGCGCTGCTGGTCGGGGTGTCGGCGGCCAAGGGCCTCGCGTTGGCGCACGACCGGCCGCTGATCGGGGTCAACCATCTGCGTGCCCACGTCGAGGTGGCGCAGCTCGAGCACGGGATGCTGGAACCGCCGCTCGTCGCGCTGGTCGTCTCCGGCGGGCACACCTCGATCGTGGCGATGGGCGAGGACGGCACCTTCCGGCAGCTCGGTGCGACGATCGACGACGCGGCCGGGGAGGCGTTCGACAAGATCGCCCGCTTCATGGGGCTCGGCTACCCCGGCGGGCCGGAGATCGACCGGCTCGCCCGCGACGGCGATCCGCACGCGTTCGCCTTCCCGCGCGCCATGCGCGACAGCGGCAACTACGACCTGTCGCTGTCGGGGCTGAAGACCGCCGTGATCCGCGAACTGCGCCGGATGGACGCCGCCGGCGAGGAGCCGGTGCTCGCCGACGTCGCCGCGTCGTTCCAGGAGGCGATCGTCGACGTGCAGGTGGAGAAGGTGCTGCGTGCCGCCTCGGACGAGGGGTACGAGCAGGTGCTGCTCGCTGGTGGGGTGGCCGCCAACTCGCGGCTGCGGGAACGGTTCGCCGTGGCCTGTGGGAGCAACGGGCAGCGTCTCATCGTGCCGTCGGTCGGGTTGTGCACCGACAACGGGGCGATGGTGGCCGCATCCGGCGCGAACCTGCTGGTGGCCGGCCGGCACGCCGACCTCGACCTCGCGGTCGATCCCAACCTCCCGCTCGCCGGATGACGGCCCGGTTGCGGCGACGGCTGCGGTGGCGCAAGGCCACCACCGGTGAGCTCGAGACGATCGCCGGACGTCTCGAGCGCTGGCCCTCGGAGGCCGGCGGGGCCGCGCGCCACATGTTCGCGCTGTCGGCGATCGAGTCGTTCGGTGCCGAGCCGGTCCGCATCGCCGCGGATGACACCGACTGGGCGGTCGCGATCGTGTTCCCGGGCCGGTTGATCGTGCCGTGCGGGGACGCCGCCGCGATCCGTCGGGCTGCGCCGCCCTCGCGCCGGTGGCGGCTGATGGTCGGCGACCTCGACGCGGGCGACGCGCTGCTGGAGCGCAGCGGTCCCGACCCCGGGCTGATCGTGCACGACCAGCGCTTCCTCACGGTGGATCCCGACCGCGTCCCCGACGGGCACGCGGTCCCCGATCCGGGGCTGCGCCGCGCGCAGGAGGAGGACCTCGACCGGCTGGCGGAGCTCGCCGTGCAGCTGCACGTGGACGACCGGTTCGGACCGAACCCGGGCAAGGTCGGCTGGCGCGGCTACCGCAGCCGGCTGGAGGCGACCACCAAGCAGGGCCTGGTGTCGTGCGTCGGGCCGGTCGGCGCCCCGGTGTTCAAGGTGGAGCGCTCCGTGTCGTCACGGCGCTTCGGCGTGCAGCTCGCCGGCATCGTCACCGCGCCCGAGGCGCGTGGGCAGGGCATCGGCTCCGGCGCGGTCGCCGCGGCGGTCCGCCAGGCGTTGGTGGAGGGACCCCGCACGCGGGCGATCAGTCTGCACGTGCGTGAGGACAACGTCCCCGCGCTCACGGCCTACGACCGGGCCGGATTCGTCGACCGGGAGGCGTGGCGTCTGGCGGTGCGGCGCTGAGCATGCCCCGCTGACGGGAGAGCGTGCCCGGCTGAGGGGACCGCTCAGGCGGTCAGCGTGGCGTCCTGCGGTCGACGCGGGCGGGCCCGCAGCAGCTCCGGCGGCGGTGCCATCGGCCGGGCGTGCTGCACCGCGGGCAGACCGGTCTCGTCGACGGTGATGGGGCCCCGCACGATGCCGTGCCGCTCGAGCTCCACCAGCACCTGCTCGGGGGACCGGCCGATCGCGAGCGCGATCGTCTGCAGGTCCCCGCCGCGCAGCGTCAGCATCCGACCGTTGTGGTCCCCGCGCCGCCGACGGACGTACGCGGCGAACCGCGCGATCGGTGCCAGCCGCGGCTCGCGGGGGTCCAGCCGGGTGAGGTCGAGGGTGACCTTGCCGTCTGCGCTGGTCGCGTCGCCATCGGTGTCGGACGCGTCCACGCCGGGCAGCAGATCGATGATCGGTACCCCGTAGAACTCGGCCAGTGAGGCCAGTCGGGGCAGGCTGATGGAGCGATCCCCCCGTTCGTAGGCGCCGATGACGACGGCCTTCCAGACCCCGTTGCTGCGCTCCTCGACCTGTGCCAGGGACAAGCCCTGCTGGTTGCGGATGCCGCGTAGGCGGGCACCGAGGGCCTGGGTCTTGCTGGTCGCCTCGTCGTCACTCATCGGGTTGGCTCCTGCTCGTCAGGCGTGGGGGGGGCGGTCGGGGGTGATCGCCGTGGGCGCGGGGGCCGGGCGCGGGTGGCGAGGTCGACGCGACATCGTCACATGTTCGGGGGTCCGTGGAAAGGGCCGGTGGTTCGTGGTCGCGGGCCTGTGGACGCGCGGCTCTCGGAGGGTTGTTCGTGGTCAGCGGGGGGTGGTCGTGCCGTCCCGGTCGCCCGCCGCGGTCGTCGCGGTGGCTGTCGCGCCCAGCCCGCCGCTCCGGCGGGCGATGACCGCCGCCGTCGCCAGCAGCATGGCCAGCAGCAGCCCGGTCACGATCCGGACGGGCTCCGTGGTGTCGCTGGCGAGCAGGGCACCCAGCGCCGCGAGCTCGTCGCCCGAGGCGGGCTGCGGCCCCGTGGGCGCGGCGGCGAGGTCGGCCAGGTCGTCGGGTCGCTCCTCGGCGATCAGCGTCACACCGAGGACCTCGGGCTCGTCCGGGATGGCGGCGTCGTGGCTCGCCGCGTCGGGGGCGTCGGGGACCACGGGAACGTCCGGGGTGTCGTCAGCCGTCGCGCGGTCGCCCTCGTCCTCGGTGGCGGAGGTCGGCTCTGGCCCGTCCTGGGCGTCGTCGGCGGCGGATGAGGTGGCGGGGCTGGCCGGCGCCGGCGCGGTGGCGGCTGCTGCCTCGCCGGTGTCGCCGTCGTCGGTGTCGGCGGTCGTGGCGGCATCGGGCGTGGTCGGCGTCGGGGCCGCGACCGTCCCGCAGACGTGCAGCGCGATCAGGTCGAAGGCGGCGCCCTCCGCGGCGGTGCCCAGCGAGGTGGTGGTCCCGTCCGCCGCGACGGCGTGGACGCCGGTCACCGTGGTGCGCTCACCGGCCTGCCAGCCGGCCATCGACCAGCCGGGCACGCCGTACTCGAGCGCCTGCGCCGTGATCGCGGCGGCGGTCGGTGCCGGGCCGCTCGCCCCACTCGGCTGCAGGGTGACGAGGTGGTCGACGCACGGCGCCGCGCCGACGGTGATGGCGTGGGGGGCGCCCCGGGGGCCCCCGCCCCCCGC
>JAFIEQ010000014.1 GCA_020832455.1 Nitriliruptoraceae bacterium
GGCCCCCCCCCCCCCGGGGGCGGCGCCGGGCCCGCCCCGCGCGACCCCATGCTGGCCGGGCCCGTCGCTCCCGGGTGATCAGTCCTCGGCCGGGGTGACCACGTCGTCGGGGACGCCGGCGCCGACGGCGTGCACCCCGCCGTCCACGTGCACGATCTCACCGGTGACCGCCGGCATCCAGTCCGACAGCAGCGCGCAGACGGTCCGAGCGACCGGCTCCGGGTCCCGCAGGTCCCATCCGAGCGGCGCCCGCTCCTGCCAGACCGACTCGAAATCCCCGAACCCGTCGATCGAGCGGGCGGCCATCGTGTGCAGCGGGCCGGCCGCCACGAGGTTGACCCGGATGCCCCGGGGGCCGAGGTCGCGGGCGAGGTAGCGGTTGGCGGACTCGAGCCCGGCCTTGGCGACGCCCATCCAGTCGTAGCCCGGCCACGCGATCTGCGCGTCGAAGTCCAGCCCCACGATCGAGCCCCCGTCGACCGCGAGCAGGTCGGCGAGCGAGCGCCCCAGTGCGGCGTAGGAGTAGGTGGACACGTGCAGTGCGGTGGCCACGTCCTCCCAGGGCGCGTCGAGGAACCCCCCGCCGAGGCACGACGCCGGCGCGAACCCGATCGCGTGCAGGACCCCGTCGAGGCGCCCCCACCGCTCGTCGAGCTGCGCCGCCACGGCGGTGAGGTGCTCGGGCTGGGTGACGTCGAGCTCCAGGATGTCCGGCGTCTCGGGCAGTCGGTCGGCCGCGCGTTGGGTGAGCCGCATCCCGCGGCCGAAACCGGTCAGGACGATCTCCGCACCCTGCTCCTGGGCGACCTTGGCCACGAAGAAGGCGATGGATCGGGGGTCGAGCACCCCGGTGATCAGTAGGCGCTTGCCGTCGAGCAGCATGGTCACTCCGTCTGGGTCGGGGTCGAGGACGAGGGCGGGGCGGGGGTCGAGGTGGCCGCGGGGGTCGAGGTGGCCGCGGGGGTCGAGGTGGCCGCGGGGGTCACCGGTGTCGCGCCGCCGGGGGCGTGCTCCACCATCCCGGCGACCACGGCCATGGCGATGCCCGCGTCGTGGGACAGCGAGCAGCTCAGCCCGGCGGGCGACCCGCGCAACCACAGCTCGGGGGCGCCGTCGGGGGCGTTGCGGACCTCCAGCGCGTGGAACGGCAGGCGAAGATCGCGCAGCGCCTTGCGACCGGCCTCCTTGGCCGCGAAGCGGGCGGCGAGCCGGGCCGCCTCGACGTCCGAGCCCGGCGCGACACCACCCCGGGTCGCATCCGCCAGTTCCGTCGCCGTGAAGACCCGCTCGCGCAGCGCCGGACGACGCTGCAGCGCTGCGCGGAGGCGTTCGATGTCGACGACGTCGCACCCGGTGACGATCATCAGTAGAAGCCCGGCTGGGGGGCGGCATCGCCGCCGTGCGGCGGCGCGAAGGTGTCGGCCATCCCGACGTCGGCCAGCTCCGCGAGCTGCTCCTGCAGGACGAGGTTGAACCGGCGACGGTCCTTGGGCGTGTCCTGCGGCGGGGCCAACGCCGGCCTGAACCGCACCACGACCTTGCCGCCGAACGGCCGCGGGCGGCCGTCGATGGGCCACACGTCCTCGATGCCGAGCGCGGTCGCGGGCACGACGGGGACCTGCTGCTCGGCTGCGAGCCGGGCCACCCCGGACCGCAGCCGATGGACCCGTCCGTCGCGGCTGCGGGAGCCCTCCGGGTAGACCGCGATGCACGCACCCTCCGCGAGCAGCACCCGGATGACGTCCAGCGCCGAGGCATCCGCCTCCCCGCGGCGCAGCGGGATCATGCCCAGCTGCGGCAGTCGGGGCCCGAGGACCGGCCAGCTCGTCAGCTTGACGTCACCGAGGAAGTGCACCGGTCGGGCGATCGCCGCCGCGATCGCCATCGAGTCGCCGTGGGAGCGGTGGGTGGAGGCGATCAGCGCCGGGCCGTCGGCCGGGACGTGCTCGACGCCGTCGGCCTCCAGACGCATCCAGGCCCGCAGGGTCGGACCGAGCGTGCGACGCAGCACGGAGCGCTCGCCGGGCACGACGGCCACGTCCGCGGGGAGGTCGGGTCCCGTCCCGGTCGGCCCGTCCGACGCGGCGTCACCGGTCACGCGGGGAGGAACACCAACGCGGCGTTCTGGCCGCCGAAGCCCATCGAGGTCGACAGCACGGCCTGCAAGTGGACCTCACGCGCCTCACCGGACACGACATCGAGGTCGATCTCCGGGTCCTGGTTGACCAGGTTCGCGGTGGGCGGGATCAGCCCGTGGCGCAGCGCCTGGATCGCGAAGATGGACTCGATCGCCCCCGCGGCACCCAGGGTGTGGCCGGTGACCCCCTTGGTGGAGGTGACCACGATGCCGTCGGTGTAGGCACCGAAGACGGTCCGCAGCGCCTTGGACTCCGCGGCGTCGTTGAGCGGCGTCGAGGTGCCGTGGGCGTTGAGGTGACCGATGTCACCGAGCGCGAGCCCGGAGTCCTCGACCGCCCGGCGGATCGCGAGCACGGCGCCACCACCGTCGTCGGGCGGTGCGGTGGCGTGGAACGCGTCCGCCGACGCGCCGGCGCCGGCGACGGTCGCGTACCTCGTCGCGCCCCGTGCCGCCGCGTGCTCGGCGGACTCGAGCACGACGATCCCCGCTGCCTCGCCGATGACGAACCCGTCCCGGTCCACGTCGAACGGTCGCGACGCGGTGGCCGGATCGGGGTTCTTGGTCAGCGCGCCCATCTGCGCGAAGGCGCTGACCGACAGGCCGGTGATCCCGGCCTCGACCCCGCCGGCGATGAAGACGTCCGCGGCCCCGGACCGGATCATGTCCCGGCCGAGGTGGATCGCGGACGCCCCGGCGGCGCACGCGGTGTTCACGGTCATGTTCGGACCGCGTGCGTGGGAGCGGATCGCGATCGTGCCGGCTGCGGTGTTCGACAGCATCTTCGGCACGAACATGGGGCTGGTGCGCTTGGGCCCCTTCTCGAGGTAGTTCGGGTACTCCGAGGCCCAGGTCTCCGCACCACCGATCCCCGAGCCGATCATGACCCCGACGCGATCGGGGTCGGCGTGGACGATGGTCTCCTCGTCGCCGTCGGTCAGGCCCGCGTGGTGCAGGGCCTCACGCGCGGCGATGCAGGCCAGGTGGGTGAACCGGTCGAGGCGCCGCGAGGAGCCCCGACCGAGTTCGGCGTCCGGGTCGAAGTCCGGGACGCGGCACGCGAGCGTGACCGGGGTCCCCATCTCCGTGAGCTTGGGGTCCACGGCTGCGCCGGTGCGCCCCGACAGGACCCCGTTCCAGGCGTCGTCGAGCCCGCGCCCGGCCGGGCTGATGATGCCGAGTCCGGTGACGACGACCTGGGTCATCCCTGCTTCTCCTCCACCTTGGCGATCGCGTCGCCGACGCTGCGCACGTCCTCGAGCTCCTCGTCCTCGAGCTTGACGCCGGTCTTCTCCTCGAGGACGAGGGTCAGCTCGACGACGTCGAGGGAGTCCAGGCCGAGCGCCTCGAAGGTGGCGTCCTTGGTGATGTCGTCCTCGGGGACGCCGAACTCCTCGCTGAGGATCGCCTTGAACGTGCCGAGCAGATCGTCACTCACGGATCATCCTTTTCGCTGGTGACCCACCGTGGATGCGGTGGGGTCTTGGGGGGAGACGCCGGCCGGAGGGCTCGGCGTCCGGGTCGTGGTCGGTGGTCCTGCTGCAGAACCTAGATGCCCGCGCCGCCGTCGACCGGCAGGACGGTCCCGGTCGTGGAACCGGCGGCCTCCGACGCGAGGTAGGCGATCGCGCCGGCGACCTCCTCGGCCTCCACGGCACGGCCCGTCGGCGCCATGTCGAGCAACGCCGCGCGAGCATCCTCGCCCAACGCGTCGGTCATGGCGGTGGCGACGAAGCCGGGCGCGACGACGTTGGCGGTGATGCCCTTGCGCGCGACCTCGCGCGCCAGGGACTTCGTGAAGCCGATCAACCCGGCCTTGGAGGCCGCGTAGGCCGTCTGGCCGGCGTTGCCGCGCAACGCCACGATGGAGGCGACGCTGACGATACGACCGAACCGGGCACGCAGCATCGGGCGCAGCGCGGCCCGCGACAGCAGGTAGGCGCCTCGCAGGTTGACCTCGATCGTGCGATCGAACCGCGCCGGGTCGAGCCGCATGAGCAGGTCGTCGTCGGCGACGCCGGCGTTGTTGACGATCGCGCCCAGCGTGCCGAGCTCCCCCGCCCGCGCCACCGCGGCGGTGACCGAGGCCTCGTCGGTGACGTCGAGGTGGATCGGCTCCGCATCGCCCGGTGCGTCCTCGGCCACGCGCGCCGCGGCCTCGGCGTTGCCGCCGTAGCCGACCAGCACGTGGTAGCCACCGGCGGACAGGGCGTGGCAGGTCGCCGCGCCGATGCCGCCGCTGCCGCCGCTGACGATCGCGATCCGGGTGGTCATGCCGTCTCCGTGGTCGGGTCCTGCTGGTCGGCCGCCGCCGTCCCGGACGGGTGCCAGCGCACCAGCGTGGAACCCCAGGTGAGCCCTGCACCGAACGCGGTCAACAGCACGGTGTCGCCCGGCGTCAGCCGCCCGGCATCGCGCGCGTCGGCGAGCGCGAGCGGCACGGACGCGGCCGAGGTGTTGCCGTGCTGATCGACGGTGACGTGGGTGCGCTCCTCGGCCATGCCGAGCCGGCCGCGGACGGCCTCGAGGATGCGCAGGTTCGCCTGGTGGCCGACGAACAGATCGACGTCGTCGACGTCGAGTCCGGCCCGTTCGAGCACCAGCTTCGAGGAGGCGGTCATCCGGGCGACGGCGTTGCGGTAGACGTCGCCGCCGCGCATCGTCAGGAAGTGCGAGCGGTCCTCGAGCACCTCCGGGCTGACCGGCGTGCGGGTACCGCCGGTGCAGGTCCACAGCATCGAGGGATCCTGCCCGTCGGCGCCGAGGTCGAACGGACCGATCGCGCCCTGTTCGTCGGGCACGAGCACCGCGGCACCGGCGCCGTCGCCGAACAGGACCGCGACGCTGCGGTCGGTCGGATCGACGATCCGCGTCAGCGCCTCCGCCCCGATCACGAGCACGACGTCGTCCCCGGTCGCGACCATGGCGGTCCCCACCCGCAGGCCGTAGAGGAACCCGCTGCAGGCCGCGTTGACGTCGAACGCGCCGGCCTCCGTGCCCAGCGCCGCGGCCACGATCGGCGCGGTCCCGGGCACGGTGTGGTCCGGGGTCGTGGTGGCCACGATGATGGTGGAGACGTCCGCGGCGGTGAGGCCCGCGTCGGCGAGCGCCGCCTCGCCGGCGGCGATGGCCAGGTCGGAGGTCGCCTGCTCGGGCGCGACGACGTGACGCTGCCGGATACCGGTCCGTGTCCGGATCCACTCGTCGTTGGTGTCGAGGACCTGTGCGAGGTCGTCGTTGGTGACGACGCGGTCCGGCAGGTAGGACCCGATCCCCGCGATGCGGGCGGGGACGGTGGCACGCCACGGGGTGGCGGCTGCGGTCATGACGGCTCCTGGGTCACCGGGGGTCGCCGGACGGTCGGGAACGGCGAGTCGAACGGGGTCGGATACGGGTGGGGCGGGCGCGGACGGACCGCGCCAGCGGGGCGTTCAGGCCAACGCGGCGAGCGCGGCGTCGAGGTCGTCCGGCGACTCGACGGTGATGCGGGTCACGTCGGGGATCGTGCGCTTCGCGAGCCCGGTCAACACCTTGCCAGGTCCGACCTCCACGAGGTGGGTGACGCCCGCGGCCGCGAGCGCCTCCTGGACCTCACGCCACCGTACGGGCGCGAGCATGCCGTCGACCAGACCGTCGGCGACCTCCGACGCGGTGTGCGCGGCACGGGCGGATGCACCGGCGATGAGCGGGATCCCCGGGTCGTCGAGCTCCATCGCGTCCAGCGCCTCGCGCACGGCGTCGACCGCCGGCGCCATGGCCGGCGAGTGGAACGCTCCCTCGACCGTCAGGGGCACGGCCCGTCCCCCGGCGTCGCGCGCCGCGTCGGTCACGGCCGTGACGGCCTCGGGCGTGCCGGCGACGACCACCTGGCCGGGCGCGTTGTCGTTGGCGACGACGAGGTCTTCGATGCCCTCGACCAGCACCTGCACCGCGTCCGGGGAGAGCTTGACCACCGCCGCCATGGTCCCGGGGTTCGCCGCACACGCGCCGGCCATGGCCAGCCCCCGGGTCGCGACCAAGCGGGAGCCGGAGCGCACGTCGGTGACGCCGGCCGCGATCGCCGCGGTGTACTCCCCGAGCGAGTGCCCGGCGACGAGGTCCGGGGTCACGCCCGCATCGAGCAGGGCCCGCCAGGCCACCAACGAGGCCGCCATGATGGCGGGCTGGGCGTCGGCCGTCCGGCTGCCGGTGTCCTGCGCCGCGTCGAGATCGCGCACGGACCGGGCGATGCCCTCGTCGATCGTGGACAGGATGTCGGCCGCGGGGTGGCCGTCCCAGGCGTCCAACGCCCCCGGGCGGTGGGACCCCTGGCCAGGGAAGACGAACGCGACGGTCACGGGACGCTTTCCGGTCGGGAACGACGTGGGGCGACGGGCGGTGCGCGGCGGGACAGGGCCGCGCGGACCCGGCGCCGGGTGGGGCGACTGACCCCCGCGGGCCGAAGTTGACACCGACGTCAGTATCGATGTCAACCCGACGCGGTGCGAACCCTCGACCCCGTCCATCCGGCCGCCGCTAGCGTCGGCACCCCCGCAGCGACCGAACAGCAGGAGACGCCGTGGCCGCGGACGTGCCCCTGGACGTGCCCCCCTCGGCGGTCACGGCGGCCGGTCTCGGCGACGCCTGGTCCCAGGCAGCCGAGGCGGACGCCCGCGATCCGCTCGCCGGCCGACGCGAGCGGTTCCGGCTGGCGGACGGGCTGATCTACCTCGACGGCAACTCCCTGGGGGCGCTGCAGCACGCGGTCGTGGACCGGCTGCGCCTGGTGGTCGAGGACGAGTGGGGCACCGGGCTGATCCGCTCGTGGAACGACGCGGACTGGGTCGGGATGCCGCAGCGGGTGGCCGCGCGGATCGCCCCGCTGGTCGGTGCCGACCCGCACGAGATCGCCGTGACGGATTCCACCTCGACCAACCTGTTCAAGGCGCTCGGGGCGGCGTGGATGCTGCAACGCGACCACCTCGACGGTGGCGAGCGCCGGATCGTGCTGACCGACGACGCCAACTTCCCGACCGACCGCTACGTCGCCGAGGGACTCGCCGGCTTGACCGGGCAGCTGCAGGTCGAGGTGGTCGCACCCGACGCCCTCGTGGAGCACCTCGACGAGCGGGTCGCGGTGCTGCTGGTGACGGAGATCGACTACCGCTCCGGGCGACGCCACGACGCGGCGGCACTGACCGCGCGCGCGCACGAGGTGGGCGCGCTGACGGTGTGGGACCTGTCGCACTCCGTGGGCGTGCTCGACGTGGACCTCGGCGCCTGGGAAGCGGACCTCGCCGTGGGCTGCAGCTACAAGTACCTCTCCGGCGGGCCCGGCGCACCGGCGTTCCTGTACGCCGCACAGCGCCTGCACGCGTCGTTGGCGAACCCGCTGGCGGGGTGGTTCGGACACGCCGCCCCCTTCGCGTTCGACCCGACCTACACCCCCGCCGCCGATGCGACGCGGTTCACGAACGGGACCCCGCCGGTCCTGTCCCTGGCGGCGCTGGAGACCGCGCTCGAGGCCTTCTCCGGCCACGACATCGGTCAGGTCCACACCAAGGCCATGGCCCTGACCGAGCGGTTCATCACCCTGGCGGATGCCGCCCTCGACGGCGTCGAGGTCCTCACCCCGCGTGAGGCGCACCGGCGCGGCGCCCAGGTCTCGCTGCGCCACCCGCAGGCGTACGCCGTCACCCAGGCGCTGATCGAGCACGAGGTGATCGGCGACCACCGCCCGCCGGACGTGGTCCGGTTCGGGTTCGCGCCGCTGTACGTCCGCCACGTCGACGTCGTCCACGCGGTCGCCCGCTTCGCCGAGGTGCTGCGGACCGCGGCCTGGGACCACCCACGGTTCCACGCCCGCCGGACGGTCACCTGAGGCGCGGCGACCCCGGTGCCCGCGGTGCACCCGACGTCTGGCCACCGCGTCACCGCCCGCGGCAGCCGCCGACCCCACCGATCGTCCCCCGCAGCCAGCCAGCCGCACCGCTGGCCCCGAAGCCCGGTGGTACCCGCACCCGGATCGGAGGCGAGTCGGTGGCCGTCGTCGTGTTGGCTCATGCTGCCTCGACGCTGTTCCTGGCCGGGATGATCTGGACGATCCAGGTCGTGCACTACCCCCTGTTCGCGTCCGTCGGCGTGGCCGAGTTCCCCGCCTACGAGGCCGCACATTCCGCCCGGATCACCTGGGTGATCCTGGTGCCGTGGGCGGTACAGGGGCTGACCACGGCCGCGTTGCTGCTGGCGCCACCATCGGGGGTCCCCCGGACGCTCGTCTGGGCGGCCGCGGTCCTGGCCGTGATCCCGGTCGTGGTGACCATCGTGGCGTCGGTCCCCGCCCACGAGGTGCTCGGCTCGGGCTTCGACGCGCAGGCGCACGCGCGGCTGGTCAGCACGAACTGGTGGCGCACGCTGGCCTGGAGCGCGCACGGCGTCGTGGCGTGCGTGCTGGTCGCGCTGCACCTGCGGGGCCGCTGACACCGATCACCGCGCGGCGCGCTGCCGCCGGGACCGCGACGACGCGGCGCGCTCAGACGTCGTCGACCGGCCCGAACGTCGCACGCGACGGCGGATCGAAGGCCAGCCACCGCCCGTGGGACTGCAGGCGTCCGAGGACCGCGTCGTCGCGACGGTCGCCGTCGAACCGGCTCGCCGCGATGAGGAACCCGGGCTCGTCGTTCGGCGGCGGACCGAGCCGCTCCCGGGCCAGTCGGTCGAAGGGGGTGAGGAAGTGGCCCTCGAGGCCGAGCCGCCACACGGGCCGGTCCCGGCCGAGCTGTTCGAGCGTGGACTCGAAGGCCGCACGCTGCGGCGGTGACAGGTACGCGAGGGTGGCGCTGTGCAGCACGACCACCTGCATCTCGGGGGCGATGGCCGCGACCGTCGGCGCGAGCCGGTGCTGCAGATCGCCGGTGACGAGCTCCACGTCGTCGTGCTCGGTGGCCAGGGCCAGCGCGGCGTCGAGCCGGGCGAGCCGGTCGGTGTGCTCCGGCCAGACGCACGCCCGCAGCCACGCGCGGTCGTCGGCGTCGGCCACGTCGAGCGGGGCGGCGTCGATCCCGATGCGGCGGGCGACCGGCGGCAGCACCATCGGCGGCGCCTGCCCCACGACGCCGGTCCGCCACCGCTGCACGGCTGACCCCTCCGCGGCGTCGGCCACCGCGGGCAGATCGTCGTCACTGCGCAGCTCGCACCGCGCCTCGGGGTCGACCGGCACCAGCTCGTGTCGGTAGCGGTCGAGGTGCAGCAGCAACCCCGCGGAGGTCCCGACCTCCACCAACGCCAGCGGCCGGTCGCCCCCGGCGGCCAACCACGCCAGCCCCGCGCGCATCGCCACGGTGCGCCCGGGCTCGTTGGTCTGGGTCGCGCGGTGCTCGAGGCGAGCCACGATGGCGTCCCGGTGGTCGGCGAGCACGTCCAGGAAGGCCGCCACCAGGCCGTCGTCGGGCTCGACGGCACCGCCCGCGGTCGGGTACCAGGCCGCCAGGCGCGGGGCCCGCCCGCGCAGCACCAGGTCGTGGACCGCAGCGAACAGCAGGGTCGCCCGCCGTTGCGGCAGCGGTGCGTGCGCGAGGATGGCGGCCGCGTCGGGCTCGCGGGCCATGGCTTCCGCGATCGCCTCGTACCGGGGCGAGGTCGGTGCGGCCTCCGTCGCGAAGGTCGCGAACCGGCCGGTGACGGGTGTGTCGTCCTGGGTCGGGTGCATGGTCGGCCTGTCCGGGCCGGCGACCGACCGTGGTGGACGGTCGCCCGCCGGTCGAGGTCAGGGGCGAGCTCAGATCAGGGTGAGCGCCCGACCCTCGGTCGCCCCGATGGTGGCGACGAGGCGCTCGACGACCTCCGGGGGCACGGCCTCGTCGAGGCTGAGCGCCATGATGGCCTCGCCCTCCGCCTCGCTGCGACCGACCTGGGCGGCGGCGATGTTGACCCCGGCCTCGCCGAGCACCGTGCCCACGGTCCCGACCACGCCGGGCCGGTCGGTGTAGCGGAAGAACGCCATGTAGGGCGTCGGCTCGACATCGACGGGGGTGTTCCACACCTCGACGAGCCGCTCGCGCTCCCCCGGGTGCAGGACGGTGCCCGCCACCCGGATCGTGCGTCCGTCGCGTCCGACCCCGGTGACCCGCAGCAGCGACACGTAGTCGTCGGAGTGGCTGTCGGACACCTCACGCAGGTTCAGCCCCCGGTCCTGGGCCAGCAGCGGGGCGTTGACGAACGTGACGGGCTCGCCGGCGGTCGGGGCGAGCAGGCCCTTGAGCACCGACAGGCCGAGCGTGCGACAGTCGGCGGAGGCGATGTCGCCGAGGTACTCGACGGTGACCTCCGCGCCGAGCCCCTGATCGCCGAGCGCGGTGACGAGCCGGCCGAGTTCCTCCGCCAGCGGCAGGTAGGGCTTGATGACGTCGTCGATGGGCCCCCCCTGCACGTTGACCGCCGACGGCACGAACTCCCCCGCGAGCGCGAGGTTGACGTAGTCGGCCACCTGGGTGCCGGCCTTGTCCTGGGCCTCCTCCGTCGAGGCGCCGAGGTGCGGGGTCACGATCGCGTTGGGGAGCCCGAACAGCGGCGAGGAGGTCGTGGGCTCCGTGGCGAAGACGTCCACCGCCGCGCCCGCGATGACCCCGTCGGCGAGCGCGCCGGCCAGGTCCGCCTCGACCACGATGCCGCCGCGGGCGACGTTCAGCACCCGCGCCGTCGGCTTCATCCGCTCGAGCATCGCCCGGTCGATCAGCCCGATCGTCTCCGGGGTCTTGGGCAGGTGGATGGTCACGAAGTCCGCCCGCTCGAGCACCTCCTCGACGGTGTCCAGCAGTTCCACCCCCAGCCGGGCGGCCCGCTCCGGGGCGATGAAGGGGTCGTAGGCCACCAGGCGCATCCCGAACGCGTGGCAGCGCTGCGCCACGAGCGTGCCGATGCGTCCGAGGCCGAGCACGCCGAGCACCTTGTCGTGCAGTTCGGTGCCGGTCCAGGTCGAACGTTCCCAGCGCCCGTCGATCAGCGCGGTGTGCGCCTGCGGGATGTTGCGGGCCAGCGACAGCAACAGCGCGACCGTGTGCTCCGCCGCGGAGATGATGTTGGACTGCGGCGCGTTGCAGACGATGACGCCGGCCTTGGTCGCCGCCGCCACGTCGACGTTGTCCAGGCCCACCCCGGCCCGGGCGATCACCTTCAGCGTCGAGGCAGCGGCGATGACGTCGGCGTCGATCGTGGTCTGGGACCGCACGACGATCGCGTCGTAACTGCCCGCGATCGCGACCAGTTCGTCCTTGGTCAGACCGGTCTTGACGTCGACCTCGTGGTGCACGCTCAGCGCGGCGACACCGGATTCGGCGAGCTTGTCGGCGACGAGGATCCTCACGGCGGGCTCCAGCGGGTTCTCGGGGGGAACGGGGGAACGGGGGCGAACAGGTGACCAGGGGCCGTCGGGAAGCGTACGGCGTCCACGCACCCGACCCGCGCGCGGGTCGGTGCGACCCGGTGCGACCCGGCGTGGACGCGCCCGCCTGCCGCCGGCAGGTCAGGCCTCCGGCGGTCGACGGGGCAGCGAGCGGACCTCGTCGGGGAGCTCGTTGATCAGGGTCGGGGTCGCCTTCGCGACGTACTCGAGCAGCAGGGCATCGACGGCGTCGTCGAAGTCCTGCGCACCGATCGCGGCGGCCATGTGCTGCGCCCAGCGGCCGGCGGCCTCCGGGGTGATGGGGAACGGCGCGTGACGCATCCGCAGCCGCGGGTGCCCACGTTCGCGCCCGTACAGCGGTCCGCCACCCCAGTACTGGGCGAGGAACAGCGCGAGGTGACGCTTGCCCGGCTCCAGATCGTCCGGGTACATCGGCCGCAGCAGCTCGTCGGCCTCGACGTGCTCGTAGAACGACTCGACCAGCGCTTCGAAGGCGGGGAGCCCACCGACCCGCGCGAACACCTCGTGGGGCTCCAGCGCGGGCGCGGAGCCGTCGTCAGGTCCGGTCGTGGCAGTCACAGGGCTCGTTCGTAGTAGGCGACATCCAGGTAACGCCCGAACTTGTGTCCCGCTTCCGTGAGCGTCCCCCGGTGCACGAAGCCGAACCGTTCGTGGAACGCCACGGAGGCGTCGTTGGGCAGGGCGATGATGGAGTAGGCCCGGTGGAACCGCTCGTCGCCCTCGAGCTGATCGAGCAGCGCGGCGTACAGCGCGCGCCCGATGCCGGCACCCACCGCATCGGGGGCGACGTAGACCGACAGCTCGATCGAGCGGTCGTAGGCGGGCTTGGGCCGGAACCGCTGGGTCTCCACGTAGCCGGCGACCACGCGGTCTCGCTCCGCGACCAGCAGGTGGTAGGGACCGTCGACCACCTGGTGCTCGAACCGGTCCGTCCACTCGCGGGGGGTGCGCACCTCCGTGTTGAAGGTGGTCGTGGTGTTGAGCACGTAGTGGGTGTAGATCGCGGCGGCCGCCGGCAGGTCCGCACGCGTCGCCGCGCGCACGTCGGTGCGCGTCGGGAACGTGGCGGCGGTCGGATCCATGCCCACGACGCTACTGGCCGGCACCGCCCGCACGCGAGCCTGCGCCGTCAGTACAGCCCCGCGGGGCGGAAGCGCTCGTCGTGCATGCGCATCGCGAACTTGTCGCTGAACCCGGCCACGTAGTCGACCGCGGCCTGCAGGTCGTTCGAGTCCGGCAGGCGGTAGTCGGGCGGGATGTGCTCCGGGTGCGCGGCGTACCACTCCACCAGGTCCTGGATCACCCGCACGGCACGGGCCGCCTGCAGTCGGGCCACCGGGCGCAGGTAGACGTTGTCGAACATCCAGGTACGCAGCTCGGTCTTCATCCGCAGGTGCTCGGGGTCCATCGTCACGGTGCCCGCTGCGACGCTGGCCTCGACCACCATGCGCACCATGGAGTCGATCCAGGCGCGACCCGGGGGCCCGAACAGCTCCCGGAACTCCGCCGGGATGTCTTCGGGCTCCATCACCCCGGCACGCACCGCATCCTGCGCGTCGTGGGCGAGGTAGGCGATCCGGTCGGCGAACCGGCAGATCCAGCCCTCCGGGGTGAACGGCGGGGGGTCGTTCTTCCAGGACGACTGGCTGATGCCGTCCCGGACCTCCAGGGTGAGGTTCAACGGCTCGAGCTTCTCCACCACCCGTACCCCGTGGATCGCGTGCTGCCACTCCCCCTCGACGTAGGGGGTCAGGGCATCCTCACCCGTGTGCCCGAACGGCGCGTGACCGATGTCGTGGCCGAGACAGATCGCCTCGGTCAGCGGCTCGTTCAGTCCGAGCGCGACCGCGATCGAGCGCCCGACCTGCGCGACCTGCAGGGTGTGGGTCAGCCGGGTGACGAAGTGGTCGCCGTCGGGGTTGAGGAACACCTGGGTCTTGTGCTTGAGCCGTCGGAACGCCTTGGCGTGCAGGATCCGGTCCCGGTCCCGTTCGAAGGCCGTCCGGTAGTCGTCCTCGGCCTCCTCGTGGTCCCGACCGCGCGACTCTGCCGCCTTGGTCGCGATGGCGGCGAGGTTGGTGTACTCCTCGGCCTCGCGCACCGCACGGGTGCGGTGCGGCAGGCCGGCGGACGCGTCGGACATGCGGGTTCCTCGGGGATCGGGGACGGGACACGTCGCGTGCGCGGTGGGCAGGACGTGGGACCGACCCACCCGTCGGGGAGCCGTCACACACGGGCCCGCGACGCGATCAGATGGGCGCGAAGGTCCTGGGGCCGGCCTCGCCCGGATCGTTGGGCAGGTCGGGGCCCGCATCCCGGTCGGCATCCGGCGGCAGGGTGTCCGCGCCGATGTCCACCGGGCGCTGCGGACCGCGGATGATACGTCGACGGACCCGACCGCTGATCGTGTCCACGATCAGAGTCACGATGACCATGACGGCCAGCGCGGTCCCGGCGGTCGCCCAGTTGCGCAGCAGCTGGATCTCACGCACGAGCAGGGTGCCGATGCCCCCGGCACCGACGGCACCGGCGACGGCCGAGTTCCGGATGTTGATCTCGAAGCGGTAGAGCCACAGCGCCACGATCTCCGGGATGACCTGGGGGACCACGGCCCAGCGGATCCGCTGGAGCCGCCCACCACCGGTGGCCGCCGCCGCTTCCACCGGGCCGGGATCGATCGACTCGATGACCTCTGCGGAGAGCTTGCCGAGCGTGCCGATGGACGAGATGCCGAGCGCCAGCGCGACCGTCACCGGGGTCAGCCCCGTGATCGGCAGCAGCAGGATCAGGAACACGATCTCCGGCACGGCACGGAAGAAGTTCAGGATCTGGCGGGCGGCGAACACGACCGGCTTGGAGGCGAGGTTGGTCGCGGCCAGGAACGCCAGCGGGAAGGACAGCACGGCCCCGATGATCGTGCCGATCCAGGCCATCCCGAGCGACTGGACCATCGCGTTGAAGGACCGTCCGACCTCGCTGAGGTCGGGCGGGAGGAACATCAGCCCGAGGTAGAACAGGGTCCGCTCCGGCAACGCGAGCAGTGCCGAGGGGGAGATGTCCACCGTCAACGAGGTCCCGAAGAACAGCACCAGCAGGGCGACCGTGATCGTCCAGCGGAAGCGGTTGAAGGGCTTCTCCGGACGGGTGATCTCGTCCATGCGCTCGCGCGCTTCGGCATCCGTCATGCGCGCGCTCATAGCAGCCTCTTGCGGACCGCGATGGAGATCCGGTCGACGATGAACACGACGATGAAGAACCCGATGACCACGACCACCAGGCGGTCGTACCAGCCGCGCTGGTAGTAGTTGCTGAAGATCGTTCCGATACCCCCGGCGCCCACGAACCCGAGCACCGCTGATCCGCGCAGGTTGATCTCGAACGTGTAGAGCGCGAAGGAGGTGTAGCCGGGCAGGATCTGTGGGATCACGGCGGTCTTGACCATCTGCACGTGCGAGGCACCGGAGGCGCGGGCCGACTCGATCGGGCCCTGGTCGATGCCGTCGACGATGTCCGCGGTGAGCTTCGCGATGACCGCCACCGACAGGAAGAACAGCGCGAGCACGCCGGGCAGGGCACCGCGACCGATCGCGGCGACGAAGAAGACCGCGTAGATCAGGTCGGGGATCGCGCGGATGAAGCTGTTGAAGTTCTTGACCAGGATGTAGACGGTCTTGTTCGGCGCCCCGGTCAGCGAGTTCAACAGCGCCAGCGGGAGCCCGACGATGCCGCCCAGGATCGTGGCGATGGCCGCGAGCTGGAAGGTCTCGATGAACCCCTCGATCACGGCCGGGCGCGTCATCGTCTCCCAGACGGGGTCGATCACCCCGGCGACGATCGGGTTGCGCGCGGGATCGAGGGTGAAGTTGCTGATCAGGTCCGGGATGGAGAAGCCGATCCCGTAGGTCCAGTCCCAGGAGAACCCGATCGTGAGCAGCACGAACCCGATCCCGCCCCACAGCGCGAACGGCGGCGGTGGTGGCTTCGACGGCCTGACCCCGCGGGGGGCGTCGGTGCCGAGCGATGGCGTGGCGCTCACGCGGCGTCCGAGGCTTCGAGCATGTCCTGCGCGGTGAGGCTGCGCCCGTAGATGTCCTCGAACACCTTCTCGTCGGCGTCGGCAGCCGGGCCGTCGTAGACCAGCTCGCCGCCCCGCAGGCCGACGATCCGGTCCCCGTACATGCGAGCGAGATCGAGGAAGTGCAGGTTGACGAGCATCGTGATGTTCAGCTCGCGGCAGATGTTCTTCAGGTCGCGCATGACGATGTGGCTGGTCGGTGGGTCGAGCGAGGCCGTCGGCTCGTCCGCGAGCACGACCTTCGGCTCCTGCGCGAGCGCGCGGGCGATGCCGACACGCTGCTGCTGGCCGCCGGAGAGGTTGGAGGCCCGCACGTAGGCCTTCTCGACGATCTCCACCCGCTCGAGTGCCTGCATGGCGAGCTCGACGTCGTCCTTGGTGTAGGTGCCCAGCAGCGTCCGCCACGTGGCGGTGCGGTGCAGGCGGCCCATCAACACGTTGTTCAGCACGGTGGTGCGCTTCACGAGGTTGTGGGTCTGGAAGATCATCCCGACCTCGGCGCGCAGGTCCCGGATGGCCTTCTTGTCCTTGGGGCGCACCTCGTTGGTGTCGACGTAGCACGTCCCCGACGTCAGGGGCACGAGCCCGTTCACCGCCCGGATGAGCGTCGACTTCCCGGCCCCCGACAGGCCCACGATGACGACGAACTCGCCGTCGTTGAGTTGGACGGACACGTCCTTGAGCGCCTGGACCCCACCGGGGTAGGTGACCGACGCGTTCTCGAAGGTGATCACTGCGCGCTCCCTTGCGCCGATCGCCGCCGGACGGGCGGCTGGCCGGTCACGTCCGGCCGTTCCAGGTGGCCACCCTGCCAGGCCACGTGGCATCCGTCACGGGCGCCCGTCGGTGGACGCCCGACCCCCGGCGTGGGGGGCACCTCGTACGGCACCCCCCACCCGGGTCGGTACGACTCGCTCAGCCGAGCAGTTCGCCGAGCTCGTTGTCGACCTGACGCGCGTTCTCGAAGTCGGCCGGGTCGGCCGGACGGAACCCGTCGATGTTGTACAGGTCGAGCAGGATCTCGCCGTCCGCCTCGTCGTTGGCGATGTCGAGCAGCGCCTCGGTGACGGCGTCCTTCAGGCTCTGCGGCAGGTCACCGCGGATGACGAACCCGTCGTTGGGGATCGGGTCCGACCAGGCGAACACGACGACCTCCTCACCGATGGTGTCGCGCTCCTCGACGAGGTCCTCGCGGGCGTCGTTGTAGGAGACACCGACCACGGCGTCACCGTTGGCGACCGCCAGCACGGACTCGACGTGGCCACCGGCGATGATGGTGTCCAGCTCGTCGAGGTCGAAGCCGGCCTGGATCAGACCGAACGCGGGGAAGACCTGACCGGAGGCGGAACCCTCGGCCACGAAGGAGATGGTGACGTCGCCGACGTTCTCGAGGAACTCGAGGCCGATCGGGCCGTCCTCGGAGGTCTCGAGCTCGTTGACGCCGTTGCAGAAGAGCATCGTGTACTCGACGCCGTCGTCCTCGTAGGTCTCCTCGACCGGCTCGTCACCGCAGAAGGTGTCGGGGTCGTTGGTGAACCACTGGGAGACGTAGAGGAACTCGCCGAAGCGCTCGGACTGCAGGATCGGCTCGGCACCGGCCTGGTCCATGGCGCGGGCGATGTTCACCGGGCCGAAGCCACCACCGATGTCGGCGGCGCCGGACTGCAGCGCGACGATCACGGCCTGGTAGTCGTCCGGCACGGTCGCCGAGACGGCGATACCGAGACGGTCGGCGAGCAGCGCGGCCAGCGCGTCGGCGTCGTCGAACAGCGCCTCCGGGTTCTCGGCCGGCTGCAGGGTCAGGACCAGCTCGTCCGGCCAGTCCTCGGGGACGTCACCGGCTGCCTCGCCGTCGTCGTCACCCTCGTCCTCGGGCTCGTCGGCTGCGTCGTCGTCGGTCGTGTCCTCGGCGGTGTCGTCGGTCTCGGGCTCATCCGCGTCGTCGTCGGTGCCACAGGCGGCGAGTAGCAGCGTGCTGGCCGCGAGGAACGCGGCCCACTTCCGGATCTTCATGAGTTGCGTGCTCCTGATCGGATGGAGGGTGCTGGTCGGTGCGGTCGTGCGGTTGGGAGGCCCTCGTCTGGATGACGAGGTGACCGGGGCGCACCCCCCGGCCGAAGTCGGGTCGCGTCAGGCGGCCGCGGACGCGGCGAGACGTTCGACGACGCTCGCGAACTGCCGCCAGTCGTGGACGTCGTGCGCGCCCTCGACGGGGTCGTTCCACGGGCGGACGAACCGGCAGACCGTCGCCTCGTGGGCCCGCGCGGCCGCGATGCGCTGCACCTGGCCGGGCGCATCGTCGAGGTAGACGTCGCAGGCCACCTCGTGCTTGGCCTCGGTGACGTGGATCTCACGGGTGGGCATCCGGTGCTCCGCGAGCCACTCGAGGGTGTCGGGGACCGCCCAGTCGGGCTTCGCGGTGATGACGACCACGTCGTGGCCGGCGTCCGCGAGCGCGTGCAGGGTCGGCAGCGCATCGGGGAACGGCTCGAGGTGGCGGAAGACGCTGCGCCCGTCGAGCTGCTGGGCCCAGGCCCAGAACGCGTCCATGTCCCCGAAGTGGGTCAACGCGAGCGGACTGTTCCACGAGGTCACCATGGCGACCTCGAGCTGCGTCCCGAAGGCAGCGTTGTACGCCGCGGTCCAGCCGCGGTTGAAGTCCGCGACCACGCCGTCGAGGTCGATGCCGAGTCTGAGTCCCATGTCGGCGCAGGCTACGAGCCCCGGTCGTAGGTCGCCGCCCCATCTGCGCGTTCGGCGACCGGTTTCACCCGATGACCCAGCAGTCGTAACCCGCCGGAAACCTTCGTCGTCCGGACGTCGCCGGATGGGGCGATGTCCGCGCACCCGGGCGGGAACCGCCGTGAACGTGGGAACCGCGCCGCTCAGGACGACCCGGCACCACCGGCCCGCAGCCCGCGGACGCCGCTCGGCGGGGTGGTGTCGACCAATGCGACGATCCACGCCACGACGAGCAGCGAGCGCTCATCCTCCGTCCCCGGCCGCACGTCCAGCGGGGCAGCGAGCCGCACCTCGTGCCATCGGCGGCGCACGACGCCCTGGTCGAGGCGGGCCCAGCGACCGCCGTCGGCACGGACCGTCCAGTGGCGCCGCCACGGGACGCCGTGGGGCTCGATGCGCTGGTCCGGCGCGTCATCGGGGACGATCGCGAAGCGCTCGCGCACCGCGGAGGGCTTCTCCACGTGCCCCCACCGGGCCTGGAGCTGCCTGACCTCCCAGCGCCGCGCGACGGCGCTCGGTCGGACGAAGTCGAGCGGGGTGCCGTGGGCCGGCACGGCGCGACCGGCCCCGCGATCCGCGGCGACCTCCAGGCGGGCGATCGGGTGACCGTCCGCGGTGAGCAGGTCGTGGGTGCGATCCACCCCGGGTCGCGGACGCACGACGAAGCGGGGGCCGTTCACGTCGCAGCCGACGCGCCGCGGCGCACCATCAACCCCACCAGGAAGGCGAGCATCAACACCGCCCCATCCGCGGCGTCCGCCGGCACGGCAAGGTCGTGGACGGGCCGCATCAGCCCCCGGCCCGCGACGGTGCCGACGACGGCCTGTGAGTCGCCGTCGAGCACCTCCCACCGGCGGTGCGCGAACGACGCCCGGCGCTCGATGCGCCAGCGGGTGTCCGGCGGCGCCTGGAGGGTGAACCGCTCACGCACGGCGTCGTCCTTGCTCGCCGAGGCCAGCTCCGTGCCCTCCGCGTGCACGAGCCGCCAGGCGCCGAACGCCGGATCGCGCCGGATCTCCCAGCGCTCCTCGCCGACGAGCACGTCCGTCGCCTCGCGCATCATCTGGTACCGCAGCCGGGCGAGTTCGATGCCCTCGTCGACGAGCTGGAGGTCCGAGGTGAACGGGCCGGCCGGTCGCAGCTCCACACGGACCCCCGTCGTGTCGTCGGGTGCGCTCATCGGGGAGCATGCCACCTCGCCCCCGGTGACGCCGCGTCAGTCGCGCTGCGGTTCCGGGCGGCCCGGGTGGCCGTCGAACCCGTGCCCACGCTTGGGCACCAGCACGCTACGGGTGAACTCGCAGACGATCACCCCGTCCTGGTTGGTCCCGATGGTGTGGACCTTCACGATGCCCCGGTCGGGCTTGGACCGCGACTCGCGGACCTCGAGCACCTCGGTCTCCGAGTAGATCGTGTCGCCGTGGAACACCGGGTTCGCGTGCGTGAGCGACTCGATCTGCAGGTTCGCGATGGCCCGCCCGGACACATCCGGGACGGACTGGCCCAGCACGATCGAGTACACGAGGTTGCCGACCACCATGGCCTTGCCGTGCGGGGTGGCGTGCGCGGCGTAGTGGTCGTCGGAGTGCAACGGGTGCTGGTTCATCGTGATCGAGCAGAACAGGATGTCCTCGGCCTGCGTGATGGTCTTTCCCGGCCAGTGCTTGTAGACGTCACCGACGGTGAAATCGTCGAGGAACCGGCCGAAGTCCGCCGTTGGCATGGGAGCGCCTCCTGGATCGTCGGTTCGTGTCGCGCCGGGCCGGGCGCCTACCGTCCGGCGGACCGTAGCGTGACCGCCCGACGAGGACGCCACCGATGCGCAGCCCGAAGGACTTCTTCCGCCCGCTCGCGATCGGCGCACCCGAGCCGCTGCGCGAGGTGCCGCTCACGCCGTCGCGGATGATCCACTTCTTCGACCCGTCGAACCCGAAGATGGTCGCCAAGGTGCCCGACCTGGCCCCGAAGGTCGACGTGCTGCTGGGCAACCTCGAGGACGCCATTGCGGTCGACGCCAAGGACGCGGCCCGGGCCGGCCTCGTCGAGGTCGGCCGCACGGTGGATCTCGGGGCGACGCAGCTGTGGACGCGCGTCAACGCGCTCGAGTCCCCGTGGTTCCTCGACGATGTCACGACCCTGGTCGCGGAGATCGGTGATGCGCTGGACGTCATCATGGTCCCGAAGGTCGAGGGGGCGGAGGACATCCAGTACGTGGACCGGCTGCTGGCGCAGCTCGAGGCGAAGGCTGGGCTCGACCGGCCGATCCTGGTCCACGCGATCCTGGAGACCGCCCGCGGGATGGCCAACGTCGAGGAGATCTGCCTCGCCTCCCCGCGGATGCAGGGGTTGTCGCTCGGCCCGGCCGACCTGGCCGCCGACCGGCGGATGAAGACGACCCGCGTCGGTGGCGGGCACCCCGGCTACCTGGTGCGCACCGATCCGGGCGAGGACGGCGCGATCGACGCCGAGCACCGCACGACCGCGCAGCAGGACCTGTGGCACTACACGGTGGCCCGGATGGTCGACGCGTGCGTCACCGCCGGCATCGCGCCCTACTACGGCCCCTTCGGCGACATCCGGGACACGGTCGCGTGCGAGGACCAGTTCCGCAACGCCTACCTGCTCGGCTGCGTGGGGACCTGGACGCTGCACCCGGTGCAGATCGACATCGCGCGGCGCGTCTTCTCCCCCGAACCCGCCGAGGTCGCCTGGGCGGCGCGGGTCGTGGCGGAGATGGGGGACGGCTCCGGCGCGGTCATGATCGACGGCAAGATGCAGGACGACGCCACCTTCAAGCAGTGCCAGGTGGTGCTGGAACTCGCGCGTGCCCTCGCGGCCCGCGACCCGGAGCTCGCGGAGGCCTACGACCTGTGAGCGACACCGAGACCCTCCGTCCGCGACGCAGCGTGCTCTACCTGCCCGGCGCGAACGAGCGCGCGCTCGTCAAGGCCCGTGACCTGCCGTGTGACGGGCTCATCCTCGACCTCGAGGATGCGGTCGCACCCGACGCGAAACCGGACGCGCGCGCCCGCGTCGCCGAGGCGGTCGCCGAGCGGGGGTTCGGACACCGCGAGGTGGCCATCCGGGTCAACGGTCTGGACACGCCGTGGTTCGACGACGACGTGCGTGCGGCCGCAGCGGCCGGGCCCGACGTGGTGCTGGTGCCGAAGGTCTCCTCGGTCGGGGACGTGGCGCGCATCGAAGCAGCCCTCGAAGCTGCCGATGCACCGAGCACCACCGTGGCCTGGGCCATGCTCGAGACCCCGCACGCCGTCCTGCGTGCCGAGGCCATCGCTGCGGCGTCCCCGCGGCTGACCGGGTTCGTGCTGGGCACCAACGACCTGGTCAAGGAACTCGACGCCGCGCACGTGCCGGGGCGAGCGCCGGTGCTGCCGAGCCTGGCCTGGTGTCTGCTGGCGGTGCGGGCTGCCGGCAAGGTCGCGCTCGACGGGGTCTTCAACGACCTCGACGACGCGGAGGGCTTCGCCGCCGAGTGCCGGCAGGGCCGCGAGATGGGCTTCGACGGCAAGACGCTCATCCACCCCAAGCAGCTCGAGGCCTGCAACCGGATCTTCGCGCCGTCCGAGGAGGCGCTCGTCGAGGCGCGGACGGTGATCGAGGCGTTCGACGCCGCTGGGGCGGCGGGGCAGGGCGTGGTCACCGTCGGCGGGCGGATGATCGAGCAGCTCCACGTGGACCAGGCGCAGCGCGTCCTGGCGGTCCAGGCGGCGATCGACGCCCGCACCGAACAGGACTGAGCGTGCGGCTGACGAGCCGCGACGTCAGCCACCCCGGCGATCACGCTGGGACCGGCTCAGCGGGACGGTTGAACGGCCACGTCCTCGACGGTCTCCAGCACCCGACCCCGGCGGTCGATGGCGACGAGTTCGTCGAGCACCTCAACGGGCGCGTCGACCACCCGGACGTGGATCTGCCGCCACGCGACGCGTCGGAGACCGGATTCGACCGCGCCCGTCGCGGCCGTCGTGATCCGGACCGAGCCCGTCCCGCGCGGCGGTTCACCGACGACGACCGTGACGGGCGGATCGGTCGAGACCACCAGGGGCTGCGTGGCCGCCAGGTGCGGGGTCGCAGGCAGCCCGGAGCGCCGGATCACCTCACCGTCGGGCGTCGTCACCCGGATCGCGGGCGACACGATGCCCGGGGCGACCGCGACCTGCCACTCGCCCACCTCACTCCCCCCGCTGGCCACCGTGCGCGGCACGTAGGCGACGGCGAGCAGGACACCGACCAGGGTGACCACGATCGACATGACCAGCACCGCCGTCCGGATCCCCGCGGGGTCGGACGGGCTCGGTCCCTCGGCCGCCATCGTGGTCCCCCCGTCACCTGGACCGACGACCGTAGCCAGGACGCAGGGCCGTTCACCCGACGGCTCCCCGTCCCGGTGGCCGCGGCCGCCAGCTGCGACGCAGCGCATCGAGCCGGGTCTCGGCCTCCGCCGGCGTCGGGGCCCCGCCCCCGAGCCGGGCCGGGACCCACCACGCCCCGGCCGGCGCCCCGCCCGGGTACCCGAGCTGGACCTCGTGCAACAGGGCCTCCATCCGGGCCCGCAGCGTCGCCAGGACCTGTGCCGGATCGTCGTCGGGGCCGGGGTACAGCGGCTCGCCGTACCGCACCGACACCGGCAGACGCCACCGCCAGCGCGGCCGGCGACCCGTGGTGGCGAACCGGTGGGTGCCCCAGGAGACCGCGGGGATGAGCGGCACACCAGCCGCGATCGCCATCCGTGCCGCCCCGCGCTTGAACGGCAGGAGCTCGTAGGAGGGCGAGATGGTCTGCTCAGGCAGGATCAACACGAGCTCCCCGCGCCGCAACGCCTCGATGGCGCTCGCCAGCGCGGTCGCGCCCGCGCCGCGGTGGACCGGGATGTGCTCCGCACGACCCATCAACCACCCGAACACCGGCACCCGGAACAGCGACTCCTTGGCCAGGATCCGCACCGGGCGACCCTGCACGAGGTAGGCGTGCCGGCCCGTGGTGAAGAAGTCCACGAACGAGGTGTGGTTCGCGGCGATGACCGCGCCGCCGACCGCCGGCAGGTGCTCGCTGCCACGGACGTCGAAGCGCCACCGTTGGATGCGCATGACGGCGAAGGCCACCCAGGCGGCGGCGCGGTACCACCAGGAGGCAGCCGGGTTGCGGGGATCGCGGGGTCGTGGCACGGGGTCGTCCTGGTCAGGCCGGGGAGTCCGGCGGGTCCTCCACTGGGGGCGCACCGCCACCGAGACGGGCCGGCACCCACCACGCGCCCGCGGGGGTGCCGTCCGGGTAATCGCGCTGGACCTCGTCGAGCAGGTGCCGCATCGCCTCACGCAGCTGCGCGGTGACCTCGTCCACGTCCGCCGCGGCGGGCACGTCGATCGGCGGGCCGAAGGCCACCTCGACCGGCAGGCCGAACGCCCGACGCAACGAGAACCGGTGCCCGTAGGTGACCATGCGGTGGCTGCCCCAGCTCACGCTCGGGACGAGCGGGACGCCGGCCTGCTGGGCCATGCGCACCGCCCCGGACCGGAACGGCAGCAGCTCGAACGAGGGGCTGATCGTCCCCTCGGGCGCGACCAGAACCAGGTCATCGGATCGCAGCGCGGCGACCGCGGCACCGAACGGCGCGGTCCGATCCGCACCGGGGCGCCGGTCGACCGGGACCGCGTCGACGAACCGGACCACCCACCGCGTCGTCCACGAGCGCCAGAGCTCACCCTTGGCCAGGATCCGCGCCGTCCGCCCGACCTGCCGGTAGATCGGCCACATCGTGGTCACGAAGTCCACGTGGCCGGTGTGGTTCCAGGTGATCACGGCGCCGCCCGAACGGGGCACGTGCTCGACGCCACGCGTGCGGATGCGCCACCTCGCCAGCCAGACGAGCGCGATCGCGATCCGAGCGATCACCCGGAACCGCCGCGCGGGCCCCACCGCGCTCGATCCTGCCGACACCGCCACCCTCTCCCGACCGGATCGAACGTCCACGATCAGCGACCGCGGGAGACTACCGCCACACCCCAGGCCTCAGCCCTCGAGCAACTCGTCGATCGCGTGCAGCAGGCGATCCACGTTCGCGTGGGTCGCGCCCTCACCCATGAGACCGACCCGCCAGGCCCGGCCCTTGAAGTCCCCGAGCCCCCCGCCGACCTCGATCCCGTGGTCGTGCAGCATGCGGGAGCGCAGCGCGCCCTCGTCCACGCCATCGGGCCAGGCGAAGGAGGTCAGCTGGGGCAGGCGGTGCCCCTCCTGAGCGAGCAGCGTCGCATCACGATCCTGGATGTGCTCCTGGAAGAGCCCACCGACCTCCGCGTGCCGTGCCCAGCGGGTCTCGAGCCCCTCCTCGAGGACGCGCCGAAGGCCCTCGTGCAGCCCCAGGACCGCGCTGATCGGCGCGGTGTGGTGGTAGGCCCGCTCCGCGCCCCAGTACCGACGCACGGCCTCGACGTCGAGGTACCAGGAACGCACGGTCGAGGAGCGCCGTTCGATGACCGCCTCCGCCTTCTCGCTGAAGGAGATCGGGGCCAGCCCCGGCGGGACCGACAGGCACTTCTGGGTCCCGGAGTACACGACGTCGACGTGCCAGGCGTCGACCTCGAGGGGCACGCCCGCGAGCCCGGTCACCGTGTCGACGAGGAAGAGGGTCTCCGTCTCCGCGAGCAGCGCACCGACCTCCTCGAGCGGCTGGTGGACGCCGGTCGAGGTCTCCGCATGCACCAGCGCGACCAGCTTCGCCTGCGGGTGTGCCTTGAGCGCGGAGGCCACCCGGTCCGCCGGCACGATGCGGCCCCAGGGCTCCTCGAGCGCGACGACGTCCGCGCCGGCACGGCGGGCCGTGTCGGCGATGCGGCCACCGAACACCCCGTTGACGCCGACGATGACGGTGTCACCGGGCTCGACGGTGTTGGTCACCGCGGTCTCCATCCCGGCGCTGCCGGTCCCCGACACGGCGTAGGTCAGCCGGTTCGAGGTGCGGAACACGTGACGGAGCATGTCCGCCATCTGATCCGCCACCTCGAGGAACCACGGGTCGAGGTGGCCGACCATCGATCGCGCCTGCGCCGCGAGCACCTCCGGATGCACCGGGGACGGTCCGGGTCCCAGCAGCAGACGTTCCGGGGGGCTGGCGACGGCGACGCTCACGGGGTGACTCCTGACGGGGGCGATGGTGCCCACGTCACGCTAGCCCGCCGTCTGCGCCACCCGAGCGTCGGCCCTCGTCCGACCCGACGGGTCAGACCACGCGCTGCATCCGCAACTTCGAGCCGTCGGTGATCGAGCGGGTCCCGCGCGACAGGGCGATGGTCCCGCTGCGCACCATCTCCCGGATGCCGTAGGGCTCGAGCAGGTCCACCATGGCCTCGAGCTTGGCGGGCGCACCCGCGGCCTCGATGGTCAACGCGTCGTGGTCGACGTCGACGATCTTGGCGCGGAACACCTCGGCGATCTCGATGATCTGCGACCGGGTCGCCGGATCCGCGGTGACCTTGACGAGCTGCATCTCGCGCTCGACGGACTCGTCCTGGTCGAGCTCGACGATCTTGAGCACGTGGACGAGCTTGTTGAGCTGCTTGATGATCTGCTCGAGCTGGACCGCCTCCGCCCCGACCACCACGGTCAGACGCGAGACCCGGGCGTCCTCGGTCGGCCCGACCGCGAGCGAGTGGATGTTGTAGCCGCGCCGGGCGAACATGCCGGCGATCCGGGTGAGCACACCCGGCCGGTTCTCGACCAGGACGGAGAGCGTGTGTCGGTCGCGCATCAGGCGTCCTCCCCAGCCGCGGCAGCGGCCTTGACGGCGGCCGCCCGGGCGTACCACTCCTCGGCGGTCTCCAGGATCTCGTCGTTGCTGGCGCCGGAGGGCACCATCGGGAAGACCATCTCGTCGGGGTCGACCCGGAACTCCACCAGCACGGGTTGGTCGGTGATGGCCCGCGCCTTGGTCAGCGTGGTGTCGAGCTCGTCGACCGTGGTGACCCGGAAGCCGGGGATGCCGTAGGCGTCCGCCAGCTTCATCAGGTCGGGCAGGTCCTGGGGCAGGGTGACCTGGGACAACCGGTCGTCGTAGAACAGCGACTGCCACTGGCGGACCATGCCGAGGTAGCCGTTGTTGATCACGCAGAAGGTGACCGGGATGTCGTGCTGGACCGCGGACGCGATCTCCTGGAACGTCATCTGGAAGCAGCCGTCGCCGTCGATCGCCACGACCGGCACGTCCGGCCCGACCCCGGCCTTGGCGCCGATCGCCGCCGGCACCGCGAAGCCCATCGTCCCGAGGCCGCCGGAGTTGATCCACTGCCCGCCACGGGTGTAGGGGATGTGTTGCGCGGCCCACATCTGGTGCTGGCCGACGCCCGCGACGTAGACGGCCTCGTCGCCCCAGTGCTCGTGGATGGCGCGGATCGCGGTCTGCGGCTTGACCACCCCGGAGCTCGGCTGGTCGACGAGCAGCGGGTGGTCGGTCTGCATCGCGGCGAGGTGGGCCCGCCACGCGGTCGTGTCGGGGATCAACGCCTCGACGGTGCCCTTCTCGCGCTTGTCGTCGAGCACGCGGAGCAGCTGCCCGAGCACGACCTTCACGTCGCCGACGATCGGAACGTCGACCGCGCGGTTCTTGCCGATCTCCGCGGGGTCCACGTCCACGTGGATGACCTTGGCCAGCGGGGCGAACGCATCGAGCTTGCCGGTGACCCGGTCGTCGAAACGGGCTCCGAGCGTGACCAGCAGGTCCGCCTCCTGCAGCGCCTTCACCGCGGCGTAGTGGCCGTGCATGCCCGGCATGCCGATGGCCAGCTCGTGGGTGTCGGGGAAGACCCCGCGGCCCATGAGCGTGGTGACCACCGGGAGCTCGAGCTGGGTGGCGAACTCGTACAACTCGTCGCCGGCGTCGGCGCGCACGAGGCCACCACCGGCGTAGATGACCGGGCGCTCGGCCGCGGCGATCAGGTCGAGCGCCTCGCGGACCATCTTGCCGTGACCCCGGACCGTGGGCTTGTAGCCGGGCAGGTCGACCCGATCGTCCCACGACCACTCGACGGTCGCGTTGAGCACGTCCTTGGGCAGGTCCACCAGCACCGGGCCCGGACGACCCGATCGGGCGATGTGGTACGCCTCCTTGATGGCGTCGGCCACCCGCTCGACGTGGTGGACGAGCTCGTTGTGCTTCGTGATCGGCATCGTGATGCCGGTGACATCGGCCTCCTGGAACGCGTCCGAGCCGATGGAGGTGGTCGCGACCTGCCCGGTGATGGCGAGCACGGGCACGGAGTCCATGTTGGCGTCCGCCAGACCGGTGACGAGGTTCGTGGCTGCCGGACCGGAGGTGACGATGCACACCCCGACGCGTCCGGTCGCGTGCGCGTAGCCCTCCGCCATGTGGATGGCGCCCTGCTCGTGACGGACGAGCACGTGGGTGAAGCCGGCATCGATCATCGGGTCGTACGCCGGGAGGATCGCGCCTCCGGGGTACCCGAACACGGTGTCGACGCCCAGCATCTCCAGGCTCTTCATGACGGCTTGTGCGCCGGTGATCCTCATCTCGCCCACTCTCCTGGTCCGGCCCGACCGCGGGATCCTCCGCGTGACGTCCGCGCCCCGGGAAACGAAGAACCTCCCGCTGGGGGAGGTTCGCGCGTACCCGGGGGCGGGCACGCGCTACGGAACGACGACGAGGCTCGTCCACGGCACGCGCTGGTGGCGCCGTGGGGCGTTCCTCAGGTCCCGAAGCACGTGCGCTCCTGGTTCGGTCGATGTTGCGCGGCGATGGTGTCCGGTCCTGGTCGCCTGGTCAAGTCGGAACCCCGCGACCCGTGAGCCTGCGCGGTCAGGCGTCGTCGGTGAGCGCCTTCCGGGTCGCGGCCGCGATCCCGGCCGCGTCGAGCCCGAGCTCAGCGAGGATGTGATCGGGCTTGCCGTGCGGGAGGTAGGTCGCGGGGACCCCGAGTCGCAGGATCGGCGGCGCGTGCCGCACCCCGGTGCGCTCGATGATCCGGTCGGCGAGTTCCGCACCGGCACCACCGCCGACGACCCCGTTCTCCACGGTGACGACCAGCGGCGACCGTGCGGCGGCCGCGAGCATCTCCGGGTCGGCCGGCCGGACGCTGCGCACGTCGTACACGCTGGCCTCGATGCCGGCCTCCGCGAGCTGCTCTCCCGCCGCGACGGCGGCCAACGCCCGGTCCCCGACCGCCAGCACGCAGACGTCGTCGCCACGGCGCAACTGCCGTGCCGCGAGCCCGGTGACCTGCTCGTCGCCGACCGCGACCCCCAGATCCTCGGCGGTGATGACGTGGCCCTTCGGGAAACGCAGGCTGACCGGGCCCTCCAGCGTGGCGGCGGTGTCCAGCATCGCGCGCAGGTCCTCCGCACAGGACGGCGCGAGCACGGTCATGCCCGGGATCCGCAGGGCCAGGGAGAGATCCAGGATGCCGTGGTGGCTCGGCCCGTCGTCCCCGGTGATGCCGGCGCGGTCCAGGACGAAGACCACGTGTTCGCCGTGCAGCCCGACGTCGAGGTTGGCCTGGTCGAAGGCGCGCGAGAAGAACGTCGAGTACACGGCGACGACCGGGAGCTTGCCGGCGTGGGCCAACCCCGCGGCGCTGGTGACCGCGTGCTGCTCCGCGATCCCGACGTCGAGGACCTGGTCGGGGTGGCGGGTCGCCAGCGGGAGCAGCCCGGTGGAGCCCGGCATGGCGGCGGTGATCGCCACCAGGTCGCGACGCCGCTCCCCGAGGTCCACCAGCGCCTCACCGAAGGCCGAGGTCCAGCGCGGCCGGTCCCCGGACGCACCGTTCGCACGGCCCGTCGCGATGTCGAACGCCGAGGTGTCGTGGAGCTTCTTCTCCGGGTCCGTCTCCGCCGGCGCGTAGCCCTTGCCCTTCTGCGTGAGCACGTGGACCAGCACGGGGGTCTGCAACCGCGCGGCGTGCGTGAGCGCGTGCTCGAGCTTGGAGATGTCGTGCCCGTCGTAGGGGCCGAGGTAGCGCACCCCGAGTGCCTCGACGAACGACTGCAGCGCCGGCGCCTCGGACACGGCGGCCTTGATCGCCTCCAGACCGGCCTCGGTCATGCGTTCGACGAACGGGAGCTTCTTGAGCGCGTGATCGATGCGGTCACGCAGCGTGCGGTACCGCGGGTCGGTCCGCAGGTCCGCGACACGTTCCGACAGCCGGCTGACCGTCTCCGCGTAGGACCGTCCGTTGTCGTTGAGCACGATGATGGCCGGCAGCTGGTGGTGGCCGAGGTTGTTGAGCGCCTCGTAGGCCATCCCCCCGGTGAGGGCACCGTCGCCGACGATCGCGACGTAGCGCCGTCGCTCCTCGACGGGCACGTCGATCTGGCCCCTCGTCAACCCGCCGACCCACGACAGCGCGGTCGAGGCGTGGCTGTTCTCCACCACGTCGTGCGGCGACTCCTCGCGTGACGGGTAGCCGGCCAGCCCCCCCGCCTGCCGCAGCTGGCCGAAACGGTCGCGCCGACCGGTCAACATCTTGTGCACGTAGGCCTGGTGCCCGGTGTCCCACACCAGCAGGTCGCGGGGGGAGTCGAACGTGCGGTGCAACGCCAGCGTCAGCTCGACGACACCCAGGTTGGATCCCAGATGGCCGCCGACCTTGGAGACCGCCGCGACGATCGCCTCGCGCAGTTCCTCGGCGAGGACCGCGAGCTCATCGGCGTCCAACGCCCGGACATCGGCCGGCCCGTCGATCCGCTCCAGCACCACCGCAACGCTCCTCGTCCTCGGACCCGGGCCGCCACCCGCCGCGGCCGGCAAGGGTAGGTGACGCAGCCGACGCACCGTACGGCCGTCCGACAGCGTCGACCGACGCCGTACCCGGGGTTCGGCGCCGGGTGCCGCGCGGCTCAGGTCTCCGCCGGTTCCTCCATCGCAGCCAGGTCGGTGCTCGCGAGCGGACGTCCGGACCGCTTGGCACGGTACATCGCGGCATCGGCGGCCCGCAGGTTCACGGTCCGGTGGGCGCCGTGCGGTCGGGATCGACGAAGCGAACGGCCCAGCCGCTCCCCCCGATGACGACCCCGTCGTCGAGGGTCGCGAGCGGATCGCCTGGGGGGGTCGTGGCGAGCACGGCGGCGTCACCGGTGCGCCGAACCTCCAGCGGCGCGAACTCCGCCCCACGCGCGTCCGCGCGGGCGCCGATCTCCAGCGGCCCCGCGAGACGTACAGCGCCCGGGTCGACGGACCCCTCGGAGCGCACCCGGCCGTCGTCGAGTCCGAGACGGGCCCAGCGTCCGTGCTCGTCACGGACGTGGAGGTCCTCGCCGTCGGCACCGACCGTCACCCGGGTCCCGAGGTCCGGCAGCCGGGTGCTCCAACGTGCTCCCTCGCCGTCGAGCAGGTGCACCTGTTCGGCACCGACGGCCACCAGCAGCTCGGGTAGCTCGAGCACGACGCGGACCGGGCCGGGCAGGTCCTGGACCAGCTCCCCGATCGACGCATCGAGGATCCTCGTCCCGGCCCAGCCGGTGACCACGATCGCGCCACCCACCGTGCGCAGCGACGCGAGCCCACCACCGACATCGGTCCGCCAGCGCTCGACGCCGTCCTCGGGGTCGACCAGGCGGACCCGTCCACCCTCGTCGGCCAGCACGGGCCCGCTCGCGCCGAGCGAGACGTGGCCTCCCGCGTGGTGCCAGCGCAGGGCGCCGGTGGCGGCCTCGAAGCCCGCGACGACGCGAGCGGGCCGACGCGCGCCGACCACCGAGTCCGCGGTGACGACCACCGTGTCGGCGGTGACGACGATCGTGTCGCCGTAGGTCCGCGCCTGGCGCACCTGCGTCGCCCCCGGGAACGGCACACGCCAGCGTCGCGCCCCGTCCTCGAGGTCGTGGGCCATCACCACGGCATCGCGTTCGATGCGCAGCAGCACCCCGTCGCTGGTCGCGTGGCTCCGCGTCCCGACGGGCGCGGTCGGGTCCGCCTCGATCCGCCAGCGCTGCCGACCGTCGTCGAGGTCGAGCGCGAGGGTGCCGAGCCGGTCGGTGAGCAGCAGCAGACCCTCCGTGCTCGACGCGTCACGCCACACCGGACCACGACCGGGGACCTCCACGCTCCAGGAGATGCAGTCGGGCGTGGCGAGACACACCGGCCGTTCGAGGTCGATCGCCCGCGCGTCAGCGCGCTCGGCGGGGGCGATCCGATCGAGGGCCACCGTCGCCTCGTCGATCGCCGGTCCGCCGGCCGCCGGACCGTCGACGCTGCCGGTCGGCGCGGACCCGCGGACCAGGATGCCGCCATCGGGACCCAGCGGGGTCAGCCCGAGGACGGCGACCAGCACGAGTCCGGCACCGCCGAGCGCGAGCGCGACCCGGGAGCCGGGGCGCGCGCGTCGGCCCGGGTCCGCCGCGTCGGTCGCCCCGGTCCCCCGGCCCGTCGAGCGCGGGGCTCCGCACCTGGCACACCAGCGCGCGCCCGGCACGGCGGGCGCGGCACACCCCGGCCACGCCGGGTCGGGGGGCGCGGGATGGGGCCGTGCGGGGGTGACCACGGGGTTCCGCTTCCGGCCGGGCACGTGGGACGTGCGGCCCGGCATCCCCCGTTCGGGGACGGGACGTCCCTGGCGTGGGTCAGCCGATGAGTTCGCGGAGCAGTTCGTTGGTCTTGCGCGGATCGGCCTGCCCGCGGGTCTCCTTCATGACCTGCCCGACGAGCGCACCGATCGCCTTCGCGTTGCCGCCGCGGATGTCCTCGACGGTGTCGGCGTTGGCCGCGATGACCCGCTCGACGATCGTGCGCAGCTCGCCCTCGTCGGAGACCTGCTCGAGCCCGCGGTCCTTGGCGACCTCGGCGGGCGTCTTGGCGCCGCGCTCCTCGATCAGTCCGTCGAGCACCTGGCGCGCCAGCTTGGTCGACAGCGTGCCGTCGGCGACCAACCCGACCAGCTCGGCCAGGTGGGCGCCGGTCACCCCGGACTCCTCGAGCGTCACCTCGGCGGCGGCCAACTGCCCGACGAGGTCACCCGCCAGCCAGTTGGCGACCAACTGGGGGTCCCCACCGGCCCGGACCGCGTCGTCGTACCACCCGAGCGTGCCGGCCCCGACGATCGCCGCCGCCTGCTCACGCACGACCCCGGCCTGCGCCAGGCGGGACCGCGCCGCCGCGGGGAGCTCCGGCAGCCGGGCACGTGCTGCCTCGACCCTGTCCGCCGGCGAGGTGATCTCCACCAGGTCGGGATCGGGGAAGTAGCGGTAGTCGGTGACCGATTCCTTGACCCGCAGTGTCTCCGTGCGGCCGGCCGACTCGTCCCAGTGGCGGGTCTCCATGCGGATCGTGCCGCCGTCCTCGATCACGGCGACCTGCCGCTGCGCCTCGTAGCGGATCGCGCGGCCGAGCGAGCGCACCGAGTTGAGGTTCTTGATCTCCGTCCGCGTGCCGAGCTCGTCGCCGACCTCGCGCACCGACACGTTCGCGTCGCAGCGGATCGAGCCCTCCTCCATCCGCGCATCGGAGACCCCGAGCGCCTGCACGATGGCCTGCAGCTCGCGCAGGTAGGCCTGCGCGGTCTCCGGATCGTGGATGTCGGGTCGGGAGACGATCTCCAGTAGCGGGATGCCGCACCGGTTGTAGTCGATCAACGAGCGGTCGGCGCCGTGCAGCCGGCCCGTGTCGCCCACGTGCAGGGACTTGCCGGTGTCCTCCTCCATGTGGAGGCGTTCGATCCGGACCCGGCGGCGATCGATCGACTCCTCACCCGCGTCGTCGCTCACCACGACGTCGACGTCCAGGTGACCGTCGTGGATCAGCGGGACGTCGTACTGGCTGATCTGGTAGTTCTTGGCCAGGTCCGGGTAGAAGTAGTTCTTGCGGTGGAAGCGGCAGACCTCGGCGACGCCACCGTTGAGCGCGAGCCCGAGCAGGATGGCGTCCTCGATCGCCTGCGCGTTGACCACCGGCAGGGACCCCGGCTGTCCGGTGCAGACCTCGCAGACGTTGGTGTTGGGCTCGTCCCCGAACTCGGTCGAGCAGCCGCACCACATCTTGGTGTTGGTCTGCAGCTCCACGTGGACCTCGAGCCCGACGACGAGCTCCCAACCCTGCGGCAGCAACGTGTCGGCGCTCATCGGGCCACCTCCCCGGTCGTGTCCGCACCGTGCCCGACGGCGCGCGGACCCCGCGGTCGCCAGTCGAAGCCGGTCGCCTGCTCGAAGGCGTGGGCGACGCGGTACATCACGTCGTCGCGCTTCAGCGGCGCCATGATCTGCAGGCCCACCGGGAGCTGCGAACCGGGGGCGTCGGGTGCCTCGGCCAGCCCGGCGGGCACGCTCAACGCGGGGTTGCCCGCCAGCGAGGCCGGGACGGTGGCGACGTCGTTGAGGTACATCGCCAACGGATCGTCGGCCTTGGACCCGAGCCCGAACGCCACCGTCGGCGAGGTCGGACTGACGAGCGCATCGACCTCACCGAACGCGGTGCGGAAGTCCTGCGCGATCAGCGTGCGGACCTTGGAGGCCTGCAGGTAGTAGGCGTCGTAGTAGCCGCTGGACAGCGCGTGGGTGCCGATCATGATGCGGCGCTTGACCTCCGGACCGAACCCCGCGGCGCGGGTGGCCGCGTTCATCTCCTCCGCGGTCGGTGCGTCGACGCGCAGGCCGTAGCGGACCCCGTCGAAGCGCGCGAGGTTGGACGACGCCTCGGACGGCGCGATCAGGTAGTACGCCGGCAACCCGGACGGCGCGTGGGGCAGGGAGACCTCGACGATCTCCGCGCCGAGCGACGCCAGGCGCTCCAGCGAGGCGGCGAACACGGCCTCGACCCCCGGCTCGTAGCCCTCCCCCTGCAGCTCGCGGACCACGCCGATGCGCATGCCGGCCACGTCGCCGACCAGCCCACCCATCAGGTCCGGGACCGTGTCGCGGATGGAGGTCGAGTCCCGCTCGTCGTGGTGCTGGATGAGCGACTGCAGCGCCGCCGCGTCCTCGACCGTCCGGGCGAAGGGGCCGGCCTGGTCTAACGAGGACGCGAACGCGACCAGCCCGCGTCGCGAGACGGTGCCGTAGGTGGGCTTGGCGCCCACGAGGCCGGTCAACGCCGCGGGCTGGCGGATCGAGCCACCGGTGTCCGTCCCGATCGCCCACGGGGCGAGCAGACCAGCGACCGCGGCCGCGGAACCGCCGCTCGAGCCACCCGGGACCCGGTCGAGGTCCCACGGGTTGCGGGTGTCGCCGTAGGCCGAGTTCTCGGTGGACGAGCCCATCGCGAACTCGTCCATGTTGGTCTTGCCCAGCACGACGACGTCCGCCACGCGCAGCGAGGTGGTGACGGTCGCGTCGTAGGGCGGGACCCACCCCTCGAGCATCCGCGAGCCGCAGGTGGTCGGGGCCCCCCGCATGGTGAGCACGTCCTTGAGGGCGAGCGGCACGCCGGCGTACGGCCCGAGCTCCTCCCCGGCGGCGCGGCGCCGGTCGATGTCGTCCGCGTGCTCGCGCGCCGCGTCCGCCGTGACGGCGAGGTAGGCGTGGACGTCGTCCGGGCCGAGCTCGGCGGCGTCCCGACCGTGCCAGACGGGCCCGTCGGCGACGACGCCGTCGGTGGCGGCGATCCGGTCGAGGTGGGCGTCGACGACCTCGCGGGCGGACACCTCGCCGGCGCGCATCCGCCGGGCGAGCTCGAGCGCCGTCGTGCTCGTGAGGGAGGGGTCGCTCATGTTCAGCCCTCCTCCGCGACGATGCGCGGCACGGCGAAGCGATCCTGCTCGACGTGCGGCGCGCCGGCCAGGATCTCGTCGCGAGCCAGCGACGGGCGGCGCTCGTCGGCGCGGGCGACATCGGTCGGTGCGAACGGGTGGGTGGTCGGTGCCACCTCGGCGGCCGCGACCTGGCCGACCTGCTCGGCGTAGCCCAGGATCTCGGACAGCTGCGGCGCGAGCGCGGCCACCTCGTCGTCGGTCAGCGACAGCCGCGCCAACCGGGCGACGTGGCGGACCTCGTCTTCGGACAGGGCCACGGGGGCCTCCTGCGGGCGTCGGGCACGGGACGCTCGCGAGGCTAGCGCTCCGGACCCGACGCTCCCCCGGCACGGGCGCTACCCCAGCGCCCGGTGGAGCGCCCCGCGGGCCCGGCGCGGCAGGAGCACGGCCGGAGCACCCCGGGGACTACTCGCCGGTGGGCCCAGGCACGGCCGGCAACGGCGGTCCGAGGGTCCGTTCGCCCTCGAGCCAGGACGCGAACTCCTCGGCGGTGAGCGCGGGGGCGATCAGCCAGCCCTGGATCACGTCGCACCCGAGCCCGGCGAGCGTGGCCCGCTGCGCCTCGGTCTCCACCCCCTCGGCGATGGTGCGCAACCCACAGGCGTGTGCCAGTTCGATCACGGCGCGCACGACCGCCCGATCGGCCGCGTCGCCCGCGTCGAGGTCGATGACGAACTGACGATCGATCTTGACCTCGTCCACGGGCAGTTGCTTGAGCCTTGTGAGCGAGGCGTGCCCGGTGCCGAAGTCGTCCAGGCTGAGCTGGACACCCATGCCGTGCAGCCGCTCCAGGGTGAGCAGGACCCGGGTCGGGTCGCTCACCAGCGCCTGCTCGGTGATCTCCAGGCACAGCCGGTCGGGCGGGACCTGCGCCTGCGCGAGGGAGTCGGCGACCAGATCGGCGAACCGTTGATCGGCCAGGTCGTGCAGGGACGCGTTCATCGACACGGGGATACCGAGCCCGGCATCGCGCCAGACCCCGAGGTGGGCGATGACGGCCCGCAGCACGTACGCCGTCACCTCGCGCATCACCGCCGTGTGCTCCGCCTGGGGCAGGAACGCCCCGGGGAGCAGCAGCCCACGGGTGGGGTGTTGCCAGCGCAGCAGGGCCTCCGCACCGACAAGTCGCCCGTCGCTCGCACGCACCTGGGGCTGGTAGGCCAGGAAGAGCTCGCCGCGGGGCAGCCCCTGCCGCAGCTCGGCGAGCAGCGCGAGCCGGCCGGGGGTCCGCTGATCGAGCTCCGGGTCGAACGACACCAGGGTCTCGCCCGAGCCCTTGGCCTCGTACATCGCGAGGTCGGCCCGCCGTAGCAGCGTCTCCAGGTCCTGCCCATGGTCGGGGAACAGGGCGATGCCCGCGCTGACCTCGACCTCGAGCAGGATGCCGCCGACCTCGAAGGGTGCCCGGATCGCATCGGTGATGCGTCCCACGATGCGCTCGGCCTCCCACACCTCGTCGATGTCGAGCAGGAGCGCGAACTCGTCGCCGCCGAGGCGGGCGACCACGTCGTCGTCGCGGCAGGCCGTGCGCAGTCGGGAGGCGACGGCCTGCAGCAGCTGGTCGCCGGTCGAGTGCCCGAGCGTGTCGTTGACCTCCTTGAACCGGTCGAGGTCGAGCAGGCACAGCGCCGCGCGCGGCGGCTCCGCCTGCTGACTGCGCTGCGCCACGAGATCGGCGATGCTGGCGCGGTTGGCGAGGCTCGTCAGCTCGTCACGCAGACCGCGGTGCTCGCGGTCGAGCGCGAGCTGGGCCGTGGCCCAGACGAGCGCCAGCGGGAGCAGCAGCAACGGCAGGAACCCCCAGCTGGTGGCGATGACGACCACGACCAGCGGGGACAACGCCATGACGCCGAGGGTCGTCGAGGTGTGCCACCAGAAGTCCCCGAAGACCGACTGTCGCAGGGACTGGCCACTCACGAGCCCGACCGCGGTGCCGACCAACCCGAGGTTCACCAGGTGGTAGGCGACCGCCGCGATCACGATCAGACCGAGGTCGCGCGGCTGCAGCGTCGCAGGCGTCTGCGGGCTGGCGCTCCACCCCAGCGCGGCGAGCACGACCCAGGCGCTCAGGTAGCCGAGGGTGTACTGCGAGAGGTTGAACAGCGTCCGGTACCACTCCTTGCGCCGCACCAGGTCCCCGATGGCGCTGCCCACGAGGACGCCGATCAGCGCCGCAGGCAGCCCCCAGGTGATCAGCACGGCGAAGTGGAACGCCGTCGCGAGGTTGACCCCCGACGGGGACAGCTCCTTGGAGGCGACCACCGGTCGGATCTCACCGAGGATCACGAAGCCGAGGACGACCCAGAACGCGATGTCCAGGGCCTCGATGTCCGCGGACTCGAGCTGCAGCAGCGCGGAACCCGCGGCGAGCGTGGCCAGCCCCGTCACGACCCACCAGTACCCGCTGAAGCGGCCATGACGCAGCACGGGATCGAACGGTCCCGGTTCATCGCGACGAGCCACAGCGCTCCCGACCTCGCTGGCTCCTGCGACGCGTGCGACCGCACACCTCATGAGCCCTCGTCCTGCGCATCGGCCACCTGACCGAGGTCTTGAGCGGTGGTGTGCGGCCCGCGGATGAGTTACTGTCAGTGTGACCAGAACCTCTTCCCCGCGTCAGGCTCCCCGGTGTCCCCCTCCGTGCCGCCCTCGAACTCCCCGGCGCTGTTCACCGACCGCTACGAACTCACGATGCTCGACGCCGCACTGGCCGACGGCACCGCGGAGCGGCCGTGCGTGTTCGAGACCTTCACCCGACGGCTGCCCGCCGGACGGCGCTACGGCGTCGTGGCCGGGCTCGGGCGACTGCTGCCGGCGATCGCATCGTTCCGGTTCGACGACGCGGTCCTGGCCGCGCTCGACGACCACGGCGTCGTCTCCCCCGCCACCCTCGCGTGGCTCGCGGGGTACCGCTTCCGCGGACGGCTGCACGGCTACCGCGAGGGCGAGGTCTTCGTCCCCAACTCCCCCGTGCTGACCGTGGAGGGCACCTTCGCCGACGCGGTGGTGCTCGAGACCCTGATCCTGAGCGTGCTCAACCACGACTCGGCGGTCGCCGGCGCTGGCGCGCGGATGGTCACGGCCGCGCAGGGACGGGGGCTGTTCGAGTTCGGTAGCCGCCGCGCCCACGAGGAGGCCGCCGTCGCTGCGGCCCGCGCCGCCTACCTCGTCGGCTTCGACGGCACCTCGAACCTGGCGGCGGGAGCGCGGTTCGGGGTCCCGACGCTCGGGACCTCCGCGCACGCGTTCACGCTCCTGCACGACGACGAGCGGACCGCCTTCGAGTCCCAGGTGAGCGCGATGGGCCCCGGCACGACGCTGCTGGTCGACACCTACGACGTCCCGACGGCGATCACGACCGCCCTGCAGGTCGCGGGCAAGGGGCTCGGCGCGGTCCGCATCGACTCCGGGGACCTCGGCGCGCAGGCGCACGCCGCTCGACGGCAACTCGACGCCGCCGGCGCGACCGGTACGCGCATCGTGGTCAGCGGCGACCTGGACGAGGACCGGATCGCGGCGCTGGCACCCGCCCCGATCGACGCCTACGGCGTCGGGACCCGCCTGGTGACCGGGAGCGGGCATCCGACGGCCGGCTTCGTCTACAAGCTGGTCGCCCGCGCACGTCGCCCGGACGGTCCGCTCGAGGCGGTGGCGAAGGGTGGTGGTGACAAGGCCACGGTCGGGACCCACAAGCGCGCCGGTCGGCGGCTGGCCGGCGGGCGCGCCGACGCCGAGGTGCTCCAGGCCTGGGACGCCACCGTCCCCGCCGACCACCGTGCCCTGCAGGTGACCGCCATGGCCGACGGGGAGGTCCTGCACGAGCCGTCGCTCGAGGAGATCCGGTCCCACCACCGCAGCGCGCTGGCCGAGCTGCACCCCGGTGCACTCGCGCTGGCCGACGGCGAACCCTGCCTGCCCACGGTCCACGACCACCCGATCCTGGAGGAGAGCCACCGATGAGCGACCGCCCACGTTTCGATCCGACGACGGCCCTGGTGGTCGTCGACGTCCAGAACGATTTCGCCGATCCGGACGGGGGGCTGTACGTCGAGGGGGGCGACGCGGTCGTGCCTCTGGTCAACGAGCAGGTCGGCGCGGCCCGAGCGGCCGGTGCCACCGTGGTCTACACCCAGGACTGGCATCCCGAGCACACCCCGCACTTCGCCAAGGACGGTGGGGTCTGGCCCGTCCACTGCGTGGCGGAGACGTGGGGCGCCGAGCTGCACCCCGATCTCGACGTACCCGAGGACGCCCTGATCGTCCGCAAGGGCGTGGACGGCGAGGACGGCTACTCCGGGTTCTCGGTGCGTGACCCCGAGACGGGCGAGCAGGCCGCGACCCAGCTCGGACGGATGCTCGAGGAGCGCTCGGTGCGCACCGTCGTGGTCACGGGCCTCGCCGGTGACGTGTGCGTGAAGGAGACGGCGCTGGACGCGGTCCGCCTCGGGTACGACACGGTGCTCCCGCTGGCGACGACGCGGATGGTGGAGTTGGAGGCCGGCGACGGTCAACGCGCGGTCGATGCGATGCGCGATGCCGGCGTCCAGGTGGTGATGGCGTAGGTGGCCGCCCGTGTCCGCGCACCGGACAGGGCCCCCACCTCGGCCTGCGCGGTCGCCGTCGACGTCGCCCTGCTGACCGTCACCGAAGGACGGCTGCAGCTGCTGCTGGTCGAGCCGGACGACCCGGCCCTGCACGGATCGCTCGCGCTGCCGGGTCGCCGGGTCCGCGATGACGAGGACCTGGACGCGACCGCCCACCGGGCCCTGGCGGAGCTCGCGGGCCTGCGCGCCCCCGACGCCCACCTCGAGCAGCTGCGGACCTACGGCGCGATCGCCCGTGACCCGCGCGCCCGCGTCGTCTCCGTCGTCTACCTCGCGTTGACGCCCACGACCGACGCCCGCCTCGGCACCCGCGCGCGGCTGATCGACGTGGCGGAGCTCGACGGGCCGCGCCCACCACGCCTCGCCTACGACCACGACGCCGTCATCCCGGACGCGATCGAGCGCGCCCGCGCGAAGCTCGAGTACACGCCGCTGGCGACCGCCTTCGTCAGCGAACCCTTCACCCTCGCGGAACTGCGGGGCATCTACGAGGCCGTCTGGGGCGTCGCCCTCGACGACGCGAACTTCCGGCGCAAGGTGCGGTCCGTGGAGGACTTCGTGGTCCCGACGGGAGAACGCAGCCGACCGGGACCGGGCGGTGGTCGTCCCGCCCAGAGCTACCGGCGTGGGACCGCGGCGCGGCTGCACCCCGCGATGCTGCGGCCCTGAGTCTCACCGCGACCTGTCGTCGGATCCGCTGGCATCCGGGTCGTGGGCCGGGTCGTGGGCCGGGTCGTGGGCCTCGCCAGGCTCGGCGGGCACCGCATCGGGGACCAGGACCGTGGTGAGCACCCGCCGGCGCCGGCCCGGAGCCGGCGGGTTGCTCGCCGCAGCACGCAGCGGCGCCCGCATCGCCTCGAGCAGGTGGTCGAGCTCGTCGTCGTCCGCCCACACCGCGATCTGGCGGTAGCCGAACCCGTCCTCGGCGGGCGCGGCCCCCTCGGTGTCGAGGTAATCGGTGGCGGCCTGCAACACACCGGCGAGGAAGGCCGTGACCGCGTCTCGGTGCTGCTCACTCGACATCGTCGCGGCCCGTTCGGGGCCGATCGACGCCGCATCGAGCACCACCCGCAACGTGCGCTCGACCGCCCCGCGGACCTGCCGCTCGGCGACGACCTCCAGCACCCCGCCGTCCACCAGCGCGGCCACGTGGCGGTAGAGCGACGCGGTCGGCACGTCCGGCACCGCGTCGGCCAGCGCAGCCGTGGTGAGCTCTCGGCCGAGCGCGGCCTGCAGCAGCCGCAACCGCACCGGATGCAGGACCAACCTCGTGCGCTCGTCGCTCATCGGGTCCGTCGACCTCCCCGACCGCTCGCCGCGGCCGTATCGTTCTCGTATATGAGAACGATAGCGGATGCCCGCGACATCCCGCGGAACCCAGGAGCGCCAGATGCCCGCCGATCACCCCGTCTCCTTCCTCGCCGCCGACGGCACCAGCCGTCTCGCCGGCACCTGCACGCTGCCCGACGGCGATGGTCCGCACGCGGCCGCGCTGCTGATCGTCGGCTCCGGTCCGGTGGACCGCGACAGCGACCACGACAGGCTGGCGCTCGGCGTGACCCGCGAGATCGCTGCGGCGCTGGCCCGCGCCGGGATCGCGACCTGGCGATACGACAAGCGGGGGGTCGGGGACTCCGAGGGCTCGTACGTCGAGACGACCTTCACCGACGCCCGTGACGACGCCGCCGCGGCGCTGGCCGCATTGCGCTCTCGACCGGATATCGACCCCCGGCGCGTCGTGGTGATCGGCCACAGCGAGGGCGCCCTGCACGCCGCGGCGTTGGGCACCGCCCACCCGGACCTGGCCGGCGTTGTGCTGCTCTCGGGGCCAGCGGTCACCGGTGCGCAGGTGCTGGCCTGGCAGGCGGAGCGCATCCTGCCGACCCTGCCCCGAGCGGTCCGAGCACTGATGCGGCTGCTGCGCCAGACCCCGGCGCGTGCCCAGACGAAGTTGTTCGCCCGGGTGCGCGGCACCGATCGGGACGTGATCCGTGTGCAGGGGGTGCGGCTGAACGCCGGGTGGATGCGGGGCTTCATCGACCACGACCCGGCGATCGATCTCGCCGCGATCCGCATGCCCGTGCTCGCGATCACGGGCGACCTCGACCTGCAGGTGGACCCCGACGACCTCGCGCGGATCGAGGCTCTGGTGACCCACGCCCCGGTCGAGGTCCACCGCCTACCCGGCGTCAACCACATCCTGCGGACCTGCGAGGATGGTGGCCGTCCCGGCGCCTACAAGCGCCAGGTGCGCTCGGGACAGCCCGTCGCACCGCAGGTCCACGAGCTGATGAGCCGCTGGATCGGCGAACGAACCGCGGTGCGCAGCTGAGCGCCCACGGACCCTGCGCAACGGCGTCCGGTCGGACGCCGGGACGCCCCGTCAGCCGGGTCGGAGCAGCGGGGTCGCGGGCCACGGACCCAGCACGACCGTGGTCACCGGTGGCGCGGGCTGCGAGGGTCCACCGACATCGAGGTGGCGCCGGGCCGAGCCCTGATCGACCCGCGGCCAGGTCCGCCAAGTGCCGTCCCCATCGACCTGTACCCGGGCGCGTGGTCCGGGCAGGTACGCGAGCCCGTCGGCGAGCCACGCCCCGTCGTCGAGCACGACCCGCCCGACCCGACCGAGCTGGTAGGTCCCGGGCGGGGCGCCGTCCGCGTCCCCCTCCTCCCCCGGCGGCGGCACGGGCGTGTGGTCGGCGACGCGCCCCTCGGTGCGGTCGAGGGTGGGTAGCGCCGTCCGGGGCAGCGCGAGCACCCACGTCGCCGTGCGAGCGGCGGGCTCGGGCACGAACGTCAACGGCACCGCCCCGTACCCGGTCCGCCGAGCCTCGAAGGCCGGCACCCACCCGTCGATGGTCGCGGGCAACAGCCAGGCGCCTGCGGCGTCCAACCCCTTGTCGAACAACCGCTCGGGTGACGCGTTGGAGCCGTAGGCGACACTGCAGACGACCTCGTCGCGCGCGATCCGCTCGTCGAGCGCGGCGCGGGCGGCCGGGTCGAGCCCGGCCACCTCGCCGCCCCGGACCACCACCGGACCCGACGGACGCGGCCCCGGGTAGTGGGCGGGGTCGAAGCGGGGGCCGCTCATCCGTCCGGCAGCTCGCCGTGCTCCAGCAGGTGGTGGAAGGCCGCCTCGTCGGCGACCGGTACGTCCAGCGACGCCGCCTTGTCGAGCTTGGAGCCGGGATCGGCGCCCGCGACCACCACGGAGGTCTTGCCCGACACGCTGCCGGTGACCTTCGCCCCGCGGGACTCCAGGGCCTCCTTGGCCTCCGTGCGGCTGAAGTCCTCCAGCGTGCCGGTGACCACCACCGTCCAGCCGGCGAGCAGGTCGGCCTGCGCGCCGGTCGGCGTCGCCACCTCGGCGTCGGTGGTGATCCCGAGCGCCACGAGTTCGTCGACCAGCTCGGCGTTGCGTGGCGTGGCGAACCAGGAGTGCACGGCCGCCGCGATGACCGGGCCGATGCCGTCGATCGCCTCGAGCTCCTCGGGGCCCGCATCACGGATCGCCTGCAGGCTCGGCCGTGCCCGGACCAGGGTCTTCGCGTAGGTCGGGCCGAGGTGGCGGATGTTGAGCGCGACCAGGATCCGGTCCAGGGGACGCTGCCGTCCGGCGTCGATGCCGGCGATCAGGTTGTCGACCCGCTTGTCGCCCCACTTCTCGAGCGCGAGCAGCTGCTCGCGTCGGTCCTGCAGACGGAACACGTCGGCGAGGTCGGCGACGAGCCCCTCGGCCAGCAGCAGCTCCACGGTCTGCTCGCCGAGCCCCTCGATGTCCAACGCGCCGCGCGAGGCCAGGTGCGCCAGCGACTCACGCAGGCGGTTCGGGCAGTCCACGTTCTCGCACAGGTGGTGGGCCTCACCCTCCGGGCGCACGAGCGGCTCACCGCAGAACGGACACTCGGCCGGCATCGACCACGGCTGCGTGCCCTGGGGCCGATCGCTCAGGATCGGCCCGACGACCTCCGGGATCACGTCACCGGCGCGGCGGACCATGACCCGGTCGCCGACCCGGACGTCCTTGGCCTGGACCTGGATCTCGTTGTGCAGGGTCGCGTAGGTGATCGTCGTCCCGGCGACCAGGACGGGCTCCAGCACCGCGTAGGGCGTCGCCTTGCCGGTCCGTCCGACGTTGACCTCGATCGCCCGCAGCGTGGTGGCCTGTTCGACGGGCGGCATCTTGTAGGCGATCGCCCAGCGCGGCGCGCGGGCGGTGAACCCGAGCTGCTCGCGGTGGGCCAGGTCGTCGACCTTGACCACCACGCCGTCGATCTCGTAGGCGACGTCGTGGCGTGCCGCGGTCCACCGCTCGACGAAATCCCAGACCGCGTCGAGGTCGGTGTGCACCTCGGTCTCCCGCGCGGTCGGCAGACCGGCGTCGCGTAGCCAGGCGAACGCCTGGTGGTGGGAGTCGAACCCGATCCCCTCGAGCGCGCCGAGCCCGTGGCACCACACCGACAGGGGACGGGTCGCGGTGACCCGCGGGTCCTTCTGCCGCAGCGCCCCGGAGGCGGCGTTGCGTGGGTTCATGAAGGCGGGCTCGCCGCGCTCGATCCGTGCGGCGTTCATGGCCTCGAACGCATCGAGGGGGTAGTAGACCTCGCCGCGGACCTCGAGCAGCGCCGGTGGGTCGTCGACGTCGAGCCGGTAGGGGACGTCGTCCACGGTCAGGATCTGCGCGGTGACGTCCTCACCGACCGTGCCGTCGCCGCGGGTGCCCGCGGTGGTGAGCACCCCGCCGCGGTACACGAGGTCGATCGCGACCCCGTCGATCTTGAGCTCGCAGACGAACGCGACATCCTCGACGTCGCGGGTGACGCGCGTGGCCCACGCCTCGAGCTCCTCACGGGAGAACGCGTTGTCGAGGCTGAGCATCGGCAGCGGGTGCTCGACCGGGGGGAACGCGCTGTCGGTCGGCGCGCCCACCTGCTGGCTGGGCGAGGACGGCGTGATCAGGCTCGGATGGTCGGCCTCGAGCTGCTCGAGCTCACGGACCAGCCCGTCGAACTCCCCGTCGGGCATCGGCGGATCGGACAGCACGTAGTAGCGGTACCGCGCGTCCCGGATGGCCCGTGCCAACTCGTCGTGTCGGGCCCGGGTCGCGGGGGACGGCGAGGTGGCCACGGGCGGTCCTCCAGCGGTGCGCGGGCGGGTCACGACGGGGGCTGCGAGCCTACTTCGCGCCTCCGACACCCCATGGACCCGCGACGACCGGCCGGCAGCGGCCACCTGGGTCCCGCGCGTTGGTCGGCGCCGGACCTGAACGATCGGTGAACACCAACGTTGCGCCTCCCTGTCGGTCCTACGATGCCGTGCCCGGACGTCGCGGACGGTCCGGGTCCCAGGGGGAGGCCCGCGCATGGAGACCGAGCACGGCGACCGACGTCACCACCAGGAACGTGCACCCCGCGACGCCGACGAGCACGCCGCCGCCTTCGAGCGGGACCGGCAGATCAACATCTCCCGACCGAGTGCCGTCGATCCCCACGGTGACCGGGCGTGGCCGTTCCTCTTCGACCTGCTGCTGACGCTGAGCGTGCTTCCGGTCGCGGGGGTCGCGCTGCTGGTGTCGGGGAACCCGCTGGTGGCCATCGCTGCTGCGGCCGCCTGGCTGTTCGCGGTGCTGCGCTGGCGGCGTCGGCGTGAGGCCCGCCACGCCGCGACGTTGGCGGCGACGCGCACCCCGCGAGCGTGTCCCAGCTGCGACGAGGCGACCTTCGCGGCCACCTGCCCCGCCTGCGGGACCGCGATCACCGACCCAGCCTGACCGGACCGCGAGCCGGTCGGGACAGGTCGACCGGGTCGGGGAGCTGGACTCAGGGGGTGGTGAACAGGACCCGGACCTCACGGGGGCCATCGGCGGCCGCGTAGTGGATCACCACCCAGACCTGTCCCGAGGGTCGGCGGTCGAACGAGATCCGCAGGTTCTGACCCGCGGTGTTGAGCGTGCCGGGCGAGCTGTCCACGAGGACGGCCGAGCTGACGTCGGGTGCCTCGCCCCCGAGTTGGACCACGTTGCCTTCCAGGCTCGTGAGCACCAGGGTCAGGAAGCTGGCGCGGCGCGCCGTCGGGAGCTCGTCCGGCGGCTCGTCGGTGGCGGCCACCTCGACGTAGTGGATCTTGGTGTTGCGTCCCCCGACCGCGTCGACGGTCAGCGCACCGTCCTCGACCTCCACGATGGCGGTCGCCGTCGCGTGACGTGAGGACGAGCCGTTGCCGCCGCTCGGGACGTGCCCGGCGATCACCTGACGGCCCTCGACGTTGATCGCGTGCCGCTCCGGGTCCGGGAAGGACTGCGCATCCCCGACGGCCACGGTGACCTCGTAGGTGCCGTTGGGCACCTCGAGCTCCCAGTAGGCGTAGGCGGGCGTGCCGTTGAAGGCGGCACCGGTGCGCTGCAGATCGATCGACTGCATGTGCATCAACGTGTCGAGCCGTGGGTCCGACTGGATGCCTCGCTGACGGCCGTTGCCCGGGGTGGACCCCCCCACGGACAGGTCGATGGGCTCCCCCGTGACCTGGTCGCGCCAGCCGTACACGAGCGGTCCCACGTCCTCGCTGGTGGTGCGGGGCCCGAAGGGCGCGCCGACATCGACGAGGTAGCCGGTCGGGGCGCTCACCGCCGCCGACTGGAAGTTGACCTGGACGGGCCCGAAAGGAGCGGGATCAGGGTCGGGATCAGGCGTGGGATCCGGCGGCGGGGCCGGCGCGGGCGGCGGCGCAGGGGCCGGCGGG
>JAFIEQ010000015.1 GCA_020832455.1 Nitriliruptoraceae bacterium
GGGTGGCGGGGGGGTTGGCCCCCGGCCCCGCCCGGTTGGGGCCGCGCGGGGGGGGCCAGCACCCCCCCCCCACGCGCGGCGTTGCGCGCGTAGGTGGATCGTCCCTCCGGGTCGAGCTCGGTCAGGGTCACCTCGATGATCCGGACGAGCTCGCTCGCGGTGCGCACGGAGGTCCACACGTGGGGGTTGGGACCGAGCTCGTCGTCCGCTCCCCCGTGCGAGTGCCCGTGGTCGTCGTCGTGCGCGTGTCCGTGGTCGTCGTCGTGCGCGTGTCCGTGGTCGTGGCCGTCGCCGTGGCTGTGGTCGAAGACGAGGTCGTCGTCCGCGAGCGCCTCGCCCAGCAGGATCATCGGCGCGCCGTCGGGGAGTTGCTCCTCCGCCAGACGCAGCGCACCGTCGTTGAGCGCCAGACCGACCCCCAGGTAGGCATCCACCTCGGTCAAGGTGACCACGTCCTGCGGGCGGGGTTCGTAGGTGTGCGCGTCCGCCCCGGGCGGGACCATCGTGGAGATCTCGACACGATCGCCGCCGACCATGCCGATCAGATCGGCGACGGGCGCCACCGTGGTGCCCACGCGCAGCGCCGGGGCCCCTGGCTGCGGGTCGGCGACCGGCTGCTCGAGGTCCTCGTCCGCGCGCTCGGGTGCGGCGTCGACCGGATCGTCCTGCTGCAGCAGGGAGTCGTCGGCCGCGGTCCCACAGGCGCTCAGCACGCAGGCGGCCGCAGCAGCGGCGGCGATGAGCAGGCGGTGCGACACGGACGATCCTCGACGGCAGGACCGGGATGTTATCGCGACACGTTCGCAATTGGGTCGACATCGATCGTGCCGGGGCGGGCATCGCGGCGTGCCCGTGCGAGCCCGAGCCGGCCCGCGACGGCGGTCCCGACGAACGCCAGCACGAACAGGAGGGCCCCGGTGACCACGATGGTCGGACCCGAGGGGACGTCGACGTGGAAGGACAGGTAGAGACCGACGACCGCGGTGAGCACCCCGAGCGCCGTGGAGAGCGCCAGCATGGCGGCGAAGCCGCGCGTGAGCAGCCGCGCGATGGCCGCCGGCAGCACGACCGCCGCGGCGATCAAGAGCACGCCGAGCACCCGGACGGATGCGACGACGACCGCCGCGGTCAACAGGCTGAAGAGCAATTCGATGCGGTCGACGCGGATCCCGTGGACGCGGGCGACCTCCGGGTCGAAGGTGGTGAAGACCAGCGCCTTGTAGCGCACCACCACCAGGACCAGGAAGGCGGCGCCGACCGCTGCGGCCACGGACAGGTCGGTGCGGTTGACGCCCAGGATGTTGCCGAACAGCAACGCCTCGAGGTTGACCCGGGTGGGCACCAGCGCGAGCGTCCCGACCCCGATCGCGAAGATCGTCGTGGTGACCACCCCGATTGCCGCGTCCGCGTGCAGACCACGTCGCCTGGTGACGCGATCGATCAGCACGGCCGCCAGCGCCGTCGCCGCGATCGCGCCGACGTACAGGTCGACCCCCATCGCCACCCCGACCGCGACCCCACCGAGCACCGCGTGGGCGAGCCCGTGCCCGATGTAGCTCATCCGACGCAGGACCACGAAGACCGACAACGCGCCGGACATCGCGCCGATCAGCAGCCCCGCGAGCAGCGCACGGCCGAAGAACGCGTACTCCAGTGGGACGAGCAGCAGCTCGCTCACGACGCCCGCCGCCTCTCGGGGAACACCAGCGCGGGCGCCGGGGGTCCGAGCGGTGCGTCGTCCACGACCACGACCCGGCCGCGGTCGTGGATCACCCGCATCGGTGCCCCGTACGTCGCCTGCAGCACCTGCGGCGTCAGGACCTGCGCGGGCGGCCCATCCGCGGTGATGCGCCCGTTGAGGCACACGGTGCGGGGCAGGTGCGCCGCGACCATGTTCAGATCGTGGGTCGTGAGCACCACCGTCAGACCGCGCTGGTGCAGCGCAGAGACCGTCGCCAGCACGTCCCGCCGGGTCGCGAGATCGACCCCCGAGGTGGGCTCGTCGAGCAACAGCAGTCGTGCGTCGCGGACCAGGGCCCGGGCGAGGAAGGTGCGCTGCAGTTGGCCGCCGGACAGGGCCCGCAGGCTCCGCGACGAGAGCTCGGCGAGCCCGAGCTCGTCGAGCACCTCGAGGGCACGACGACGCTCGGCCCGGGTGAACCAGGGCCGCGAACGACCCCGCTCGCTCTCGCCGAGCAGTACGACCTGCAGCACGGTCAGGGGGAAGTCGAGATCCACACTGCCGAGCTGCGGGACGTACCCGACCCGCGCCGGGACCCGGCGCTCGACCGCGCGGCCGAACACCTCGACGGTGCCCGCGTGGCGGTCGGCGCGGGCGAGGATGGCCCGGAGCACGGTCGTCTTGCCCGAGCCCGAGGGCCCCACCAGCCCGACGAGCTCCCCGCGGTCGACCTGCAGGTCGAGCCCGTGCAGGATCCGGGCGCCGCCGTAGCCCGCAGCGAGCCCGCGCAGGGCGAGTGCGGGCGCGGTGAGCTCGGGGGTGTCCATGGGGGGCCTCGTCGGTCGGCGGGCCAGCGTGGCCAGCCGACACCGTGTTGTCGCGAACCGTTCGCATCATACGTCCGCGCGGCGCGACGCGCGGTGCACCGACGACCGCGGCGGACGGACACCCACCTACGGTGCGCCACGATGCCGGCCCCGCCCCGACGAGGAACCGCCATGCCGAGCGCCCCGATCCCGACGGCTCCGAGCGAGCCGGGCCCGGTCCCGGTCGTCGTCGACGATCGCCACCACGCGCACGACCCGGCCTACGAGCTCAACGGCGGCCGGGTCCTCGAGCCCCGACGGGAGGTCGCGGCGCGGGCCACCCGGATCCGCGAGGCACTCGTGGCTGCCGGGCACCCGGTCCTCGAGGCCGACGCACACGACCTCGCCCCCATCGAGGCCGTCCACGACCCGGGGCTCATCGCCTTCCTGCGCGAGGGCTACGACGCGTGGCGGGCCGCCGGCGGCGGCGAGGTGATGATCCCGGACACCTTCCGCTCGCCGGTCTGGGCACGAGGTGGCCGGGCGAGCGCCTCCCCGCTCGCTGCGCCCGGCTGGTGGGTGTTCGACACCTGCACCCCGCTGGTGGCCGGCTCCTACCTCGCCGCTCGCGCGGCCGTGGACATCGCGATGACCGGGGTCGCGGCGCTGCGGGCGGGGCACGACGTCGTCTACGGGCTGACACGCCCGCCCGGACACCACGCCGGGTCCGACTACCTCGGCGGCTTCTGCCTGTTCAACCACGCCGCCATCGCCGCCCGCGCGCTGGCCGCGGACGGTCCGGTCGCGATCCTCGACCTCGACGTGCACCACGGCAACGGCACGCAGGACGTCTTCTGGCGCGATCCGCAGGTGCACTACGTCTCCGTGCACGCCGATCCCGACCACCTGTTCCCGTTCTTCTCCGGTACCACCGACGAGGTCGGCGAGGGACCTGGTCGCGGGGCCAACCGCAACCTGCCGCTGCCGCACGGGACCGACGACGAGGGCTGGCTCGCGGCGGTGGACGAGGCGATCGCCGAGGTCGACGCGCGCGGGGCGAGCGCCGTCGTCGTGTCGCTGGGGTTCGACGCCGCCGCCGCCGATCCGATCGGCTCGCTCGGGGTCAGTGCCGCGGGCTTCGCCGCGGCCGGACGTCGCCTCGCCCAGCTCGAGCGTCCGACCCTGCTGCTGCAGGAGGGCGGCTACGCCCTGGAGCACATCGGCGGGCTGGCGTGCGATGTGCTCGCCGGCTGGACCGGTCGCTGACGACCGATCCGCGCGGCCGACCCGCCTGCAGCGTCACTCGTCGAGCCGAGCGGCGCGGACGACGACACCGGGCACGATGCCCGCCGTCTGCAGCGCACCCCCGAGCCGACCGAGCGTGGTGATCAGTTCGTCACCGGCGGCAGCGGCCGCCGCCCAGGGTGCGGCCGCGAGCTCGTCGGTGCGGCGTTCGATGCGTGCGTGCAGCTCGCGGCCGGCCTCGCTCGGTCCCCCGGCGGCGTCCAGCAGGCCACGCTCCTGCAGTCGCGCGACGCCCGCATCCCACTCCGCGTCCTGCCAGCCACGCATGGCGCCGAGGATCTGGCGCAGCTTCGGGGAGTCCCCGCGCGCCAGCAGGTGGACCTGGGTCCCGTCGAGCTCCGCGTCGAGCAGGCAGGCGAGGTGCCCGTCACCGCGGGACTCGCGCATCACCGTGAGCGCCTGCCACAGCGCCACGTACGGGTCGTCGTGCGTCGGCACGCCCGACCAGGCGGCGGCCAGCGGGCGAGCCAGGATGGGATGCAGCGCGGCGAGCTCCCGGGCGAGCTCCCCCGCTCGGACGACGTCGTCGAGGTGATCGGCGAGGTGGGTCCGCAGCGTCGTGGCCAGGCCCGAGGCGCTGGCCGTCCAGACCTCGCCCGGCTGGACCCGCTCCCACGCCGCGGGGACCGCAGCGTGGACGAACGCGGGGGCGAAGCTGTAGAAGGTGGCCAGGACCACCTCCGGCCCGACCGGACCGAGCGGGGCGCTGCGGCTCGCCACGTAGGACATCCGTGGATCGTCGAGGCCGATCGCCCCGTGGGCCGCGCGCACGTCGGGCGCGAAGTAGTGGAGCGTGTGGATCATCTCCATCCGACCCCACGCGAGTCGGGCGGCGGCGACGGCATCGGGGGAAGGCACGGGGCATCGGCTCCTGGGGCGGGGACACGCGGTGGGCCGGTCCTGTGCTCCCGGCCGGCTGGCACACCGTAGGCGGGTGCGCCCGACACGCGGGAGGTCGGTCCGTACCCTGCGGCGCCGACGGTGCCCACGGTCCGCGGGCACGCGACCTGAGCCTCGGAGGCCGGTGGTGGAGCGTCCCCTGACCCGCGAGGAGGCGGCCCGCACCCTGGGTGTCTCCGTCGCAGCGGACGCCACCGCGTGCAAACGTGCCTACCGACGTCTCGCCAGGGAGCACCACCCGGATCGCGGCGGCGACCCGGGCACGTTCCACGCGCTGCAGGCCGCCTACGAGCGCATGGTCGCGGAGACCACCGGGCCGCGACGTCCCACGGTGGCGCGCGGGCGCCCCTCCACCCCGCCGGTGCCCTTCGTCGACACCACCCGCCGCCACGACCTCGACACCGTGGACTGGTCCGCGCCCGTCCCCGACGGCAGGCTCGTGCTCGACCGCGACCTGGTGGCCAGGCTGCTGGCCCGAACGGGTCCGACCGTCGCGCCGTTGCGTGCGACGAGCCGCGCGCCCGGCTCGCGCTGGAACCGCGCGGCCCACCTCCTCGCGACGGAACTAACGTCCACGCTGCGCGTCACTCCGGTCACCGATGACCGGGGACGGGCGATGGTCCGCGCGGAGATCGTCGCCGCATCGCGACGGGGGCGTCGGGCGCTGGAGCAGGCCACGATCACCGACGGTTGGGTGCGACGACGACGACCGAGCACGACATCACTGAGCGTGACCCTACCACCCTCCGAGGATCGCCGGGCCACGGCCCTGCGCACCGCGGAACACCTCGAGCAACAGCTCGCGCGGGTCGGTTGGGAGCTCCCAGCGTGGACGTTGGAACGCAGCGGCAACGGATCCTCTGCGACGCCGTCCTGAGCGGTCTTGGACCGCCGTTCCGCCGCGCGCGGCAGGCGGTGACCGGACGACCGTCCGGCCACCACCGGCGGTGGCCCATCGGCGGGTGACCGGCCAGCGGGCCGGTCGAGCGGGGGCCGTTCGGGCCGCTGATGCCGGTTCAGGGCGACCACGGCTCCGTACGCTAAGTGATCTACGACGGGCATCGCAGGATGCCGGTCGAGGTCGTCCGGATCGACCGGGCGTCGACACTCCCCGACGATCGAAGGATCCACTGTGACGCGTCACCTCCGCACCTCCCTGGCCGCCCTCTCCGTGCTCGCGCTCGCCGCCGTCGGCTGCGAGACCGACAACGGCGTCGACAACGGCGTCGACGACGGGATCGAAGACGACCTCGGCGAGGACGACGGCGTCGACGGCGATGCCGACCCCGAGGACGGCATGGACGACGACATGGAAGACCTGGACGACGACGCCTGATCCGATCCGGGATGGCGGGTCCTCGGATCCGCCACCCCGGCGCGACGCGCGCCCCTGCAGGGAGCCGACCAGCACGTGACGTGCCGGTCAGCAGCCCTCGGGGGCGCGCAGTTGTGTGCCGTCGAGCCGTTGCAGGAGCGTGGCGACCGGCACCGCCAGGCCCGTCCCTCGGGAGGGCTCGGCCGCGAACACCACCCCGACGACCAGCCCATCGGCATCGAGCAACGGTCCCCCGGAGTTGCCCTGCACGATCGGGGCGTCGATCCGGATGACGTCGGCGGGCTCACCCAACAGGCTGCCGTCGACGAGTCCGACCACGCGCCCAGCGGAGACGGTGATGGGGCCACCCTGCGGGTAGCCGACCGCGAACACGGGCTCGTCGGTCCGGACCGGGTCCGTCCGCAGCTCCGCGGTGGGCAGCTCGACGTCCTCGGCGAGCTGCAGCACGGCGAGGTCCGAGTCGGTCGCGACCCCGTCGACCTCGGTCGGGACGCTGCGTCCGTCCCAGGTGTTGATGCTGACCTCCACCGGCTGCTCGAGCACGTGGCGGTTGGTCACGACCAGACCGCCGGGCAGGACGAACCCGGAGCCCAGACCCAACTGGTCGCACCCGAGCGAACGGATCCGGACGGTGACCTCCTGCGCCCGACGCTCCACCGAGGTGGCCGCGACGGTGCGGGCCGAGCGATCGAGGTCGACGTCGATGGTCGGGCCCGCGCTCGGGGGGTCCTCCGGCGGCGCGACGCATCCGGCCGCGAACGCGATGGCCGCGAGCGCGGCGGTGACCGTGCCGCGGACCCTCATCGCTCCGCCAGGCGGTCGGCTGCGGCACCCGCGGACGCGGCGGCGCTGCGCGCCTCGTTGCAGAACGTCGTGACCTGCGCCGCCTGGGCGTTGAGCGGCTCCACGTCGACGCTGTCACCGGCTGCCGCGCGGTTGAAGGCCGCGACCGAGGTCGTCTGGAGCTCGAACAGCCGGGTGATGCAGGAGTCGAGGGCCTCGGTCGCATCCGCGATCCGGCCGGTCAACTCGACGATCACGTCGCGCTCGACGGACACGGTGGTGGCCGTGTCCTCGGCGCGCGCCAGCTGGTCGGCGAGCACACGCAGTCGCTCCTCGAGGTCGCCGACGTCAGCCTCGGAGGTGTCGAGCAGCGCGTCGAGGTCGTCGACCTGGGCCGCGAGCACGGCACCCGCGTCCGCAGCCTCGTCCCGCTGCTGCTCGTACACCTCGGCGCGCGTCTGCCACTCCGCGGCGACCTGGTACTGGTCGACCGCGATCAGCGTCGCCGCGATCGCCGCGATCGCCAGCAGGGCGGCCAGCACGATCCACGGCCAGCGCCGGACCGGTCGAGGTAGCGGAGCTCGGGCCCGGGAGGCCCACGCGGACCCGCTCGCTCCGGTCCACTCCTGCGGTTCCACCCCGGTGCCGGGACGGGCGTCATCCATGCCGTCCAGCCCTCGCACGGTCGTCGTGATCGCCGCCCGATCGGGCGGCCCGTGCGATGGTGCCACCCCTCGGCCCGTCGGGCGAACAGCCGTGGAGCGGCGTGCGCCGTCACCACATCGCCGCAGGTCAGCGGGGTCCTGTCGCGGCTCGATCGGCTCCTTCGGCCGGCGTCGCCGGCGCCAGGTCGACCACGCGTTCATCGAGCCCGGCACGGGTGATCGCCAAGGCCACCAGCAGCGCCTGCCGCGCGTCCGGGTCCGTCCAGTACCGCACGTGCCAGGCCAGGCCGCGCAGGACCCCGCGGGGACCGCCCAACCGCAGGTCGACCACGCCACATCCGAGCCCGGCGTCCCGCTCGCACCGGCCGCTCGCGACGTCGCCCGTGGACAGCACGGGACCGCCGACCGGATCCCCGGCGAACCACCCGTTGAGCCACCGGGTCGGACCGAACACCGCGCCGTGGTGCAACCGCCGGGCCCCGTCGGGGCCGTAGCTCAGACCGGGCGACCCGGTGCGGCTCGCGGGCTGGGGCGGGCAGGTCGGCAGTTCGCGTTCGACGATCCGCATCGCGAGGTCGCTCCCCCCGTCGGAGAGCAACCAGCCGGCGTGGGCGATCGGGGAACCCAACGTGATCAGGTCCGTCACCAGCCAACGACCGGGCATGGCGGCCCGCAGCGCTCCCGCGAACCGGTCCTGCGCCGCGCGGAACCCCGCTGCCGCCGCGTCGACCGTCGGGTCGTCCCCGACGTCCGACCCCCGCAGGCCACGCCGGCGGGCCGCCTCGACCGCCGCCTCGAGTTCCGCCCCGGCCCGCATCAACGCCGTGTCCTCGAGATCCGCGGGCACGTCCACCCCCTGGAAGCGTTCCCGCCACAGCAGCCGTACCGCGTCGTAGGCGATCACCCCACCGAGACTGTGGCCGACCACCACGATGCGCTCGTAGCGCCCCGAGCGGTGGAGCCCGTCGAGCAGGTCGACCAGCCGCCGCCGGATGGCCTGCCGCTGCGCGATGTTGCGGGGGTGGACGTCGAGGTAGCGCGCCGCATCGCCCAGGCTGTCCGTGAGGAACCGGACGACCACGGCGCCCAGCACCGCCGCGAGCGCCTTGGCCAGGCTGGGCAGACCGGCCTCGGCGTCACCCGTCACCCAGGCGACGACGTCCGCCCCCAACCACACCAGCGCACCGAGGGTCACCAGGACCGCCAGACCCACGCGCAGCGCGACCCCGCGGATCCGCGTCGGCAGGCGACGCGGTGAGCGCAGCAGCAGCCGCTTCGCCCAGCGCGTGACGTGCGCCAGTCTGGTGCCGGTGCTCTCCGGTGCCCAGTAGCCCTCGTACAGGTCCGTCCGCGGGTGGTCGTCGTCCGCCGGGAGCACCAGGGTGTGCAGCTCGAAGGTGGTGTCGGTGGTGTCGGGCACGGCGTAGGCCTCGCGCGACGCGCCCCGCACGGCGCCCGCGAAGCTGCGCAACGTCGACAGGGGGCGCTGTTCACCGATCCCGTGGACGACGACCACGGCCTGAGCCCCCGACCCGGCGAGGTGCACACGATGTGACGCCGGATCGATCCCCTCGTGCAGACCGTGGTCGTCCATCCGCGATCGGCTTCCTCCCCGATCGTCTCTCCGCTCCGCTGGAGCCACCCGCGTCCACCTCTCCTCGCTCCGCGCCGGCAGGTGACGCCGCTCCCCGAGTCTGCGGGTCCGCGGGCCGCGACTCAAGGGGCCGCCGGTCCCGGCGCGCACCCGGACCGTACGACCGCACGCCCGTCGTGCGATCGCGGCCGGACACCGGCCGGACGGTCCCGGGTACGTGGACGAGCGCCCGCGATGCGGCAGGCTTCCGCTCGCGCCACCACCCGGAGCACCGCCGCGATGCGACGCGGTGCGCGCACCGGCAGCAGACACGGGCGACGAGCGAGGAGCACGATGGCAGCCGACGAGGTGCTGACCTCCCCCGACACGTTGCTGCGTCACGCGGCCCGGGCCGATGCCGCCCAGGCGGTCGCGGTGCTCGCCCGGATCCCGGCGAGCCGCCTGCTCGACCTCGTCGTGACCCAGGCGGAGCTCGCGGTCGACGACGACCGACTGCGTCCGGCCGGCATCGACGCGGTCGGCGACCTGCCCCGTGCCGCGATCGAGATCATGGATCTGCCGCAGGACGCCGACCTCGACCTCGACGATCCGGATGAGCTGGACGAGGCCCCGACCATCACCGGCTGGGAACTGGTCACCACCCAGCCCGACGAACTGCTGGCGGCGACGGTGACGCTGCCCGTGCGGCCGTGGCTGCTCGCCCTGGTCGCCTTCGCCGATCGCCCCGGCCCGGGCGGCACGCGCCAGCGACACGCGATCGGCGCCGCGGCCGACGGCCGCCTGGTCAGCGCCACGATGGTGGTCGGCGACCCGCTCGACGACGTCGAGGTCGTCCGCGCCGTGATCACCGCCGACCCGCGCGAGCTCGGCCACGATGCCGCCCTGGCGCAGGCGCTGCTGGCGGCGTTGACCGCCGCTGGTCGGGGCGCCTGAGCGGTCACGGTGTGCGCCGGGCCGCACGGGGCCGGTCGCTCTACCGCACGCGAGAGCGGGCCGGTTGGGCGTCGGGGCCGTGGTGATGCCAGACTCCCCCGCCCCCGATCCGACGAACCAGAGCAGACCACCTGTGCCCACCCGCGCCCGCTTCCGCCCCCACCCGCGAGGCTTCGGCTTCGCCACGCCCGTCGCCACGGACGGCCTGACCGAGATCGAGACCACGGTCACCGACGCCGAGGGCGCGACCGCCACGGTCGACGGCATCTTCGTGCCACCCCCGACCTGTAAGGGCTTCCTGGCCGACGACCTCGTCGACGTCGAGGTCGCGATCGACGACAAGGGCGCGTCCGCCGCGTCGATGACGCTGGTCGCGCGGTCGCGTCGCATGTTGGTCGGGACGGTGCAGCAGGGACCGGGCCGGCTCGTGATCGAGCCCGACCCGGCGCTGGGTTCGGGGTGGGTCCGGCTCGACGAGGGCGTCGCCGCCAAGCTGCAGCTGGCGGTCGGCCGGCAGGTCGTGGTCCTCGTGGGGGACGGCGAGGACGGTGCGGCGATCGGCCGCGCGCTCGTCGCCGGCCCGCACGTGCCGGCGTCGCCGCAGGCGATCCGGGCGGCCTCGGTGGTCGTCGCGCTGGGCCGCGCGGCACCCGGGCTGATCCCCGGCGGCCCGGAGGCCGCGGGGCTCGACCCCGTGGAGGCGGCGACCACGCACAACCGGATCGTCGGGCTCCTCGCCGGCGGCGGCCGCGGGGGTGCGGCCGGCCTGGACCCGACGGGCCCGGTCCCCGGTGTCGACGCGCCCTGGAGCGAACGGCGCGACGAGCCGTGCGTGACGATCGACAGCGCCTCGACCCGGGACATCGACGACGCCGTCGCCGCCAGCTGGGACGGCGCCGACGACACCCCGGTGCAGGTCGCGGTGCACATCGCGGACGTCGCCCGGGCCATCGGGATCGGGTCCGACGCGGACCGCTACGCCCGCACCGTGGCGGCCACCGCCTACCTCGCCGTCGGGGACAACGCCCCGATGCTCGACCCGGCGCTCTCGGAGGGGGCGCTGTCGCTGGTGCCCGACGAGGACCGGTGGGCCCTCTCGGCCCGCTTCGGGGTCCTGCCCGACGGGTCGATCACCGCGGTGGAGATCGAGGCCGCGGCGGTCCGATCCCGCGCGAAGCTGTCCTACGAGGCGCTCGAGCGGTGGATGGAGGACGACCGCAGCTCGATCCTCGCGGAGGCGGGCAGCGCCGACGTCGAGGTCGAGCAGGTGCTGACCGCCGCGCTGGAGGCCTCCCGCCGGCTCGGTGCGGAACGCGACGGGCGGGTCACCTTCGAGGAGCTGTTCACCGACGTCGAGGTCGAGCCCGGCCTGGTCGACGGCAAGCTCACCACCGTGGAGGCCAGCCCGCACGCGGACGCCTACCGGCTGATCGAGCGACTCATGGTCGCGGCCAACGAGGCCGTCGCCGGCTGGTTGGTCACCAAGCAGGTGCCGGCGCTGTACCGCGCGCACGCGGGGCTCGACCCCGAGCGGCTCGAACGGCTCCGGGCCGCCGTCGCGCTCGCCGGTGCCGAGGTGCCGGCCCTCGAGGACGACGACGCGGAAGCCGACGTGGTCGTCGGCCAGATCATCGCCGCGATCGACGCCGCCGACGCGGCGGGGCGCCACGCCGAACGGGACCTGCTGGTCTCGGTCGCGGCCTCGTCGACCGCCCGTGCCACCTACGAGCCCGACCCCTCCGCGCACACCGGGTTGGCCTCGGCCGCCTACACCCACTTCACCTCCCCCATCCGCCGGTACGCCGACCTGGTCGTGCACCGCCAGATCCGGGCGGCGCTCGGCGACGAGTCCCCGCCGCACCGGGTCGAGGATCTGCGACCGCTGGCCACCTGGCTGGACGCTCGGGCCGGGGCCATGAGCTACCTGCAGGCACGCGAGCGGGCCGAGCTGTGGTCGCGACTGTTCGACCGCGGTTTCCTCGACGGTGGGGAGCCGGCGACCGTGACCGGCGTGACGGCCAACGGGCTGCGCATCCGCCTGCCCCGGCTGGGTGTCAGCGGGTTCGTCACCGCGGAACGTGCCCTGGACCTGCCGGGCAAGGAGCGTGGCAGCCTGCAGGTCGACGAGCACGGCCTGACGACGACCTCGGGACCGTGGCAGGTGGGCAGCCGCGTCACCGTCCGGTTCGCCGGGCTGGACAACACCGGGCGGGCGAACTGGCGTCTGGGGCAGACCCCCGCGGCCGCCTGAGTCACGACGCGGGCGGCGGCCCTCAGTCGACGGCTCCGAGCGTGGGCTGATCGGCCGCCGCGCGGCGTAGGTCCTGCAGGGCCACGATCCTGGCGTTGCCCACGTGGCGGAAGCGCTCGGCCAGGCACGTGAGGACCACCACCTGGGCGTCCTCGACCTGCCCGAGGAGCGCGCCGAGCCGTTCCAGTCGCCGCAGGTCCGTGTAGCCGAGCGCATCGTCGAGCACGAAGGGCACCCCGTCCTCGCCGGCGAGCTCCGCCGCGGCGAGCGCGGCCAGGATGGCCAGCTGCTCCCGCGCACCCGCCGACAGCTGTTCGAAGGGCAGCGTCACCCCGTCCAGGGTGCGCTGCGAGATGGCGAGCTCGTCATCGAGGTCGAGCTCGACCTCGCGCCCGTACAGCTTGCGGGCCAGCGCGCCGACCGCGTCACGCAGCGGTGCCCGGTAGGCCTGGTAGGCCTCCTCCCGGGCCGCGGCCATCGCCTCGTAGAGGCAGCGGGCCGCCGCCGCACGTGCCTGCGCCCGCTCGTCGGCCGCCCGGGCACGGTCGTACTCGTCCTCCGCGGCCTGGAGCAGCTCACCGATCCCCTCCTGGCCGCGGACCGCCAGGGAGCCTCGCAGCTGCGCCGCACGCTCCCCCAACGCCGCGCGTCGCTCCTCCACGGCCTCCAGCGCGGTCGACAGGCGGTCGACCTCGAAGGCGACGAGGTCCGGGTCGAGCTCCTCGAGGGCGGCCCGTGCGGATGCCGCCGTGGCCTGCAACGCACGGTGCGCCTGCTCGGCGGTGTCGACCGCGGCGTCGAGCGCGGCGTCGTCGAGCGCCGCACGTTCCTCGGCGAGCTGCGTCTCGAGGTCCGCGAGGCGCTCCTGCATCCCCGCGAGGGTGGAACGCGCGACCTGGACCGCGGTGTGCTGTTCCTGGACCGCGCCGGCGAGTTGGGCCCGCTGGGTGCGGGCCGCGTCCAACGCGGTGGCTGCGTCGCGCGCCGCCGCCCCGGCCTCGTCGCGGGCGCGCAGCAACGCCTCGTGGTCGGGTGCGGGCGACGTGCCGCGGGCGTCGTCCTCGAGCCGTTCGGCCAGCCCGTCGCGGCGACCTCGCGCGCGACGCAGTTCCCCGGCGAGGGCGTCGGCGTCGCTCCCCTCGAGCAGCCGCTCGAGATCACGACGATCCTGGGTGACCGCGCCGAGCAGCTCCCGGTGACGATCGCGCCGGCGCTCCGCGTCGGCCAGCCCGTCGACCCCCAGCGCCCGACAGGCCCGTGCGAGCCGGTCCTTCGCGTCCACGACCGCCTCGCGCAGCGCGTCCGCCCGGTCGCCGGGGACGACCTCGAGCCGACCCACGGCCGGATCCTCCAGCACGAAGCTGCTGGCCACGGTGACCGTGTGCGCGGCACCGGCCGCCAGCGGCGTCGGTTCGCCGTCGAGGTCGACCTCAAGGTCCCGTGTCGGCGCGAGGCGCACGGTCGGGGCACCCACCCGTTGCTGGGCTTCCGCGACGTGCACCTCGCGCTGCGCGTCCGCGAGCTGCGCGATCGCGGCATCGTCGATCGCGATCGCGGCGAGCTCGTCCTCCTTGGGGCCCACGGCCGCCCGCAGTTCCTCGACCCGTGCCACGCGGTCCGCGAGCACCTCGAGGCGACGATCGGCGTCGTGGAGGTCGAGCGCGAGCTGGGCCCGTTCCCGGGCACGCTCGGCGGTGTCCCGCTCCCCCTGCGCATCGGACAGCTGCGCCTCACCGCGCTCGAGCGCCGCTTGGAGCTGCTGGAGCCGCTCCCGGGCCGGTGCGCTCGCGGCCTCGTCCGCCGCGACCTGCTCGGCGAGCTCGTCCCGCTGCCGCCGCAGCTGCTCCCGGCGTTCCCGACGCTCCCGGGCCCGCTCGAGCTCCGCGGCGGCGGTCGCCACCCGGGCGGATGCGGCATCCGTGCTGGCTTTCGCCGCGTCCACCTCGCGCCGACGCTCGCGCACCTGCTCGAGCTGCGGCCGCAGCTGCTCGTCGCGCTGGCGGTCGAGGGTGGGTAGCTCCTGCTCGACCTCGGCGAGCGCCTCGGCGTCGGCGCTCAGCGCTGCCGCGCGTGCCCGCAGCTCCTCGAGCTGCTCGGTCGCCTGCGCCAGGCGCTGCGCCGGTCCGCTCAGCGGGTCGCGCGCACGGCCCGAAGACGTGAACCAGTGCAGGTAGGTCCGCTCGACGCGGTCGAACAGCGCCCCGTCCTCCTGCCCGGCCTCGCCACCGGCCGCCCGGTCCAGCGCCGCGGTCAACGAGCCGCTCGCCCCCAACGCCACGGCGTCCAGGTCACGCCCCTGCGTGAACCGCAGCGCCTCGTAGAGCGTCTGATCCACCTCTGCGTCGAGCACCTCGCGCAGCCGGTCGTGGGCCTCGTCGCCGCTGTGGGTCGCCGGGGTCGGCGCGAGCAGCCGCAGGACCGTGGCTGGCGAGCGCCGGTAGGTCCGGGTGAGCACCAGGTGGGTGCCGCCACAGGACAGCTCCACCTCGATCGTGCAGGGGGCGTCACGATCCACCGGCCACAACGACTTCACGTCCCGGTGCTTCGAGCTGTCCTTGTACCGCAGCGCCACGTCGACGGCGTCGAACAGCGTGGACTTGCCGGTCTCGTTCGGCGCCTCGATCACCGTGACGCCGGCCGGGTCGAGCTCCACCTCGACCCGTGGGCCGAACCCCCGGACATCCGTCAGCGCGATGCGGTGGATCCTCACGCGCGGACCTCCGCATCGAGCCGGACGAGCAGCGCCAGTGCATCGGTCGCCGCGCGCGCGAGGTCGCCGTCGGCCCGGCTGTCCTCGCGCAGCCGGGCCATCGCGGTCGCGGCGTAGCCGGTCAGCTCCAGGCCATCGAGATCACCATCGGTCGGACGCACGACGATGTCGGTGTGCCGCTCGGGGTGTTCCAGCGCGCCGAACAGGTCCGCGCGCCGCTCCAGTTCGGTGTCGAGCCGCGCGGCCTGCGTCAACGACAGCGTGCCCTGGACCTTGACCTTGACGATGGTGCGCGCGCGGTCCTCGAGCGCGTCGAGATCGGCGAGCAACGCCTCGAGGTCCGCGTCCCCGTCGAGCTCGCGCACGAGCTCCACGAACCGCCAGGTGCCGATGCGGACCGCCTCGACGTCCGGGCGATGGTCGCCATCGTCGGGGAGTTCGACCACCAGCACGTTGCCGGCGTCGTCCTCGCGGTAGCTGGTCGGCTCCGGGGCACCCGAGAACCAGATCCGGCCCGTCGAGCCGACCGAGGCCGTCGAGTGCCGGTCGCCGAGCGCGACGTAGCGGGCACGACCCGCGGCGAGGTGCTCCTCGAGCGCGGCCACGTGCACCGTCCCCGCCGCGCCGTGATCCCCGCTCAGCACGTCCGCGTTGCCGTGGCCGACGATGACCCGTCGCGCGCCGTCGGCAGGTGCGCCGGCGCAGGTCTCGGTGACCAGGTCGGTCAGGGGCTGCTTGCTGGTCCACGGCGCCCCGATGACCTCCACGTCGGCGGCGGGGTGCCGGGGGGTCCGGTCGTGGAGCACCTCGACGTGGTCGGGACAGCCGTCGAGGAAGGCCCGCGAGCGGTAGACCGAGCCCGGGTTGTAGGGCTCGTGGTTGCCCGGGAGCAGCAGCACCGGCACCGGCACGTCCCGCAGCCGCTCCAGCGCCCGCCCGATCGTGCGAGGGGTGGGCTGGTTGGTCTCGAACACATCACCCGCCACGACCACGAAGGCGCACGAGCGCTCGTCGGCGAGCTGCCCGATCCGGGTGATGGCCTCCAGGCGGGCCTCGTCGAACAGCGCCTGGTCCTCGTCCGACAGGAAGTGCCGGGTCATGCCGAGTTGCCAGTCGGCGGTGTGCAGGAAACGCATCGATCCTCCCCTTCGGACGCGTACCGGACCGGATCCGGACGCGCCTGGGACACGGAACCGGGCGCGCCTGGAGCGCTGATCCGGGCGCGCCTCGAGCGCTGATCCGGACGCGCCTCGGGCGCGACGGCCACGACCGTACGTGAGCGCTGCGACATCGCGACGACACCGCGACGCCGGCCCCGACCGGGCGCAGCTCAGATGTCGTCGAGCAGGGCGACGGGTTCACGGGTGGCGTAGCCACCCTCCGGGTCGTGGTAGTAGGCGATCGCGTCCTCGTCCTCGCGCCAGCACAGCAGCACCTCGACCGGTTCGCCGTCGCGGATCGCACGTGCCGGCACGTCCAGCAACGCCGGTGACAGGCTCTTGATCTGGATCGAGCGGGCGTCGAACCACGCCACGGCCTCGTCGACCGCGGCCTCGAGCACGGATGCCTCCTCGACCGCGCTCGCGGGGGCCCGGCCGGTCCGCAACTGCATCAGCAGTCGCTGTAGATCGCTCACGAGCGCGGCGATCCGGGCGACCTGCCGCCGCGCCTCGGGCAGGACGGCCTGGGCCTCGTCGAGGCGGTACCGCGTCGTCGGGGCGTGCGGTTCCATCGTGTGTCTCCCGATCGGGAGACGCTCAGTCCCCCTGGTAGCGCTGTTCGGACCAGGGGTCCCCGACGTCGTGGTAGCCACGTTCCTCCCAGTACCCGCGCACGTCCCGGTCCAGCAGCCGCACCTCGGTGACCCATTTCACGGACTTCCAGCCGTAGAGGGCGGGCACGACCAGACGCAGCGGCCCACCGTGCGCGCCGGGCAGCGGCTGCCCCTCGTGCGCCCAGGCCAGCAGCACGTCGTCGGCCTCCGCGGCCGACCGGGTCAGGTTGGTGCTGTACGCCGGGTGGCCGGAGACCAGCACGTGCGACGCCTCCGGACGGGGGTCGGCGAGCGCCAGCACGTCCCGCAGGCGGACCCCGGTCCAGCGGTTGTCGAGCCGGCTCCAGTGCGTGACGCAGTGGAAGTCGCGGACGATGTCCACGGTGTCGATGGCCTGCAACGTCGGCAGGTCGAGCACCTGCCGGCGACCGACCAGCCCGGTCACCGTGACCGAGACGTCCCCTGGCCCCCAGTCGGGCGCACGGCCCACGTGCAGGACCGGGAAGCCCGCGGTCAGCCGCTGGCCGGGCGGGATCCGCGCCGGGTCGTCCACCGTGCGGGGTGCGGGAGGCACATCGGGGGTCGCGGCGAGCATCGGCTCGAGTGCCGCCGCATCGAGGTCCGCCCACCGGCGGGAGACCCCCGCGCTCAACCGCAGCCGCTCGTCGGTCCGGGGCAACTGCTCGAGCCGCTCGCGGGCCTCGTCGAGCAGACGCGCCAGGGTCTCACGCGCCGCAGCGGGCTCCGCGCGACCCGCCGCGGCCTTGTGCACCTCGTCGGCCCGGCGCAGCAGGGCTGCCACGGCCGCGAGCGACTCGTCGTCGGACTCCACCTGCGCGCTCCTCGGACCGGATGCGTAGGCTGCCCGGTCAGACGGGAGAGCCTATGTCGAGGATCCTGCGTGTCGGTGGCACGGCGCCGTCGATCGACCCCGGTGCCTTCGTCGCACCGGGCGCGACCATCGCCGGTGACGTCCGACTCGCCGCCGGCGTGTCGGTGTGGTTCGGCTGTGTCCTGCGCTGCGAGGAAGCGCCCATCGAGATCGGGGCGGACACCAACATCCAGGACCTGACCGTCGTCCACACCGATGCGGATCAGCCGACGATCATCGGTGCGCGGGTCACGGTCGGGCACCGCGCGACGCTGCACGGCTGTGTCATCGAGGACGACGCGCTGATCGGGATGGGTGCGGTCGTGCTCAACGGGGCACGTATCGGTGCCGGCGCGGTGGTGGCGGCCGGTGCCGTGGTCCGGGAGGGCCAGCACGTCCCGCCGGGCACGCTCGCCGTGGGGGTCCCGGCCAAGGTGCTCGAACGTGAGGTCCCTCCGGTCCCCCGACCCAACGTGGCGACCTACCTCGGGCTCGCGGAGCGCTACCGGCACGTCGAGGTCGTCGAGGAGCCCTGAGCGCCGGCGGCGAGGCAGCACCCGGCTACCGTCCGCGCGGCACCGACCCGGGAGCCCTCGTGACCACCGCCAGCCTCGACGTCGTGACCGCCACCCTCGCGGACCTCGTCGCCATGGACACGACCAGCCGCGTCTCGAACCTGTCGCTGATCGCCCACGTCGAGGCACTCCTCGACCAGCACGAGGTCCCCCACCACCGGGTCCAGGACGCCACCGGGACCAAGGCGAACCTGATCGCGCGGATCGGCCCGCCGACCCCGGGCGGTGTGGTGCTCACCGGCCACACCGACTGCGTCCCGGTGGACGGCCAGCCCTGGAGCAGCGACCCCTTCTCGCTGCGCGCGGAGGGCAGCCGGCTGTACGGGCGCGGGACCAGCGACATGAAGGGCTTCCTCGCCTGTGTCCTGGCGTCGTTGCCCACCATGGTCGAGGCGGCGCTCACCACCCCCATCCTGCTGGTGCTCACCTACGACGAGGAGGTCGGGACCATCGGCGCCCCGAGCGCCGTCGAGGCGCTGCTGGCCACCGAGCCCCGTCCCGAGGCCGTGATCGTCGGGGAACCCACCCTGATGGCGCCCGTGACGGCCCACAAGGGGGTCCGTGCCTTCACCACGACCGTCACGGGCCGCGACGGGCACTCCAGCCAACCCCACCTGGCCGCCAACGCCGTGGCCGCCCTCAGCCGGATCGCCACCTACATCGACGACGTCGCGACCGCCCATCGGGAGGCGGCCGCCGACCCCCGCTTCGTGCCGCCCTACACCACGTTCAACCTGGCCACGGTCCGGGGCGGCCAGGCGCTCAACATCGTGCCCCGACAGGCCGAACTGGTCTGGGAGTACCGCCCCGTCCCGGCCGACGACGACCTCACGATCGCCCAGGACGTGGAGCGCTTCGCCCGCGAAGAGGTGCTGCCGCGCCTGCGCGCCGCCACGGGCGTCGGGGAGATCACCTTCCGGATGGACGCGTTCGCCCGTGGGCTCGACGCGGAAGCCGATGGCGCAGCCGAGGGGCTCGTGCGGCGTCTGACCGGCAACACGCAGCCGGCGGGGACCGTGCCCTTCGGGACCGACGGTGGGCACTTCCAGGCGGCCGGGTTGTCGACCGTGGTCTGCGGGCCGGGCTCGATCGAGCAGGCGCACCAACCCGACGAGTGGATCGAGACCGCCGAACTCTCGGCGTGCCTGCACTTCCTCGACGCCCTCATCGCCGACCGCAGCGCCTGAGCGACCACCGCGACCGCGCTCAGCGGGGGATCGGTGCGAGCACCAGCGCCGGCGAGGCGCGCGGGCCGTACCACAACCGCACCTCGTGCTCGAGCACCTCGACCCCCGGCAACGGCAGCTCCGTCCCCCGGCCCGGCCACGGTTCGCCCGTGCCCTCCGCCACGAGGTCCTGGGCGGCCGACAGCACCGACCAGCAGGCCGACGCGAGGCGTCGATCCACCTCGCCCGGCTGCTCGACCAAGGGCTGGACGCCCACGCCGACCCGGATGTGCGGCACACCAGGTCGCTCGAACGCGATGCCGCCGTTCTCGACGTCCAGCCTGGCCTGGAAGCCGTCCGGGAGCGCGGGGGCGACGGCGTCGACGAGCGCGTCCGCCAGTCGTTGCCAGGTCGTGGTCACGGGTGGGGCCTCCGGGTCACTCGGCGACGGCAGCGGCCAGCGCGTTGCGGTGCGCCTGCAGGGCGTCCTCGTCGGCCAGCACGAACCGGATCAGTCGGACGTGCCCGAGCGTGGGGAGCACGTCGACGACCGTGGCGAGGGCGATCTCCGCGGCCGGACCCATGGGGAAGCCGAACGCTCCGGTCGACAACGCGGGGAACCCCACCGTCGCGAGTTCGTGGCGGTCCGCGACGTGCAGACAGGACCGGTACGTCTCGGCGAGCAGCCCTGCGGCCGGCCGGTCGCGGCCGTAGACGGGGCCGAGCGCGTGCAGCACCGCGGTGTTGGGCAGACCGTGCGCCGCGGTGAGCACGCACTGGCCGGGCGCGATCGGGCCCAACGGCACGGCCGCGGCCGCCAGCCCCGGTCCCGCCGCCCGGTGCAACGCACCGGCGACCCCACCGCCCGTGGTCAGCTGCGCGTTCGCGGCGTTGACGACCGCATCGAGGTCCGGCTGGGCGCTCAGATCACCGAGCCGCAGCTCGACCATGGTGGCACCGCACAGCACCTGGTCCGGGTCGTGATCGTCCGCGCGGAGCATGCCCACCTCCCTGTCCGACCGCCCCGACGGTGTCACCGGCTCGGGGCGGGGCCGTCCTCCGTGACCGGCGACGGGGTCCACGGTGCCGCGGCGATGCCGGCGAGCGCCTCGTCGATCCCGTGGTCCCGCTCGACGCCATCCTCGCTCGGACGGAGCACCTCGGCAACCCGTCCCCGGGCCGTCGAGGCCAGCAGCGTGCCCGCCACACCCTCGGCGAGCAACGCCCCCTGGCCCGGCGGGCTCACTGCATGGTGTCCGCGATGGGCCGCAGCGAGCTCCAGACCTGGCTGGCCGGCCGACGGGCACCGTCGGGGTCGAGCAGTTCCTCGAAGCGTGCCAACGGCGTGAACGCGACCTTGCCGGAGACCAGGCCTGCCATCGCGCTGGCACCGCCGCCGCGCTCGGCCTGATCGACGAGGTAGCCGATGGCGCGCGCCGCGAAACGGGTCGCGTAGATGCGGTCGAACGGCGAGGGGTCCCCGCCCTGCTGGAGGTGGCCGAGGATGGCCTGACGCACGTCGAAGTCCTCGCCACCCTCCTTGGAGAACAACCGCCACAGGAACGAGGTGGTGAAGACCCGGTCGGCGTGCTCGCCACGGATGATCAGCCCCAGGCGCTGCCCGCCTCGGATGTCGTCGGTCAGCTGTCGGACGTCGTCACGCAACCCGTCGAGGTCGATGCCCTCCTCCGGGGTGTAGATCCGTTCCGCACCCGTGGCCAGCCCGGTCGACATGGCGAGGTAGCCGGAGTCCTTGCCCATCACCTCGACGATGAACACCCGCTTGGAGGCGACCGCGGACTGCTTGATCTTGTCCACGTTGCCGACGATCGAGTTCAGGGCGGTGTCCGCCCCGACGGTCAGCTCCGTGCCGGGCAGGTCGTTGGAGATGGTCAGCGGCAGGCACACGATGGGGATGTCGAACGCGGGGTGCTCGTGGCGGGCGGCGTGCAGGACGTTCGCGGCGACGTAGCCGTCGAAGCCGCCGATCATGACGATCGCATCGACCACGTGGTCCGCGAGGTTGGCCGCGATGTCCCCGAGCTCCGCGGGGCCGGGGACGCGACGGGAGGTCCCGAACTCCGCGCCACCGTGGGAGACCCATCCGGAGACCGACATCCAGTCGAGCTCCTCGATGCGGCCGTCACGCAGGCCCGGGAACCCCCCGTGCACGGCGAGGACCTGGTGCCCACCGTCCATCGCGGTGCGGACCGCGGCGCGTACGGCGGTGTTCATCCCGGGTGCCGGTCCGCCGCCGTGGATCAGCGCGATGCGCAGCGACCGGGTGCCGTTCAGTTCCCGGCTCGGCGAGGCCCGCACGAGGGTCTTGAGGGTCTCGAACGACTCCGCGAAGCTCTCCCCGCGCAGCGCCATCGCCCCGTCGTAGTCGCGCTCGGCGATGCGCTCCGCGACGGCCTGGGTGCGGTGGACCGCCTCCATCAGCGAGGACGCGACGATCCGGTTGCGCCGGATCCCGATCAGACGCGGTTCGTCCTCGGCGTCCGCGGCGATCAGTTCGCGGACCGCGTGGTAGCCGCACTGGGTCGCGAGGTTGCGGTCGAACGCGGACGGCGCACCACCGCGCTGGACGTGCCCGAGGATCGTCGTACGGGTGTCCTCGCCGAGCCCCTCGGCGAGCACGCGTCGGACCTCGTCCGCGGTGATCGGCTCGCCGTGCCGATCCTGGGCGCCCTCGGCCACGATGACCAGGTTCTGGCGTCGGCCGACCTCCCGCCCGGCCGTGACCGTGCGCTGGAGCAGCTCACGCCAGTCGTCGGTCTCCGGCGGGTGCTCGGGGATGAAGATCCAGTTCGCCCCGGTCGCCAGACCCGCCATGAGGGCGAGGTAGCCGCAGTTGCGCCCCATCACCTCGACCACGAACGAACGCTGGTGGCTCGACGCCGTCGAGTGGATCGCGTCGATGGCCTCCGTGATGCGGTGCAGGGCCGTGTCGGCGCCGACGGTCATGTCGGTGCCGAACATGTCGTTGTCGATGGATCCGACGATGCCGGCGAGCTTGAGCACGGGATGGCGCTGCACGGTGTCGGCGTCGAGGTCGCCGGCGTCGTGCAACTCGGCGAGCAGACCGGCCCACTCCTGGCGGAACAGGTTCGCACCCGTCAGGCTCCCGTCGCCACCGACGACCACCAGCGCATCGATGCCCCGCTCCACGAGATGGCGGGCGGCGCGCCGGCGCCCCTCACGGGTCCGGAAGTCGTCGGAGCGGGCCGTGCCGATGACCGTCCCGCCGCGCTGGAGGATGCCGCCGACCGTGACCGACGTCGCCCGTTCGATCGCGGCACCACCCTCGACCATGCCGCGGTACCCCTCGTGGATGACGTAGGGGGTGATGCCGGCCTTCAGCGCCGAGCGGACCACGGCCCGCACGGCCGCGTTCATCCCGGGCGCATCACCTCCCGAGGTGAGCACCCCGATGGACTCCGGGGCGGTGGGGGCCTGGTCGCGGTCAGCAGCATCGGACACGGTGGGTCGCTCCGTGGGGATGGGTCGGCGGGGTCGGCCGGCGGGGGCCGTCGACGTCGGCCCGGCCGTCAGCGGGCGGGGCCCGGGGCCTACGCTACGCGGCCCGGCCCGCCAGGGTCGAGAGACGCGCGGGGCAGCCGCGCCCGGACGAGCGGGAGAGACGACGCCGGTGTCATCCCACGACGCGCTGACGAGCGCCTACCTCGCCGCGGTGGTGGAACTCGCCCTCCCCGACGGACCCGTGCTGCTGGAGCCCGCACCGCTCGGGGTGGCCGCGGGGGTGTTCCCCGCGGAGGTCGAACGCGTGACGGTGCTCACCGCCTGCAACCCGCGCTCGGAACTCCAACCGGCCGCCGTCAACGCGGCCCGCCAGCATCGGCTCGCCGAGCTGTTGCGCGGACTCGACTGCCGCTGGTGGGTCCCCGCGGAGGGGCGCTCCGTTGACGGCACCTGGCGCGAGGCGTCCTTCGCGGTGGCCGATGCCGACGAGGTGGATCTGCTCGCACTGGCGGCGGACCTCGACCAGCACGCGATCTACGCGTGGTCGCCCACCGAGCGGGCCGTGGTCTGGACCGACGACGGCCACCGGGACGTCACGGGTTGGCGCTCCCGGGCGATCGCGAGCTGAGCCGCCGATCGGTCGGTCACGCGCCAGAGCGCCGTGCGGCATCGAGCGCCGCGTTGAGCTCCAGCACGAGCTCCGTCGGTGGCCGGCCGTAGGCCTGGGCCGAGGGCAACACCCCGTGCACGCCGAGCCGCCGCAGCGACGGGTCGCGATGGCTGCCCCGGGCCGCGACCAGGCCGTCCTCGTTCAGTAGGTAACCGACGAAGGTGTGCCCCCGGGCCCGCACGGTGACGAAGCGCTCGACGTGGCGCAGCGGCAGCCGCTGCCCGGTGCGCGGCCCCCGGACCTCGACGACATCGCGGGTCAGGGACAGGGCCGGCGGGTCGCGCATGACACGCAGGTAGTGCAGCGCCCCGCCGATCCCGATGACCAGCAGCGCGCCACCGACCGCGAGACGCGCCGTCCGCGTCTCGACGCCGACGCCGGACAGCAGCAGCGTCCCGGCCACGACGAACGCGAGCGCGACGAGCAGGCGCGGGACACTCGCGGCCGGGGTCTCGCGGAACACGCGGGAGCCTTGCGGCCCGGGCCACCCGGCAGGCTCGCCGGGCTCCTGACGGTCGGTCACGGCGGCACTCGCAGGGTCGACGGACCCGTCAGGGAACCAGGTCCGGCTCCCGCCCGACCGGCCCGGGACGGTGACCGGCCACGTGCGCGGCCGCGTGCCGGGTGATCAGGTCCAACGCCACCTCGACGGTGTCCGCGGTCGTGCGGTGCGACAGGACCGCGAGGCGCAGCGCCACCCGGGCGTCGATGACGGTGGTCGACAACCGGACCCGCCCGTCCGCGTGGACCGCGCGCAGCAGCGCGTCCTGGGCGGCGTCGTCGCCCGGGACGCGGAAGGTGACGATCGACAGGTCGGGACAGCCCCCGACGACCTCCAGGTTGGCGTCCGCATCGAGTCGGTCGTACACGTGCATCGCGAGGTCGAGCGCCCGGTCCAGCGCGTCGCGGAAGGCCGCGACGCCGTGCAACTGCAGCGGCAGCCACAGGCGTAGGCCCCGCCACTCCCGCGTCAGCTCCGGGGTGATCGCGGTGAAGTCCGGCAGCGCATCGAGGTCGTCGGAGTGGTCGCGCAGGTAGTCGGCGTCCTCCGCGAAGGCCGCGGCGAGGTCGTCGCGCTCGCGGACCAGCAGTGCCCCGGTCCCGAACGGCAGGAACAGCGACTTGTGCGGGTCGAGGGTGATGGAGTCGGCCCGCTCGATGCCGGCCAGGCGGTCGCGTCCGCGCGCGGTGAGCTGGAAGAAGCCGCCGTAGGCCGCATCGACGTGGAACCACACCCCGAGCTCGGCCGCCAGGTCCGCGAGGGCGTCCAGCGGATCGACGGCCCCGGCGTTGGTCGTGCCCGCCGCACCGACGATCGCGATGGGGATGAGGCCGTCCGCGAGGTCCTGCTTGACCGCGATGCGTACCGCCTCGGGGTCGAGCCTGGCGCCGTCGGACGAGTCGCACACACGGATCTGTGCTCCCGGGATCCCGGCGATCCGGGCGGCCTTGCGGACCGAGGCGTGCGCGTGCTCACCGACGTAGACGCAGGCGAGGTCGGCCCGTCCGTCCGCGTGCTTCTCCCGTGCGGCGATGATGGCGGTCATGTTCGCGTTGGAACCACCCGAGAGCAGCACGGCCTGCGCGCGCTCGGGGAGCTCGAACAGCTCCGCCAGCCACCGCAGCACCCCCTGCTCCAAGGCGACCGCAGCGGGGGTGAACCCGTGCAGTCCGGTGTAGCGGTTCGCGACGGCCGCGATCAGGTCCCCGAGCGCGGCGCTGAGCAGGCCCGAGCCGGGGATGTAGGCCAGCTCGCCGGCGGCCGCGTTGTCGACCCCGGTGGCCAGCACCGCCCGGACCTGCGCGAGGACGGGCTCGAGCGCCGCGGGCTCGAGCGGCGGACGCGTGTCGAGCAACCCCTCGACGAGTTCCTCACCGCGCGGGGCGCCGAGGACCGGCCGCTGTCCCGCCGTGGTGACCAACTCGCCGACGAGGTCGGAGACCGCGCGCAGCAGTGCATCGGTCTGATCCGGTGCCGGGTCGAAGGCTTCCAGGTACATCGTTCGGGCTCCCTGCGCGCGTGGTGAGCGAAGCAGATCAGCCGCCGGTCGTACCGTCCAGCGTCAACCCCTGCTTGACGACACACTGTCGCGCCGAAGGTCCCATGTGGGCCAGGCTGCGGTGATGAACGCCCATCGAGCGACGAACCGTCGAGCGCAGCACGTGCGTTCGACGCACGTGGTCGCGAGCCGGCCGATCAGTCGCCGAACCGCTCGACGCGTACGGCCGCCTCGACCCCCAGCTCCACCCCGGCACCCTCGAGCATGAACCGCAGGAACTCCACGTCCGCCATCGGGTGATCGCCCAGTGCCTCGAGGTAGGCAGCGTGTGCCGCGAGGGACTCGATCGCGACGTCGACGAACCCGGTGACGTCGATCGCGTGACGCGCCCGGGGTGATCCGCAGACCAGGACCTGCCCGGTGTGGTGCGGCGGGTGGCCGAGCTCGGGGAAGATCCACCGGTTGCCCGCGTCCGCCACGGCATCCAGCAACGCCTCGCCGAGCGCCCGGTGGTCGGCGGAGTTGCGGTTGCCGCCCTCCGCCCCCCAGAACTCGCGGTGGTTGAGGGTCAGGATCGTGTCCGGCCGGTGCCGTCGGATCGCCGAGGTCAGGTCGCGCCGCAGCTCGAGGCCCGCCTCGAGGATGCCGTCCACGTGGTCGAGGAACTCCACCGTGTCCACGCCGACGATCGCGGCGCTGCGCCGCTGTTCGTCCTCGCGCAACGGCGCGCAGTCCTCCGGCGGGATCGTGTCGATCCCGGCCTCACCGCGGGTCGCGAGGACGTAGACCGCCTCACGCCCGGCTGCCGTCCACCGGGCGATGGCCGCGGCGCCGCCGTACTCGATGTCGTCGGGATGGGCCACCACCACGAGCACCCGCCCCACGTCCTCACCGATCCACGTCACCTCGTCGCCAGCCGACGTCCCCGCTGCACTCATCCGCGCTCCACTCCCGGCAGCTGCGCCGGGTCATCGGTCACCAGGTCCCATCGCGCGACGCCGAGCGCCTCGCGGAAGCCGTCGAGGTCGCGCACGGCGAGCACGTGTTCCTGGACCCCGCGCTCGGTCCTCGCCACGAGCAGGACCCCACGCCGCTCCCACGGGGGCCGGTGCACCCGCAGGGACGGGATGTTGCGCTCGCTGACCTTCCGCAGCGCGGTCCCCGTCAGCACGATCCGGGCGTCGATCCGGTCGTGGGGCAGCACGAGCCCCCGGGAGCGGCGATGCCAGCTCACGCCCGCGTCGTCGACCTCGATGACCACGAGCATCGTCAGTCCGAAGACGAACGCCCCGGCTACCGCCGCGACAGCCAGCGGCTCCCACCACCGGCCCGTCCCCCCGGGCACGACGCTGGCCACCGCGGCGACCCCGACCAGGCCGAGGACGACGACCGCGACGGGCGGACGGGAACGCTCCCGGAACCGGATCTGACGCTCGCTACCCACTTGTCCCAAGCTCCCCGGACGTCGACCGCGCGCCACCGGCGCTCCCGTGATCGGTGGAGTCTAGGACCCGACGCCGTTCTCCGTGCTAACCTCCACGAGGTTGCACGGAGTGCTGTGAAGGGTGGCGAAGGCGCCAGGCGGGATCGGCACCGCTGGGTCGGGGACACCGCGGCGCGCCCACCTGCTGGACGCGGGTGTCGCCGGTCGGACAGAGGTAGGTACGGAGGGGCGTCGATGGGCGTGACACAGCTCGATCTCGGGCGGGTGGCCGACGTGGGGAAGACGTTGGTGCGGGCGCTGGTCCCGGAGGGTGCGCTGCGTGACGCACAACCCCCGTCGGGGATCACCCCGGGGCTGCACGCGGCGCTCGAGGAGCTCCGCCGCGCGGAGCAGGCCCTCACGACGCACCAGGCCATCCTCGGACGGCACCTCGATCAGCGGCTCTGCGGCCTGAGTGCGGCCGTGCGTCGGGTGGATCGGTTCTGATGGCGTCGACCGACGGGGGAGCCGGCACCACGCCGCCCGATGGGCCCGATGACCTCGAGGTCGATCTCGAGGGGCTCGCGGAGCGCCTGCAGACCGACGACCTGTCCCTCGGGATCCTCACGGACGAGGAACTGCTCGCGGTCGGCCTGCTCCCCCACCCGGACGGCCCTGGGCCGTGGTTCGCCGGGCTCGACGAGGTCGGCCGGGAGATCGCACGGACCGCTGCCCTGCGCTCGCTCGTGGCGCGCGGGCTGCTGCGACCGAGCGACGAGCCGGGCGCGCTGGACGTCCACCCCTCCCTCGAACTGCTCCGGCACTGCCGTGAGGAACCGGTCGGGCGGTGTCTGATCACCCGCACGATGGGCGAGCACGTCGACCGGGCGTTGATCCACCTCGTCGGTGACGGGATCGTGCTCGAGGAGCTGATCGACGGCCAGGGGCTGCACGCGTGCACCCTGCGCGATCCGGCCCGCCTGGTGCACAACCTGGCCCTGCGTTGCGACCCGGAGGCGGTCGCGGGCGAGGAGACCGGCACGGTCTGGACGACCGGCGGTCCCGGGACGCCGAGCGCACCGGCGCAGGACGGGACGACGGCGGTGACCCACGTCGATGCCGCGCGCTTCGAGGCCCGCGTGGAGGAACTGCTCGCCGCGGCGGTCGTGCGGACCGACCTGCAGACCGTGCGACAGGTGGACGGCGTCGAGGTCGTCCACGCGGCGCTCACGGTGCTCGCCACCCCGGACGGCCTGTGGGCGGTGAGTTCCGGCCGGCCGGTGCCACCGGACGCGGAGACGGACGCGACAGCGACCGACGCCGCCTCGGAGGATCCCATCGGCGCACTGGCCGAGCTGGGTGCCAGCGAGCTCCCGGCGGCGCTGCTCGGTGTCGTCGATCCGCTCGTCGAGATGGCCGAGCCGGACCGACCTGCCGACGCGGGACCACCCACGGCGGAGCTCGAGCCGTGAGCGCCACGACCGCGTCCCAGGTCCAGGCGGCTGCCGAGGCCCTCGGCGGCATCGCCGGGCGTGCCTCCCGCGCCGCCGCGGTCCACGAGACCCAGGGCCGGGCGGTCACCCGCGCCGCGAGCGAGACGACCATCGTGTGGCGCTCCCCGGTGGCCCGGCAGGTCGCCGACCAGCTCACCGGAGCGGCGACCGCCGGACGGTCGGTCCCGCCCAGCCTGCAGGGCGCCGCGGGCGCGCTCCAGCGGCTGCAGGACCAGGGGCGTGAGATCGCCGGGAGCCTGCAGCGGGTCGAGCAACGCATCGCGCAGCACGAACTCCGGATCCGCCAACTCACCTGGGCCGCGGAACCCGACGTCCAGCAGCTGCAGCGGGAACGCGCCGCGCTGCAGCAGGCCCGCCGCGAACAGCACACCCTGATCGGGCAGTGGGCGCAGGCCTGCAACGGCGCGACCCCGACCGTCACCGCGGCGGCGGAGACCCTGCGCCACGCCGCACGACGGGTCGAGGGGTGCGCGACCCGGATCGGCGCCGGCGCCGGTACGACCGCGGCCGGCAGCGGGGGCAACAGCCCGCTCGCACCGGCGGTCGGGGCACTGGCGATGGTGTTCCGCAGCTTCAACCTGCTCACGGGCGTCCAGGACGCGCTGGACACGGCCTTCGTGCTGCCGGCCCTGGCCGGGGTCGTCCGGGACTTCGAGACCCAGGTGCTCGGCACCCGCGGTCCGGATCGACTGCGGGCGTTCCTGCGGTGGCAGGAACGGGTCGGCCGCCAGATGCCGATCTCCGTGGCCGTCGGCGAGTTGGCGCGCCGCGGGCTGGTCGACGCGAAGTACGCGCGCCGTATCGCGGACGTGCCGACCGCCCCGAACCTGTCCGCCTTCCAGCGTGCCTCCAGCGTGTTGCGGCTCGGCGGGCGGTTCCTGGCACCGCTCGGCCTGTTCGAGGTCCGGACCATCCTCGACAGCTCCGCGTCCGCGGGTGACCGGATCGCGGGGGCCGGGTCGGTCTTCGCCGGCGGCGTTGGCGCTGCCGCGCTGCTGGGCGTGGCCCCCGAACTGCCGGGCGCGAGCGCCGCCGGGGTCGCCAGCATCGGGGTCCTGGCGTACCAGGGGTGGAAGCACCGGGACGCGATCGGCTCGTTCCTGTCCGCGACCTGGCAACGGGCGACGGGCGCCGCGGCCACGGCGTGGGACTGGGCGTCGGGCGCGGCCTCGAGCGCGTGGAGCAGCACGACGCAGGCCGTCGGGAGCGCGGTCTCGTTCGCGGGGCAGGTCGCCTCGGACACGTGGAACTGGACCTCGTCCACCGCCAGCAGCGTGTGGGACTGGACCAGGGGCACCGCGAGCAGCGCCTGGGACCGGACGACCGACGCCGCCGGGCGGGCCTGGGACTGGACCGCCGATCGGGCCCGCTCCGCCTGGAACTGGGGGCGCGACGCCGTCGTCGACGCGTGGCACTGGACCGCGGAACTCGCGGTGACGACGCTGCGCAACGCGATCGACGTCGCCGGGCGGGTCCGGGACGCGGTCGTCGGCGCCGCGCGAGCGATCTGGGACTTCGGGGTCCACGCCACCACGACCGCCCTCGGGTGGATCAGCACCGGCGCGCGGATCGTCGGTGAGGCCGTCGCCAACCAGGTGATCGCGCCGATCGTCCGGCTGTTGGACAGCCAGGCGTACTGGCGACACCACGGCGAGGCGATCCTCTCCCGGGAACCGCAGCCAGGTGTGATCACCGCGCGCGATGCGGGGAGCTTGGAGCAACTGTTCGGGGCGGGCGCCCCCGAGCCCGGCGACGTGGCCGCGATCGCAGCCCGGTTCGCGGCGCTGTCGCCCGCGGAGCAGCGAGCGCTCGCGCACGCCCATCCGGAACTCGTCGGCTCGCTCGATGGCGCACCGCCCGGACTGCGTTCCCTGGCGAACGGGCTGCTCGTCAGCCGCGAGCTCACCGCGATCGAGTCACAGATCACGCGGCTCGAACGGCTGGGCCGGTTCGGCTTGCTCGGCTGGGCAGGCGCGCAGCAGCTCGAGCAGCTGCGTGAACGCGCCAACACGCTGCGGCTGATCGAGGTCGATCTCGGGCTGCGTCCGGGGACGCCCTCGGTCCCGGGGCTGCAGCTGCTGGTCTTCGATCCCGCCAACGGGCGGATGGCGATGGCCAACGGGGACATCGCGACCGCGACGCACATCGAGATGATGGTGCCGGGGACCGGCGCGACCATGGACAAGATGTACGGATACCTGGACGACCAGAGGCTCCTGCAGGAGGAACTCGCCGACCGCACCGGCGGACAGCACGTCTCGGTCGTCTGGCTCGACTACGACAACCCGGCCGGCTCTATGGGGACCGGGCTGCTCCAGGCGACCTCCCCCTGGCCGGCGATCGACGGGGCGCCACGCCTGGAGTCGTTCGTCGACGGGATGCGTGCGACAACGACGGACGTGCACCTGACGGTGTACGGACACTCCTACGGCGCCACGCTGACCTCCGCGACGCTGGCGACCACCGACCTCGACGTCGACGTCGCCGTGCTCGTCGGATCGCCGGGCGGGATGGCGAACCACGTCGACGACTACCGCTCCGACGCCCGAGTCGTCGTCGCGACGGCCGACTTCGACCTGATCCGCACCGTCAGCGGTGGTGTGCCGACCTACAGGCTCGGGCCCGATCCGGCGAGCGACTCGTTCGGGGCTGAGGTCGTGGATCTGTCGGGCAGCCCGTTGTCCGTATGGCACCCGTATTACACCTACCTGGAGGACGAGGCCGTGAACGGTGCCTTGGCCGACGCGGTCGCCAGAGCGGGGAGCCCATGAGGAACCGGACCCGCGAGCCCAGGTACACACGGGGCGGCATGGTGACCGCGCTGCTCGCCCTACTGATCGGAGGATGTGCCATGGGAGACCGTGCGGACCTCATCGACGTGACCATCGACCTCGCGGACCACGCGACGACACTGCTCGCGGCGCTCGAGGCCGACGGTGCCATCGAGGCCGTGGACGAGCGCGTCCTGCAGCAGCCGATCGGCTGCGGCAACAGCCGCTACCGCTCGACCGTGCTCATCCAGGCGGTCGCCAGCGACGCACTGACGCACGAACGGTTCGCGGCGGTGGTCGAGGACGCCTGGGACGGCCGGCTCGACACCCGGACGAGGCCGGACTCGACGATCATCGCCCGGCCCCCGGCCCGCGGAGAGCGCCTCGTGCAGGTGAACTTCGCCAGCGGCGACGACCGTGTCGTGCGACGGATCCGCATCCGCGCGGAGAGCGACTGCCTGCGCGTCCCCGACCGGTTCGACGGCGACCCGCGACTGCTCACCGACGGGTTCCGTGACGCGGTCGATCCCGAACGACGGCTGGACCCACCCGGCTGAGCCGGCACCACGCGACCGGCTACTCCTGCGCGGCGCCGGGCAGGCTCGTGACGTAGGCTGTCCGGCTGGCCTGCGCACGTTCCGTGCTCCCGCTCCCGCCGTCCTCGACGGCGCGCAGGCGTCGAGGTGTCCGATGTCCATCCTCCCCGCGATCCGCCTCGCCTCCGTCGTCAAGCGCTTCGGTGACCTGACGGCGGTCGACCACCTCGACCTCGAGGTCCCCCGCGGCAGCTGCTTTGGCCTGCTCGGCCCGAACGGCGCCGGGAAGTCGACCACGATGCGGATGCTCACCGGGCAGGCCGAGGCCGACGAGGGCATCGTCGAGGTGCTGGGACACCGCCTCCCCGGTGCGTCCCGACACGCCCGTGCGGTGTCCGGCGTGGTGCCGCAGGTCGACAACCTCGACGACGAACTCACCGTCGAGGAGAACCTGGCGGTCACCGCCCGGCTGCAGCGCATCCCGCGCGAGCGACGCCAGGAGGCCATCGCCCGGGGTCTACGGATCGCCCGACTCTCCGAGCGCGCCGAGGCCGCGACCCGATCGTTGTCCGGCGGCATGCGGCGACGGCTGTTGATCGCCCGAGGTCTGGTGCACGCCCCCGAACTGGTGCTGCTCGACGAGCCCACCGTCGGGCTCGACCCGCAGGTCCGCCAGCAGCTGTGGTCGACCATCGCGGAGATCCAGGCCGAGGGCGCGACGGTGCTGATGTCGACCCACTACATCGAGGAGGCCGAACGTCTCTGCGACGAGGTGGCGGTCATGCACCTCGGACGGGTCGTCGCGCAGGGTCCCCCGGCGACGCTGATCGCCTCGCACGTCGGTCGGGAGGTCCTGGAGGTCGACGGCGCGCCACCCACGCTCGCCCGGGTCGAACACGAGGCCCGCAGCGCGGGGCTCCGCACCCGCCGATCCGGGACGAGCGTGGCGGTCCTCGACGCCGAACAGCTCGACGGGCAGGCCTGGGCCCAGGGCGAGCGTCGCAAACCCACACTCGAGGACGTGTTCGTGGTCCTCACCGGCGAGGAGCTGGCATGAGCGCCACCACCACCGCACCCGACCGCGGCGGGTCGTTGACCGTCGGCGTCCGCCAACGCCGGTTCGAGCCGGGCGTGGTCGCCGCCATCGTCTACCGCGAGTGGCGGGTGTTCCGTCGCGTGTGGTTCTCGACGGCCTTCGGCTCGATCGTGGAACCGATCGTGTTCTTCGTCGGCTTCGGGTTCGGGTTCGGCGCGCTGATCAGCGAGGTCGCGGGGCTGTCCTACCTCGAGTTCATGGCGACCGGCACGATCGCGATCGGGATCATGTTCTCCGCGCTGTTCCCCGGGCTGATCAACGGCTACTCGCGACGCACCGAGCGCCACCTCTACGACGGACAGCTCGCCGCCCCCGTGACCGTGGCGGAGATCGTCGCCGGGGAGTCGTTGTGGAACGGGCTGCGCGTGTCGGTGGTGGCGATGGTCACCGTCGGGGTGGCCTTCGCCTTCGGGGTCCGGATGGGACCCGGTGTCGTGTTCATCCCCCTGATCGCGATCATCAGCGGGTTCGGGCTGTGTGCGACCGGCGCCGCGTTCGCGGCGAAGCTACGCAGCTGGCACGGAGTGGACATCGTGGTCGGCGGTCTGATCGCCCCCATGTTCGTGGTCGCAGGGACGTTCTTCCCGCTCGACGGGCTGCCCCGGTTCGCGGAACTGTTCGGACGGGTCAACCCGCTGTACCACTGCGTGGAGCTGCTCCGCGCGGCCGCGTTCGGCGGGTACGGGCTGTGGCAGGTGCTCGGCCACCTCGGCGCGGTCCTGCTGTTCAACCTGCTCGCCTGGCTGGTCGCCGTCCGGTTCGTGCGTCAAGCGCTGATCGACTGACCCGCGGCGCGACCGCTCAGGGCGCGCAGTCCTCGGTGACCAGGCAGTAGCGGTCCCCGGGCTCGTCCACCAGCCCACGGACGTAGGCGCCACCACCCCGGCGCTGCGCCTCCGCGTCGGCCGCGTCCTGGTCGGGGAAGGGACCGGCCGCCACGACCCAGAGGTCCGGGGTCAGGGACGGGTAGTGGGTCGACCACAGCAGGACCACCTCGTCGCCCGCGGCGTCGGCACGGCGGCGGGCCTCCTGCTCGTCGACCTCGTCCGGGAACAACGAGGCGGTCACCACGATGTAGCGGGCCTCGCCATCGGGCACGGCGATCGGGGCGTGGGGGCAGGCACCGAGGTCCCAGGGCCGCAGCTCCGCCGAGAGCTCCTCTGGGGCGAGTTCCGCCGTGCAGCCCCCGTCGAAGTCGACCCGCTGCGTGCCATCGCCTCCCGCATCGCCATCGGCAACGTCGTCGGCGGCGTCCTGGTCCCCCGCCTCCTCGCCGTCATCCCCCTCCTCGGGACCGTCCGCGCCCGGGGGCGCGGCGTCCCGGGGCGGGACCCCGCCACCCAGCGGGTCGCTGGCACGCGGGACCGGGGCCGTCGTCACGAGGGCCAGCCCACCCCAGATCACGAACCCCAGGGAGATGATCGCGGCCAGCACGATCGCAGCGCGGACCTGCTCACGCGGGAAGCGCATCGAAGGGGCAGCCATCGGTGACCTCCGCCGTGCTCGCCGGGGGCGTTCCCGGGGGCGACGTCCGCGCGGTGGGGTGCGCGAGGTGGTGGGAACCCGATGACAGTAACCGGCCCGCCCGCGCTGGCCGGGGAGGTCACCCCGGACGGTCGGCCGCCCACGGGCCGACGGGTCGGCGCGAGCACGGGGTGGGCGTCGGTCGACATCGGGGTGGGCGTCGGTCGACGACCGCCCCTAGCGTGCACGTGTTCGCTCGCGCGATCGGCGCACCCGGACCGCGACGTGCACCACACCGGCCGCACCCGCGGCCACCCTCGACCCGCGGACCGGACCGCCCGGGAGGACCCCTCGATGACCGACTGGATGCTGCACCTCGCGCCCCTCGACGCGGGCGGGCACGGGTGGACGTGTCGTGGCCGCGTCGAGCAGGTCCTCGCGGACGAACCGATCCTGGACGCGACCGGGCTCACCGAGCGCGACGTCTGTGACGACGGGCACGTGCACACGGACGTGACCCTGGGGCTCCGCACGCCGACGCGATTGCTGCACGTGATCGCCGGCGACGCCCAGCACGTGACCGACGAACACGAACTCGGGCTGCAGTGCACGGTGACCGCCGTGCCCCTGCGGGCCATCACGGAGGTCGCCGTCGCGAGCTGGGACGGCGACGGGCAGCTCGTCGCGGAGGTCCGGGTCGGCCGCGACGGTGGCAGCTGGCAGGCGCTCGGCGACGTCCACGACTGCGGGGATCCCAACTGCGACATCCTGCCGGGCTCGATCCGGCTGGATGCGCGCTCGGAGGGCGTGGTGCTGCTGGCCGCCGGGGCCGACGCGGATGACCTCGTGCGCTTCGGCGCCGCGCTGTCGATCGCGGCCAGCAGCGTCAGCGGCTGAACGCGTCCCCGCTGGTCACGAGGCGGTCCGGCTCGTGTCGCTGATGCGCGGGAACGGTTCGATGGAGAACACGACCTCGACCGGGAGCTCGAAGAACGCCGCGATGCGCAGCGCCAGGTGCAGGCTCGGGCTGTACTCCCCCCGTTCCAGGTAGCCCACCGTCTGGTAGTGGACCCCGAGCGCCTCGGCGAGTTCGCGGCGGGACACGCCCTGTTCCGCTCGGAGCAGGGCGATGCGGTTGTGGACGGTCTCGCTCATGGGCTCCTCGTCACCGGACGAACTGGGCCGCCTGGTCCCGCGCCTGGGCTACGGCCGCTCCCGACTGCCGACGCGCCATCCGCCGCACGAGCAGGGTCGCGGGGACCGTGCCGATCACGGACCACACGATGAGCGCGGTGACCCCCAGGCCCAGACGCCAGACCCCGCCGAGCTCCCCGACCACCGCGGCCTCGGGCAGGAACGCGTAGCGCAGCAGGTGGGCCAGCCAGTACAGCGGGAACAGCTGCGCGAGCGTGCGGACCCAGGGCCACAGCGCCTCCATCGACCCGAAGATGCCCGAGATCCAGGCGAGCGCGACGATCGGCAGCATCCCCCAGGTGGTGACCTGCTGGATCTTGCGGACCAGGGAACCGACGACGAAGCCCAGCGGCAGGGTCGCCAGCACCCCGAGCAGGATGGCCCCGATCGCCACGACCCACCGCGCCGGGTCGGTCGGTACGGCCCCATCGAACAGGATGGCCGAGCCGCCGAGCACCACCACCGCCACGGGGACGATGCCCAGCACGTTGAGCAGCCCCAGTCCGGTGAGGTAGCCGTGCAGCCCGTAGGGCGCCATGCGGCTGCGCAGCAGCGTGCCGTCCTCCCGCTCCAGCGCCAACGCGTAGGCCGGACCCACCAGGATGGAGAACACGATGATCCCCGCCAGCAGGCTCGGCAGTGCCACCTGCGGCACCGTCAGCGACGTGCCCTCGAGCACGTCATCGCGGCTGAGCCAGAGCAGCCCCAGCGCACCGAGCCCGAAGAAGACGTAGAAGCCCTGGTCCTGCGGGCTGCGCAGCCCGACGACGAACTCGTGCCAGCCGCGGGCCAGCCCGATGCGGATAGCGTGCACGCGAGCGTTCATCGGCGTTCCTCCGTGACTAGCGCGGGCGCGACCGGTCGGACGACCTCGCGGTCCTCGAGGTGGGCTCGGACGAACTCCAGGTAGGTGTCCTCGAGGCTCGCCCGGCGCACCTCCAGGTCCTCGATCCCCCGCGGGTGCTGTCCGAGCAGCTCCCGCACGTAGGCCGTGGCGTCCTGTGTCGCGTGGACCATCCGCTGTCCGTCCTGCGTCCAGCGGACCTCCGCGCTGGCACGGATCTGCCGTGCGAGCGCGTCCGCGGAGCCGTTCGCGACGATCCGTCCACCGGCCAGGATCAGGATGCGATCGGCGAGCTTCTCCGCCTCGGAGAGGTCGTGCGTGGTCAGCAGGACGGTGGTGCCCTCCAGGTCCGTCAGCCGGTGGATCAGGTCGTGGAACTCCCGCCGGGCCTGCGGATCGAAGCCGGCGGTCGGCTCGTCGAGGAAGAGCAGTTCCGGGCGCCCGATGATCCCCACGGCGACATCCAGCCGGCGGCGCTGCCCACCCGAGAGGGTGAGGATCCGTTGGTCCGCGGCGTCGCCGAGGCCGACGAGGTCGATCACCTCCTCGGTGTCCAGGGGGCGTTGGCGTTCCGGGGTCGAAAACGGTCGGTAGTACGACCCCAGGTGCGCGATGAGGTCGCGCGGCGTCCACCGGGCGTGATCGCGCCAGGACTGCAGCACCACGCCGATGCGCGCCCGCCAGGCCTCGTCCGCCACCAGGGGGTCGACCCCGAGCACGTCGATCTCCCCGGCCGAGGGGCGGCGGAACCCCTCGAGGATCTCGATCGTGGTGGTCTTGCCGGCACCGTTGGGCCCGAGCAGGCCGACCACCTCACCGCGGTGGACCTCGAGATCGACGCCGCGCAGGACGTCGTTGGTGCCGTAGCGCATCCGCAGATCGCGGACGCGCACCACCGGCTCGGTGGTCATGATCGATCCTCCCCGTGCAACAGCCGTCATGGTCGTGCAACAGATATAGCATGTCTACTACATGCCTGTCTATGCGGGCTGTCCATGCGGGCTGTCCATGCCGGAGTAGCCGCACCGGGGCGGCCACGCCGTGCGGCGCGGGCGACCGGTCAGCGCTCGGCGACGACCAGCCGGCCGCCGCCCTCGCGCTTCGCGTCGTACATGGCGGCATCCGCGCCCTGCAGCAGCGCATCGATCGGATCGTCCCCCCGGCCCTCGATGACCCCGACACTGGCGCCGAGGGTGATGGGACCGACGGGTCCGACGAACGGCTCGGCCAGCGCCTCCACGAGGCGTCGACCCAGCTCGGAGCCCATCCGCAGGTCCGCCCCGGGGCACAGCACGATGAACTCGTCTCCCCCGATCCGACCGACGGTGTCGGTCGCACGCAGACGCGAACAGAGCCGGTCGGCGACCTCGACGAGGATCCGGTCCCCGACGCCGTGCCCGTAGGCATCGTTCACGGCCTTGAACCCGTCGAGGTCCACGAACAGGACGGTGAACGTCTCCTCCTCCGGGTTGCGCGGACGGCGGACCTGCGCGAGACGGTCCATCACCAGCACCCGGTTGGGCAGCCCCGTGAGCTCGTCGTGCAGCGACCGGTGCTCGATGGCGTCCAACGCCTCCCAGCGCCGTAGCGCGGCATCCGCGAGCGAGGCCACCGTGCGTAGGAACCGCGGGTCGGTGGCCGGTCGCTCGGGCTCACCGTCCACCCCGAGGTCCAGCAGGCGCGCACCGCGGCTCCCGATCGCCATGCCGGCCGGCTGCTCCGTGCCGACGGGCGCGGTCGGGAGCACCAGGACGTGGTCGCCGACGGTCTCCTCGAGCACCGCTGCGAGCCGGTCGAGGAACGCCTCCGGCCCCGCGGCGGTCACGGCTGCCTGCCCGATCAGCATCAACGCGCGGTCCTGCGCGGTGTGACGGCGGCGCTCGAGCAGCAGGACCTCGCGCTCACGCACCACGCTCCACAGCCGCCAGACCACGACCCCCAACAGCCCGATGGCGGCGACGACGGTCGCCAGCCCGAGTGCCTGCGCGGACCGGACCAGCACGACGACGATGGCGACGAGCGCCATCGCGTTGGTCGCCAGCGACCCCCACGGCCCGGCCGTGCGCACCGGCAGCCCCGGCTCGGCGAGCTCCGACAGCGAGGGGTGCGCCCAGGCTGCGGCGACGGCCAGGAAGACCACGGACCAACTCGTCAGCGACAGCCACGAGGGGCGGCCACCGGCGAGCACGAACGACACGTCGCCCACGAGTCCCGCTGTGGCCGCGAGCACGAGCAGCCAGGCAGCGGGGAGCCGGACCGCGTCCGCGGCGAGCAGCCGGACCGTGGCACCCAGGGTGAGCGCCATCAGCAGCGGCAGGCTCAACCAGAGGGCGGCCTCGAGCGCGGAGCCCAACGCGACCGCCTCGGTGTCGGCGGTGACCTCGAGGAAGATGGTGGCCACGGCGACCAGCGCCACGAGTGCATCGAGGCACAGCACCCGGGCCGCGATGCCCGTCCGTCGGCGCAGCAGGGTGACGGTGGCGACCACGACCAGGCCGTAACAGGCGAGGAACGCCGATGGCCCGAGCAGCCGCAGCGGCGCGGGCGCATCCGAGGTGAGCACCGCGAGCTGCAGGATCCAGGCGAGCGTCGCCATCGCCAGGGCTGCCGGTAGCCACCCGAGGGAGCGGCGCAGCGGCGGCGGGAACGTGCGCACGGCCCGCCAGCTCACGACCGTCGCGGCGGCGGCGATGAGGGGCATGGCCACCTGGCCGACACGCAGCGCGAGCGCAGCGAGGACCACCACCCCGATGGTGGCGATCGTGAGGAGACGTCCGCGCGCGATCATGCCCCGCCTGTCGGCCCACCGCGCGGTCCTGCAAGGGGTGGTGGTGCGGGAGCTGGCACCGTTCAGGGCAGTTCGTTGATGTCCACCTGCTTGAAGGCCCACCGGAACTCGCGCAGGTCCAGTCGAAGTCCCTCGCGATCGGAGGGCACCCACGGGTTGATGAGGTGGATCATGCCCGCATCGTCGACGTGGTCGACCACGTAGGCGTGCTTCGGTGCCAGCCACCCCTCGGCGTACCGGTCGGCGACGCCGAAGCGGCCATCGAGGACCCCCAGCGAGGTCCCTGCGGTGACGACGTGCCCGGCGTCGAGCGCCGTCGTGAGGTCGTCCAAGCCGATCCGCCACGCCCACCGGGAGCGCGACTCGCCCCCGACCATGTCCTCGATCGAGCGTGCCATGCCGCGGCGTACGGTCGCGTTCCAGCCGCCGAAACGCTGCGCGTACGCCTTCTCCAGCAGCAGCGGCCAGTGCTCGTAGGTGAACGTGCCTGCGGTCGCCCCACCCCGGTACGACAACCCCACGAACGCTGGACGTCCGTAGTCGGTCGCGGCCGGGACCTCGGTGGACACGATGGTGGCGGAGCCGTCCGCGAAGGTCACCGTGTAGGTGCCGTTCGGGTTGCGCTCGAACATGTCCTCCAGACGTGCCGGATCGACGTTCGCGACGCCGATCATGCCGGCGATCAGCGTGCAGTTGTTCAGGAACCCCTGGTAGGGGTCGTTGGGCCCGAACGGGTGCTCGTCGCCGGGCTGGCGTCGCGCCAGCGTGCCCGGGAACGAGGCGTACGCGCCGATCGTGCCCCCGGTCTGCACGTCCTCGGTCGGCGGGTCGAGGTCCTCGGTGAAGGTGGCGAGGTGGCGGTAGGCGTCGAGGGGCAGCGTCCGGCCGATCCCGATCCACAGCTCGTGGCGGTGGACCGGTGACCAGCCGGGCTGCTGCAGCTCGCCCTCGAGCGTCGCGACGAGCCCGGTCAGGGCCGCGTCGGGGAGCGAGGTCACGACCGCGCCGGCGATCGGGGCCGGCAACGAGGCCAGCAACTGCGCGAACTCGCGGATGGTCGCGTCGGTGAGGCCGGCCGGGGACGGCTCGAGCAGCGCTCGCGCCCGACGCGACGACGGAGCTGCGAACGCCTGGGCGGTCATCGCGACCAGGTCGTCGCGGTCACGACCGGGCTCGGCCCACAACGCCGAGGCCAGCGCCCGCACCCACGCCTCGTCACGCGCACCGATCGCCCCCGACGTCCCCGACGTCCCGGCGAGCGCGCGGGCCAGGCCGATGAGCTGCTGCCGGTCGGTCGCCTGCGCCCGGCGCAGCAGCGCGGCGGCGTCGGTGATGCGGCGTCCGACCGTGCGTGCGGCGTCCTCCCACCGCTGGTGCTCGATCGTGATCGACCGTCCGATCGCCCGCTGCTGCTCGATGAGCCGCGTGACCGGGACCGTGATCACGGCGGCCGCCCCCGCCGTCGCCCCACCAGCGACGGCCGCCAGTAGCTCGGCGGTCCGTCGCTGCGCCTGGAGCCGGTACCGCTCCGCTTCGAGTCGCTGGAGACGGGTCGCGGTGCTCCGACCCTCCTCCGCGAGGGTGCGGAGGTCGGCAACGATGCGGTGCACCGCATCGGCGATCCCACCGTGCCGTGTCGCGGTCGCGGTCAGGTACGCGACGTGGGCCTCGGCGTCACGGGTGCCCCACGACCCGGGGAGCCCCGACGCGCCCCGCGCCGTGGCGCGGGCCAACGCCAGGTGCTGCTCACCGCGCGTCCCCAGCCAGCCGGAGACCTGTTCGAGCTGGGCCACCGCCCGGGCGACATCCGCAGCGCTCATCGCGCGAACGGTGCGTGATCGGCGGCCCGGGCCCCGTCCGACGCGCGGTCGAGCGACGCCGCCAGCTCGCCCACGTGGTGTCCACCACGCGTGAGCAGCGCCTGCTCGAGCTCCGTGGCTGCCACCAGGGCCCGGGTGAACGCCTCCGGCATCCCGACCGGCAACGGTGGGCAGGTCGCCCCCTGGCCAGGCTCCTGGGCTGCCGACGACAGCTGCCCTGCGATCGCACGGACCCCGTCGGGATCCATCCACACGGTCCTCATGGCGACACCTCTCCGTCTCGGTGAGCCCGACCGTCCCCGACTCAGACGAGCGCCGAAGGGTCGAACACGGCGGCACCGGCGGATCCCGTGCCGAACGGCATCAGGTCGGGTCCGGGGGAAGCGCAGCAGGGGGCCATCCACAGGGCCACGGCGTACGCGGCGACCAGGATGCCCACCAGCGCGACGCCGACCACCAGGACCACACGGACGGTGCGTCGGCGTCGCCGCACCCCCCGCCCGGACACGCCCGGCTCCCCTGCCCCATCCACGCGACGCCGTCCCATCGGTCCCTCCTCGTCCACTGCCGCCATCGGCAGGTCGCGGCCCGCTGATGCGTAGGCCTCGATTGCACTCGGATTGCACGAAGTGCATCGTAGCGAGATGCCACGAGAGACCGCAAGAAGTGTGGGACCGCCAGCCCTCGACACGTGTGCGGACCCCCACACCCAGCTCGTGCTCGGCCGAGCCCGCCGTCCATCCGCGCGCCCACCGCGTGCCGTGGGCGACCACCGACGAACCCCGGCACACCGGCCGGTCGCCGGGGAGGCTGCCGGTCGCGGCTGGCGCCGATCGCGGCAGCCGCGGGCATCGGGCGACCAGGGAGAGGGCGACCATGCACGTCGCGTTGACCATCGCGGATCACCTCGATCGCGCGGTGACCACCTACGGGGACCGCATCGGCGTGATCGACGAGCCCGAGCAGCCGGCCACCTCGCTCGGGCCGTTGACCTACCGACACCTGCGCGGACGCGCCGATGCACAGGCGGCGGCGCTCGACGCCGGCGGGATCGGGGTCGGCGACCGGGTCGCCATCCTGTCGCAGAACGCGGCACGGATGCTGATCGCGATGTTCGCCGTGCCGGCATCGGGCCGTGTGCTGGTCCCGATCAACTTCCGGCTCACGCGCCGGGAGATCGCCTTCATCCTCGATCACGCCGGGGCACGGTGGCTCCTCGTGGACCCGGAGCTCACCGCGACGGTCGCGGGCCTCGAACGCGAGGTCGCCCCGTTGGAGCGGATCCTCACCCTCGGCACCGACGATGCCACGCTCTACCTCGACGGTGTCACGCCCGTCCGCTGGGAGCCCGACGAGACCGCCACCGCGTCGATCAACTACACCTCCGGGACCACCGCACGACCCAAGGGTGTGGAACTGACCCACCGCAGCCTGTGGCTCAACGCCACCACCATGGGCTGGCACAGCGGCACCACGGACCGGGACGTGTACCTGCACACCCTGCCGATGTTCCACGCCAACGGCTGGGGTATGCCCTACGCCGTCGCGGCGATGGGGGTGCCCCAGGTGGTCCTGCGCAAGGTCGACGGGCACGAGATCCTGCGTCGCGTCCGGGACCACGGGGTCACGCTGTTGTGCGGCGCGCCCGCCGTCGTGGCCGCGATCCTGGAGGCCGCGGGCGACCTCGACGATGTCCCCGGCCGCGGGCGGGTGCGCATCCTGGTCGCGGGCGCTCCGCCACCCACGCGCACGATCGAGCGGGTGGAGACGGAGCTCGGGTGGGAGTTCATGCAGCTCTACGGGCTGACGGAGACCGCACCGCTGCTCACCTTCAACCGCGGTCGCGCGGAGTGGGACGAGCTGTCCGCGCAGGACCGGGCCGCCAAGCTCGTGCGCGCCGGATCACCCGCCCTGGGGGTCACCCTCGACACGGGGCCGGACGGCGAGGTGCTCGCCCGCGGCAACCACGTGCTCGCCGGGTACTGGGAGCAACCGGTCGAGACGGCCGAGGCGCTCGCTGACGGGTGGTTCCACACCGGCGACGGTGGGGTGATCGACGACGAGGGCTACCTCACGATCATGGACCGCAAGAAGGACGTCATCATCACCGGTGGGGAGAACGTCTCCTCCATCGAGGTCGAGGACTGCCTGCACGCCCATCCCGCGGTCAGCGAGGTGGCGGTCATCGGGATCCCGGATCCGACCTGGGGCGAGACCATCAAGGCGTTGGTGGTGCTCGATCCGGCCGTCGAGCGAACGACCGCGCAGGCGCTCATCGAGCACTGCCGGGACCGCCTCGCCCACTACAAATGCCCGACCTCGATCGAGTTCCGGGACGAGCTCGATCGCACCGCCACCGGCAAGCTCCAGAAGTTCAAGCTGCGGGCCCCCTACTGGCAGGACCAGGACCGGCAGGTCTGAAGGCGGCCGACATCCCCGCTCACGGGGCCGCGACGGCGTCCTCGACCAGCGGCACCTGCACCGCGACCTGCTCACCGGCGTTGGTCACCACGCCGCGCCCCGCCTTCGGGTCGACCCGGAGGTGCGCGGGGATCTGCGCGCCGGCGGTCCCGGTCGCGGAGCGCGGCGCCAACGTCAACCCCACGCGCAGCTCGGGCATCCCGCGCAGCACGCCCATCGCCCGCCCGAACATCGCGGGTGGTCCCGCCATCGCGACCAACATCCCCGGCGGTGGATCCTTGAGCACGGAGTCCACCAGCGCAGGCTCGGGGTCGAGCCGGTGCGCGTCGTCGATCAGCACGAGCATGCGTGTCCGCGTGGCGCCGACCGCCGCCAGGTCCGACACGATGCTGACCCCGTCGCCCGCCAGCTGGTGCAGCGGGGATCGCCGGGTCGGCGCGACGGCGACCACGTCCCAGCCGAGGCGCCGCGCGTTGGCCGCCAACGCCAGCAGGGTGCTGCTGCGTCCCGAGCGACCCTCGCCACCGATGGCCAGCAGGGGGCCGTCCTCGTCGGCGTCGATCCAGACCCATCGCGCGAGATCGGTGTCGACCCCCACCGGCAACGCCGCGCCGTAGCCGGCGGGGACCACCACCGAGGCGGGATCCAGACGCGACCAGCCGAGCGGCCAACGCACCTCCGGCAACGGCTCCGGCCAGCCCGCTCCCGCGGAGCCGAGGCGCGTACGCAGCGCCGCGCCGACGGCATCCGCCACCTCGGCGGTGGAGGCGTCGTCGTTGCCGATCGCCGCCACCTGCACCAGGTGGCCGGCCGTGGCGTCCCACAGCCGACGCGGCGGCACCAGTTCCACGGCCTTGGACCGTGGGACCCCCACCGAGGCGTACACCGAGGCGTCGTCGAACCGCGACACCAGCCGACGGGTGACCCGGTTGGCGATCCCCTTGCCGACCAGCGTCCAGCTCCCCGCGATGACCAGGCCGACCCCGGTCTCGCTGGCATCGGCGGCCAGGGCGGCCAGAGGCGCCAGCAACGGATGCGCGTGCTGCTGCTCGCGGCTGGCCATCAGCCGTTCCACCCCACGCACCAGCAGCCGGACACGCGGCAACCTCGTCCCTGTCGCTCGCTCGTGATCCGACAGGCGCTCCACGCCGACCGCATCGAACGCGGCCCGACGACGCCCCACCTCCTCCGCGAGCCGACGCACGATCCGTGCCGCGAGATCGTCGTCGAGGCACGCCACCGCGCCGGTGTGGGGCAGCGCGGCGAGCGGCCGCAGCGACGTGCCCTCGAGGTCGATCCCGTAGAGGTGCACCTCGGACGGGTCGTGGTGCAGGGCCTCCGCGAGCGCCACGGTGAGCAGGACCTCGGCGAGCGCGCCGGAGGAGCCCCCGACGACGAGGACCTGCTCGTCCGCGGCGCCCAGGACGGCTGGCCGCTGTTCCTGACGTTCGGGGATGTCGGTCAACCCGATGGGGATCCCACCGCTGGTCGCCACGTCGGTCGCGGCCACCACCTCGGCGAGCGTGCGGGTCGGATCGAGGTCGCTCGGCCACGGCAGCGGGGGCCGCCGGCCACCGGCGGCCCGGTCGACCACGTCGATGAGCACGGCCAGGTCCGTCTCGGCGAACTTGACCGAGCCGCTGCTCTGCTGATCGGTGACGTAGGGCAGCGCGCCGAAGGGCACCTGGGTCACGTCCGCCCGTGCCGCGATGGCCAGGTCCCGCCGACGGCCGGCCACCCGCGCACACTGGAACTCGGTCAGCTCCTGCGTCCCGAACTGCGCCCAGGCCCGTCCGGGACGTGTCTCGGGGATGGTCGCGGCGACGGCGCTGGAGAGCACGACCTTCGAGTGCTCCGACTTCTTGACCCGGAAGCAGACGCGCAGCCCGACCTGGCCGTCGATCTGGTCGGAGAGCTGCCCCCCGGAGAAGTTCTGCGTGACCAACGCGAGGTGCACACCGAGCCCCGCGCCGACCCGGGCCAGCGACTCCAGCCAGGCGAGGTAGCTGGTGCCGCTGTCCTTGTCCGCCTGGCGCAGCTCGGAGAATTCGTCGACCACGATCAGCAGGCGGGGCACGGCTGCCAGGGAGTCGTCCGCGGCGCGCGCCTGCCGGTAGGCCTCGATCGTGGAGGTCCCCGCGGCCCGGAACAGCTGCTGGCGGCGCTTCAGTTCGGCCTCGAGCATCACCATGGTGCGCTCGAAGGAGCGGATGTCCTGGTTGGTGACGAGCGAGACCACGTGGGGCAGCTTGGCGGTCTGTTCGTGATCGACGCCGCCCTTGAAGTCGGCCACCACGATGGCGAGGTCGTCCGGGCTGTTCTGCAGACACATCGCGGTCAACCAGGTCAGCAGGAACTCGGTCTTGCCCGACCGGGTCATCCCGCCGACGATCGCGTGCGGGCCCTGCCGGACGATGTCGACCTCGACGGGGGTGCGCCCGGCGAGCCCGACCACCACCCGCTCCTCGGGCGAGTGCTCCTGCCACCCGCGGCGCACGGCGTCGACGTCGACGGGGCCCCCGAGCAGGTCGGTCAGGTGGACCTCCGGCACGTTGACGCCCGCGTCGTCCATCACCGCCGGGCGCAGCCCTGCCATCGCCCGGGCCGCGCGCTGCGCCCACCGCACGGACAGCTCCGCGGTGAGGATGCCCTCCGCCCGGGCGAGGTCGCGGCTCACGAACGCACCCTCGTCACCGTGGTCTCCGAGCGTCAGCGTGCCCCGGACCCCCTCGGGCACGATGTGCGGATCGAGCACGATGCCGTGCACCCCCAGTTCCGCACCCCGGGTGAGCACCTTGGTGAGCCACCCGCCGTCGACGTGCGAGGCCGCGAAGGACCCGCCCCCCGGGGGGGGGGCGGGCCCCCCCGGGACCCCGCCGGGGCGCACCCCGG
>JAFIEQ010000016.1 GCA_020832455.1 Nitriliruptoraceae bacterium
ACCCCCCCCGCCCCCCCCCACCCCCCCGGCACCCCCCGCCGCCCCCCCCCCCGGGCCGGGGGGGGGGGCGCCGTGCTCGGCTTGTGGAAAGCCTGTGGAAACGTACCCCCGAGCGGATTTGAACCGCCGTTACCGCCTTGAGAGGGCGGCGTCCTAGGCCGCTAGACGACGGGGGCGTAGGACGCGCGATGACGCTCCCGGCGGACCGGGCGCATCGAGCGCGGGCGGAGCCTACCGATGGTGGGCCCCTGGGTCGAACCGGAGCGCGGCAGCGCGACGGACGACAGCTCGGGGGGAAGGACTCGAACCCTCAATAACTGGACCAGAACCAGTCGTGTTACCGATTACACCACCCCCGAAAGGTGGATGGGATCGCGGGTGGTGCACCCCGTCCCACCCTGCGCACCCGTGTGGGGAGCAGGCGATCCTGTGGTGGAACGACGGTGCCGGCAGTTGCGACCGCCGGCACGGGTGCGCAGGATACGGACGCACCTGCGTGCGTGCAACGTGAGCACCGACCCGCGCACGACGCGCCTTGTGGACAACGCTGGGTGGTGTCCCCAACGCCCAGACGCACCGGTGGTCGCCAACAGGTGCTCAGCCACCCGCTGCGGCCTCCTCGGCGATCGGCAGCGCGGCGTCGAGCCGCGCCAGGGTGCGGTCCCGACCGAGCAGTTCGATCGACTCGAACAGCGGGGGGCTCACCGAGGATCCCGTGACGGCGACGCGGATCGGCTGCGCGACCTTGCCGAACCCGACCCCGATCCGTTCGGGCAGCGCACGGAGCGCCTCCTCGATGGCTGCCACCGTCCAGTCCACGTCCCGTAACGTCTGCGCCGCCTGCGCGATCGCCTCCGCCGCACCAGCCTTGGTGAGGACCTTCGCCACGCTGGCCGGGTCGAGTTCCAGCTCGTCGCGCAGGAACGGCGGGGCGTAGGCCACCACCTCGTCGAGCCGCTGCATGCGCTCCTGCACGAGCGGCACCAACCCCTCGAGCACGGCCAGCTGGGCGGCGCTCGGCGGCGTGTCCACCAGCGGGCCGTCGGCCAGCGGGACCCCGTCCGAGGCATCCGCGTCGGCGTCGGCCTGCTCCGCCGCCACCTCGGCGGCGTAGGTCCCGTCGAGGAACGGTACGACCAGGCGAGCGAGCTCCGCGGGCTCGAGCTCCCGGATGCGCTCGCCGTTGAAGGCGGTGAGCTTGTCGACGTCGAACGCCGCGGCGGAGCGACCGACCCCGTCGAGCTCGAACGCCGCGATCATCTCCGCGTCCGTGAGCCGCTCCCGGCCGTCCGCCGGTGCCCACCCGAGCAGGGCGAGGTAGTTGCGCAGCGTGGCTGGCAGGAAGCCCTGCCGCCGGAACTGCTGGATCGAGACCGAGCCGTGCCGCTTGGACAGCTTCTTGCGGTCCATGCCGACGACCATCGGGAGGTGGGCGAACCGGGTGACCGGGCCGAACGAGGGGTCGCGCGCGGGGAAGCCGACCTCCGCCAGCGCCTCGTCGAGGAGGCCGTCCGCGAGCAGCAGCTCGTGGAGCAGCACCTGCCTCGGCGTCACCGACAGCAGGTCCTCTCCCCGGCAGATGAGGTCGATGCCCTGCGCGAGGTCGTCGACGGAGTTGGCCAGCGGGTAGGTCGCGCTGCCGTCCGAACGCTCGATCACGGGATCGGAGATCGTCGCCCAGTCGAAGCGCACCTCACCGCGGACGAGATCGGTGACCACCACCTCGCCGGTGTCGGGGGTCCGCAGCCGCAGGCTGGCCGTGCGGCCCTCCGCGGTGAACCGGGCGATCTCGTCGTCCGCGTGCGCGAACGTCGACGCCTTGACGACCGGCGGGCCGCCGTCGCCGCCCTGGCGTTGGCGCTCGCGCCAGGCCTCGAGCTCCTCCTTGGTCCGGTAGTCGCGGTAGGTGTGGCCCGCCGCCTCCAGGCGCCGGGCGACCGCGGCGTAGAGCGCACCCCGCTCCGACTGCCGGTAGGGCCCGTAGTCGCCGCGCGAGCCCAGCGCGCCATCCGCGTCGAGGTCCGGGCCCTCGTCCCAGTCGAGCTCGATCCAGGCCAGCGCCTCCATCATGGAGCGCATCGAGTCCTCGGTGGCCCGGGTGACGTCGGTGTCCTCGATACGGAACACGAAGGTCCCGTCGTGACCGCGGGCGTGGAGCCAGTTGTAGAGCGCGGCGCGGACGCTGCCGACGTGCAGCCAGCCGGAGGGTGCCGGGCAGAAGCGCACCCGGGTCGGGGCGGCGGAGGGCGAGGAGGGCACGGCAGGTCCTTGTCGAGGTGGGCCATGCGCAGGGTAGAGCCGTCCAGGAGACGCCCTCCCCCACCGTGCGTAGCAGCGGCCTGACGCGGACCAGCCGCGGACCGCGCTGCCACCTGACCGCGCTGCTAGCGGATCGCATCCGGTCGGTAGGCGGCCGCCTCGGGGTGCGCCGCGGTCAGGTGGGTGACGGCCGCGACGAACGCGTCGACCTGGTCACCGGCGCGGCCGACGAACCCGGCCGGGTCGGCGACCAGCGCCGCGAGCGCCGCCGCGTCGAGCGGCAGCCGACCATCGGCGGCCAGCCGGTCGAGCAGGTCGTTGTCGACCCGGCCCTGCTCGCGCATCTCGATCGCGACCGCGACGGCGTGCTCCTTGATCGCCTCGTGGGCGGTCTCCCGGCCGACGCCCGCCCGGACCGCGGCGACCAGGACCTTGGTCGTCGCCAGGAACGGCAGGTAGCGCTCCAGTTCACGGTCGATCACCGCCGGGTAGGCCCCCAGGTCGTCCAGCACCGTCAGGAAGGTCTCGAACAGCCCGTCGAGCGCGAGGAAGGCGTCCGGCAACGCCACGCGGCGCACCACCGAGCACGACACGTCGCCCTCGTTCCACTGGTCGCCGGCGATCCCCGCGACCATGGTGACGTGCCCGGCCAGCACGTGGCGCAGCCCGACGATCCGCTCACACGATCGCGCGTTCATCTTGTGGGGCATCGCCGAGGACCCCACCTGTCCCGGCTGGAACCCCTCCGTGGCCAGCTCCTGTCCGGCCATCAGGCGGATCGTGGTCGCCAGGCTCGACGGACCGCTGGCCACCATCGCCAGGGCGGTGACCACGTCGAGGTCGAGGGAGCGCGGGTAGACCTGCCCGACACTGTCCAGGGTCGCGGCGAACCCGAGGTGGGACGCCACCCGTGCCTCCAGCTCGTCCACCGCCGCCGTGTCCCCGAGCAGGTCGAGCAGGTCCTGCTGCGTGCCGACGGGGCCCTTCAGCCCGCGCAGTGGGTAGCGCGCCAGCAGGTCCTCGAGTCGCCGTCGCGCCTGCTCGAGCTCCTCACCGGCGTTCGCGAAGCGCTTGCCCAACGTGGTCGCCTGCGCCGCGACGTTGTGGCTGCGACCGGCCATCACCGTGTCCCGGAACTCCGCCGCCCGACGCGCCAGTCGGTCGAGCGCGGCGACGCACCGGCCGTGCACCAGCTCCAATGCCCGACGGATCTGCAGCTGCTCGACGTTCTCCGTCAGGTCGCGGGAGGTCATGCCCTTGTGGATGTGCTCGTAGCCGGCCAGGGCACAGAACTCGTCGATCCTGGCCTTGACGTCGTGGCGCGTGATGCGCTCCCGCTCGTCGATGGAGGCGAGATCCACGTCGTGCAGCACGGCCCGGTAGGCGGCCAGGGCCTCGTCGGGGACCTCGACGCCGAGGTCGCGCTGCGCCTCGAGGACGGCCAGCCACAGCTCACGCTCCAGCACGACCTTGCCGGCCGGCTCCCAGATGCCACGCATCGCATCGCTCGCGTACCGCGCAGCCAGCACGTTGGGCAGCATCCCGGGGCTCCTCGAGAAGGTTCCGTGGACCGAGCGCACGCCCGCCTCGACCACCGCGACGGCACCGTAGCGCGCACGGCCGCTCGGCCAGGGTCGGCACGCCACGACCCGCCGGCGCGGTGCCATCCTCACGCTCCGCCCGCGACGGAGCGCCGATGTCCACCCACCCGAGCGACACCGACCGAGCCGGAACCACGGGCTCGGCGTCCCCGGCACGTCGCTGGGGTGCCCTGCTCGTGGCGCTGCTGCTCGCCTTCGCGGCCGGCGCCGTCGGCAACCTGCTCCAGGGCGACGGGGTGGCCGAGCGCTACCTCGCGCTGGACCGCCCGGTCTGGGCACCACCCAGTGAGGCGTTCGGGATCGTCTGGCCCGTGCTGTACCTGCTGATCGCCATCGCGGGTTGGCGGCTGTGGGAGCGGCGGTCGCGGCCGATCGCCCGCGTCACCGGCGGGCTGTGGCTCGCGCAGTTGATCGTCAACGCGGTGTGGCCCGGGGTGTTCTTCGGGCTCGAGGCGTTCGGGCCCGCCATCGCCGTCATCGTGACCCTGGTGGCGCTCGTCGCCTCGACCGTCGCGACCGCGTGGCGCGCGGACCGGCTCGCGGCGGCGCTGCTCGTCCCCTACCTCGCCTGGATCGCCTACGCCATGGCGCTCAACATCGCGATCTGGCAGCTGAACTGAGCGGACGCCCGGCGGCGCATCAGTTCGGCGACGGTGTCGGGGCGTTGCGGTCGACCACCGGGTTGTCGAGCGACCCGATGCCCTCGATCTCCACCGTCACACGCTCCCCGGGCCGGATCGGGCCGACCCCGGCCGGGGTCCCGGTCATGACCACGTCCCCGGGGAGCAGGGTGACGATCTGCGAGATCTGCGCGACGAGATCGGCGACCCCGACGACGAGATCGGCGGTCGTCCCGTCCTGGCGCACCTCGCCGTCGACCGTGCAGGTGATCCGCAGGTCGCTCGGGTCGAGCTCCGTGGCGATCGCCGGCCCGAGCGGACAGAACGAGTCGAAGCCCTTGGCCCGGAACCACTGGTTCTCCGCGCGCTGGTGGTCCCGCGCGCTGACATCGTTGCCGGCGGTGTAGCCGAAGATGCCGGCCGCGGCCTCCTCCGGGCCGACGCGTTGCAGCAGCGCCCCGATCACCGCGACCAGTTCCGCCTCGTGGTGGACCTCGTCGCTGAGATCGGTGGGCAGCCGGATCGGGTCGCCCGGACCGATGACGGCCGACGACGGCTTGAGGAAGAACAGCGGGTCCTCGGGGACCTCACCGCCCATCTCCGCCGCGTGAGCGGCGTAGTTCTTGCCCACGCAGACGACCTTGGACGGGATCACCGGCGCCAACAGCCGCAACCCCGTCAGCGGGACCCGCTCCCCGGTCGGCTGGTGCTGAGCGAACGGGTGCGGCTCGATGACCGCGACCTCGGATCCGTCGAGCCGCCCGTAGCGGGGCGAACCCTCGTGCAGGAACCGGACGTAGCGCGTCATGGCACGGACCTCGTCGACGTCGGGAGCACGGGGAACACCACCGCGCGGGATCGGACGCTACCGCCGCTCACGTGTCCCAGTCGACGCGCAGGATCGCGTGGGTGTAGGCGTCCGACAGCGCGAGCCACGAGGCCTCGACGACGTTGTGGTGGACCCCGACGGTGTCCCACATCTGCGCACCGTCCGTGGAGGAGACCAGCACGCGGGTGGTGGCGTGGGTGCCGGGCCCGGGCGCTCCGGCGGCGCTGCCGGCCTCCAGGATGCGGACCTTGTAGTCGGACAGCGCCACCCGGTCGAGCTGCGGCCAGGTGCCGTTCACGGCGTTGCGGAACGCGTGGTCGAGCGCGTCCACGGGGCCGTTGCCCTCGCCGGCGCCCAGACGCCGCTCGCCGCCGACCTCGACGGCCAGGATGGCTTCCGCGGGACCGTCCCCCGGCAGCGCGTTGCCGTCGCCGCCGGCGACGTTGACCCGGTAGTGCAACGAACGGAACGGCTCGGCGTGCTCGGGCAACAGGTCGGCGACCCGACGCAGCAGCAGCTCGAAGGAGGCGTCCGCGGCCTCGTAGGACCAGCCCTCGGCTTCGCGGTCCTTGACCTCGGCCAGGACCCGTCGGGCGGTCGCGTCGTCGAGGTCGAGCCCGAACTCCTTGGCCTTGAGCACGATGTTGCTGCGGCCGGCCAGCTCGCTGACGACCAGACGCTGCCGGTTGCCGACCTCCTCCGGGTCGATGTGGTTGTACATGTCCGGGGCCTTGGCGAGCGCCGAGGCGTGCAGGCCGGCCTTGTGGCTGAAGGCGGTGTGGCCGACGTAGGGCGACACCGACGGCGTGGTCTGGTTGCACAGCTCCGCGATCGAGTGGCTGATGTCGGTCAGGCGCTCGAGCTGTGCCGGGCTCACCAGCGGGACGCGCCGCTTGAGCTGCAGGTCGGCCAGGATCGTGAACAGGTTGGCGTTCCCGCACCGCTCCCCGAGCCCGTTCGCGGTGCCCTGGACGTGGATGGCCCCGGCCTCGATCCCGAGCAGGGAGTTGGCGACCGCGCAGCCACCGTCGTCGTGGAAGTGCAGGCCGACGTCGCACGGCAGCTCGCCCACGAGGCCGTGGACGATCTCGGTCACGTCCCACGGCATCGCGCCACCGTTGGTGTCGCACAGCACCACGCACTCCGCCCCCGCCTCGGCGGCGGTCAGCACGACCTCGCGCGCGTAGGCCTGGTCGCGGGCGAACCCGTCGAAGAAGTGCTCCGCGTCGAAGAACACGCGCTTGCCGAGCGAGCGCAGGTGCTGGATGGAGTCGGCGACCATCGCCAGGTTCTCCTCACGCGGGACCCCGAGCGCCTCGTCGACGTGGTAGCCCCAGGACTTGCCGACCACGCAGATCGCCTCCGTGCGCGCCGCCAGCAGCCCCTGGATGAGCGGGTCGTCCTCCGCACGCCGTCCCGCGCCGCGCGTCATCCCGAACGCGACCAGGGTGGCATGCTCGAGCACGAGCTGCCCGTCGGCAGCGCGGGCGAAGAACTCGGTGTCCTTGGGGTTCGAGCCCGGCCACCCACCCTCGATGTAGGCGACGCCGAGCTCGTCCATACGGCGGGCCACCCGCAGCTTGTCCTCGACCGACAGCGTCACACCCTCGCGCTGGGTGCCGTCGCGCAGGGTCGTGTCGTACAGCTCGAGCCCGGGCCGGGGCTCCGGGAGCGTCGCATCACCGCCGGTGGTCGTCACGGGTGGTCCTGTCCTCGCGACCGCGGGGCGGTCGGCGTCGTCGGCCTTGGGGGGCCGGTGGACCGGGAGGTGGGCGACGGCCGGGCGATGCTGCCGGGCCGCGCCCGCAGCCCGGCACGCCGGCTACGGGAGCGGGGGGATGAAGATGGCGATGGCACGCCGCGACGCGGGTCGGAGCGCACGGTCGCGCCCGTCCCGCCGCGTGGTGTGCGCGTCCATCATCGCTCCATCGGTCACCGTCTCTGCTGGGACGCTATCGGCCGTCTCCGGGCGGTGTCGAACCCGCGCGGACCGAGCCGTGCGCTGCGGAGCCGGGCTCGCGCGTGGCACGCGCAGGCGCGCGGACCACGCGTGGGCGACTCACTCGTCGTCGAGCCGGAAGCCCACCTGCAGCGTGACCTGGGTGTGCTGGGGCTGCCCGTCCTGGATCCAGCCGCGGATCTCCTTGACCTCGAACCAGTCGAGGTTGCGCATCGACTCACTCGCCTTGGCGATCGCGCCCCGGATCGCGTCGTCGACGCCCTCGCGGCTGGATCCGACCAGTTCGATCTTCTTGTAGACGTTGCCCATCGGGTGCTCCTGTCGGGTTCGGACCTCGACCGTATCGTCGGGGCGGTCGAGGTCCGTCGCCCGACGACGTCGTCGGCCGCCCCGGCACGGCCCGCCTGCTCAGAACTCGAACGGTGTCCACGGCAGCCGGTCGACCGCGACCATCGCGTCCAACCGGGCGACCGCGCCGTCGGTGTGCTCGACCAGCCGGCGCGCAGCCCGCAGCTCGCAAACACGGACCCCGCCGAGCCACACCGACGACAGCGACTCCAGCGAACACTCGAGGTCGACGGTGTGGTGGCCGCCGGCGGTGTCGGCGTCCGTCACCTCGGCGCAGTCGGCGCGGCCGTCGGATGCGACCTCCAGCCGGTAGGTGTGGGAGCCGACGAGCCGGTCGTGGACCCGCACCGTCACCGCGCCGGGCGCGCGGTAGGTGCGAGCCGCCAACGCGGCCGGGACGTCGAGCAGCCGGGTGTAGAGCGGTGGCGCCTCCCCCGCACGCAACCGCATCGGGTCGGTGATCATCCACGGCAGGGCATCGTCGGGCGGGCGCAACCACGACGACACCGTCGCGGTCAGGTCGACGTCGGTCACGTGCTGCCACAGCGCCTGTTCGGCCTCCGCGTCGGCGGCCACGAGCTGGAGCAGGACGACCTCACCGTCCGGCAGGACGTCGGTGTAGCGGCCCTTGACCCGGTAGGCGGCGTAGCCGCGGCCCGGAACGTGGACGAGCCGCCGCGCACTGGCCCCGTCGCGTGCGGCGCTCGGATCGCTGCCCAACCAGACCTGCCAGTGCGCCGCGGGCATGTCCAGGCAGCCACCGCGCTGCGCCCGCACCCCCGCCTCCAGGATCGCGGGCCAGGTGGCGAGCGCCTGCTCGACGGTGGCCGGCTCGACGAGACCGACCTCGACCGGGTCACGGAAGCGCACCCCGGCGCGGTCGAGGCGGTACCGCAGCTGCCGCGCGCTGACCCCGAAGCCGAAACGTCCGTAGATGGACGCCTCGGAGGCGTACAGCGCAGCGACGACGTCGCCCCGCTCGCGGGCGTCGGCGAGCCCCTGCTCCATCATCGCCCGCAGCAGGCCGCGACGCCGGTGGGTCTGCGCGACCCCGACCGCGGTGACGCCCGCGCACGCCACGGGGGCACCGCCCGGCACGCTCAGGGTCGCGGTCCGCACGGCGTAGGTGCCGACGATCCGCTCGCCGTCCCGGGCGACGATCGTCCGGTCGCGCTCGACGACGGGGACGTAGCGCTCGAGCTCCGCGTCGGACTCGTCCTCGTGGAACTGCCCGCTCATGGCCCGCAGGAACGCGAGCTCCTCGCCGTCGCCGAGGCCGCTGGGTCGGACCGTGTCGCGTTCGTCGTGCACCGGTATCGCTCCCACCTCCGCCGGGGTCATCCGCCGGGGTCATCCGCCGACGTCACCCGCCGACGTGACCCGCCGGGATGGCCGTCAGAACATCCCACCATGCCACGGGGCCACGTCGGTGGCCATCGTCCGGTCGAGCGCCACCGCCGCCCGCGGGTCACCGCTGATGCGTCCGGCCGCGTGCAGCTGGGTCGAACGCACCCCGCCGAGCGCGACGGTGGCGAGCGCGGTGACGTCGAGCTCGAGGTCGGCCGGGAGCTCGGTGCGTTCGACCTGTGCCTGCCCGTCCTGCACGACCACCGCCCACCGGCCGGCGTTGCGCGGACGGAAGGGATCGTGCAGCTCCAGGACGTGCACGCCATCGGCGAGGTAGCGACGTGCCATCAGCGCGGCGGGGACGTCCACCAGCCGCAGCTGCAGCGCCTCCGACTCGGTGACCTTCGCGCGGCCCCGGTCGACGAGCAGCTCGAGCAGCGGGTCGTCGACCGGGCGACGCGTCGCGATGGTCGTGGTCGTGAGGTCACTGTCCATCACGAACCGCCACAGGGCGGCGGTCGCCGCAGGGTCGAGCCCGACGAGCTCGCCGACCTGGACGCGGCCACTCGGTCCGAGGTCGCTCCAGTCGACCTTGACCCGGTAGGTGGCGTAGCCCCGGTCTGGCAGCCAGGCGAGCCGCAGCGGCCCGGACTCCGTCGCGAGCTCCGGGCGCTCGGCGAGCACCCGGTGCGCCCACCACGCGTCGTGGTAGGTCATCGCACCCGGGCGCGCCAGCCGGTGGGCATCGTGCAGGGGCGGGAAGTGCTCCCGGGCGACCGCCGCGTCGACCAACCGGATCTCGTCCACGGGACCGTCGAGGCGGAGCACCGCCTGGTCACGGCGCACCTCGACGTCGATGGTCGGGGCGGCTGGCCCGAACCCGAACCGCCCGTAGATCGGCGTCTCCGACGCCCACAGCGCGGCGACGGGTTCCCCCCGCTCCTCCGCCTGGTCCAGCAGCTGGTGCATCATCCGCCGCAGCACCCCCCGGCGGCGGTGATCCGCCCGGACCGCGACGAGCGTGACCCCGGCACAGGGCACGTCCACGCGGCCAGGCAGCGTCATCCGGAACGAGTAGATCGCCGAGGTGCCGACGATGGTGCCGGCCGGATCGCGGGCCGCCACGATCCGGTCCTGTTCCAGCACCGCGCGACTGCGCTCGGCGCGGTCCTCGGACGTCGGCGTGCCGAACACGTCGCCGAACGTCGCCAGCCACGTGCCGAGTTCGTCGGCGTCGATACCGCTCAGGGTGACCGCAGCGTCGGTGTCGGTCCGTTGCTCGCTCACGCTGCCGTCCTCCGTCCCGGCGCCGCCGCCGGACCCGTGCCCGTGTGACGGCGGATGAACCCGCCGATCTCACGCACCGCCTGGCGTGCCTCGGGCACCGGGAACGCGTGGAAGACGTGCCACAGCCCGGTGAAGCGACCGACCGAGGCGTCGACGCCGGCGGCGCGCGCCCGCGCCACGAACCGGGTCGCGTCGTCGAGCAGGATCTCGTCCGACCCGACGTGGACGAGCATCGGGGGCAGGCCGGCCAGCTCCGCGTACAGCGGGGACACGCGCGGGTCGTCGAGCGCGGCCTCGCCGGCGTAGGCCCGGGCGGCCGGGACCACGAGCTCCGCGGTCAGCCACGGATCCACCGCGGCGAGCTCCTGCATGGATGCGCCGGTGGCCGCCAGATCCATCCACGGCGACATCCCGACGAAGCAGGCCGGCAACGGCAGCCCGGCGTCCCGGACCCGCACCAGCAACCCGGCGGCGAGCCCCCCGCCCGCGGAGTCGCCGGAGACGGCGAGGTGGGCGGGGTCCACCCGGTCGATGAGCCAGCGGTAGGTCTCGAACGCATCGTCGGCGGCGGCCGGGAACGTGTGCTCCGGCGCGAGGCGGTACTCGGGCAGCAGCACGGCGGCGCGGGCGCTCCGGCTCATCGCCGCGGCGAGCCCGCGGTGCGTCGCGGCGGACCCGAGCACGTAGGCCCCTCCGTGCAGGTGGAGCACGACCCGCTCGACGTCCCGCCATGGCTCGTCCGCCGGGGCCGCCAGCGCCCCCTCCAGGCCGCGTTCGTCGGTCACCCAGGTCGAGGGCACCGGCGCGTCGTCGGCGCGCTGCACCCGCAACCGGCGACCGGCCGGCGCACGTGCGGCCATCTCCTCCATCGAGCTGCGCAGCTTCAGCGCGTAGGAGGTCAGTTCCTCGACGCTGGCATCCGGTGCCGGGGTCCCACCGGCACCCACGGACCGGATCGCGCACAGCGAGGCGATCAGCCCGCGCCGGACCAGGCGCGTACGCAGGGCGGGACTCGTCGCCGGACCACTCACGACATCGACACCGGGTGCAACCAGTCGAGGTAGTCGGGTTCCTGGCCGCGCACCGCCGACAGGAAGGTGCGCTGCACCTGCTCGGTCACCGGACCGCGGGGACCGAGCTCGTAGCCGGCGATCTCCTTGACCGGGGTGAGCTCCGCGGCCGTGCCGGTCAGGAACATCTCGTCGGCGAGGAACAGATCGGTGCGCACCAGCGACTGCTCGACCACCGCGAAGCCGAGGTCGCGGGCGATCTGCATCACGCTCGCCCGGGTGATCCCCGCCAGCGGCCCGTCGTGCAGCGGCGGGGTGTAGATGGTCCCGTCACGGACCACGAACAGGTTCTCGCCGGTGCCCTCGGCGACGAACCCGTCCTCGGAGAGCATGATCGCCTCGTCGTAGCCGGCGCGCAGCGCCTCCACCTTCGCCAGGGAGGAGTTGAGGTACTGCCCGTTGGCCTTGCCGGCCGGCGGGATCGTGTTCTTGCCGATGCGGCGGTAGGAGCTGAGCATCACCCGGACCCCCTGCTCGAGCGACTCCTCCCCGAGGTAGCTGCCCCACTCCCAGGTCGCGACCGCGATCGACGGTGTGGAGGGCAACGGGTTCAGCCCGATCTCCCCGTAGCCGAGGAAGATCGTGGGACGCACGTAACACCCACCCGTGTGCCCGTTGCGCCGGATCAGCTCCTCGACGACCTCGACGAGCGCGTCGACGTCGTAGGGGATCGTGTCCAGCGGCGGGTAGAGCCGGGCGGAGCGGTGCAGGCGCTCGAGGTGGGGACGCAGCTGGAACACCGCGGGGCCCTCGGGCGTCTCGTAGGCGCGGATCCCCTCGAAGACGCCGTAGCCGTAGTGCAGCGTGGGCGTCAGGACGTGGACCCTGGCCTCGTCCCAGGGGACGAACGCGCCGTCCATCCAGATCGTCTCCGCGGCCGGGAAGGGCATCGTGATCGCTCCTGAACGGGGTACGGGGCGTCGGTCGGGCGGGGCGGCGCGGTTCAGCCGCCGGCGGCGGTCTCCACCAGGGTCGCGAGCTCGTCGCCGACGTCGGCGGTGGTGCGGTGCTCGCCATCCGGCAGTTCGGTGCCACGCGCCTCGAGCAGGGTCGCGACGGCACGGTCGACCCGAGCGGCTGCGCCGGCCTCCCCGAGGAAGGCGAGCATCTGCCCGAGGCTGATCACCGCCGCGACCGGGTCGGCCTTGCCCGTCCCGACGATGTCGGGTGCGGAACCGTGGACCGGTTCGAACATCGACGGGGCGCGGCGGGTCGGGTCGAGGTTGCCGGACGCGGCAAGCCCCATCCCGCCCTGCACCGCGGCGCCGAGGTCGGTGATGATGTCGCCGAAGAGGTTCTCGGTGACGACGGTGTCGAAGCGCTCCGGTTGGGTGACGAAGTACAGGCACGCCGCGTCGACGTGCACGTAGTCGCGCGTCACGTCGTCGAACTCCGTGTCGCCGAGCTCCTCGAAGGTGCGCATCCACAGCCCACCGGCGTAGGTGAGCACGTTGGTCTTGTGCACCAGGGTCAGGTGACGGTCACGCGTGCGGGCCGTCTCGAACGCGTAGCGCAGGACCCGCTCGACCCCGTGACGCGTGTTGACGCTCTCCTGGGTGGCCACCTCCGCGGGCGTGCCCTGGTAGAGCACCCCACCGGCACCGGCGTAGACGCCCTCGGTGTTCTCCCGGATGACGGTGAAGTCGCACCGGTCGGGGGTGAGCCCGGCCACCGGCGAGGTGACCCCCGGGTAGAGCTTCACCGGCCGCAGGTTGACGTACTGGTCGAAGGCGAAGCGCAGCTTGAGCAGCAAACCGCGCTCGATGACACCCGGCGGGACCTCCGGGGTCCCCACCGCGCCGAGGTAGATCGCGTCGAACCCGCGCAGCTCCTCCAGCGTCTCGTCGCTCAGCACCTCGCCGGTGTCGAGGTAGCGGCGTCCGCCGAGGTCGTAGTCGACCCGCTCGGTCGTGAAGCCCTCGAGCTGCTCGAGCCGGTCGAGCACCTTGCAGCCTTCGGCGACGACCTCCGGACCGATGCCATCCCCGCCGAGGATCGCGATGCGATGGGTCATGAACGTGTTCCTGTCCGGGTCGGCAGCATCGGAGGCGACGGCGTGGTGCTCCCACGACCCGCGGGAGCGCCGCACCGGCGACGCTGCAGCTTAGGCACCCATCGCGAGGCAGGATCGCGCCGCAGGCACCGACCCCGGGACGCACGTGGACAGGGGCCGGACGGGGCGTTGTCAAGCGCGCACACGCCGACGCACCCCCAACCGGCGAGCGGTCAGCGTGCATCGGGTCCGCGCGCGATCGAGGTCCGTTGCCTCCTCCCGTACGTCACCTAGGGTGGTTGGTGGATCCGGGACGTCGCCGACGCCCGGCCGCCACCCCAGGGGCGTACGACCGCAGGACCGTGACCACGCTGGATGCGAGCGTCGCGGGACCACGGACCCGTGCGACACGGGTGGCCGAGGCATCGCGATCCGATGCGTACCGATTGCGACCGAAGCGATGGAGAGCACACCGTGAGCGACCAGAACCCGCCGCCCAACCAGCAGCCCGGCCAACAGCCACCCCCACCGGCGCAGCAGCAGCCGCCCCCACCGGCGCAGCAGCAGCCGCCGATGGCACCGCAGGCGCCGCAGCCAGCCGGCGGCGGCCAGTACGGCGACCTCGCCAACCGCTTCTTCGCCAAGCTGATCGACTGGATCCTGCTCGGGATCGTCTACGCCGTGGTGGTCATCCCGCTGACGATCGCCCTGGCCTTCGGCTCAGCGGCCGGCGCGAGCCCGTTCGGCGGCTTCTCGATCGGCAGCCTGCTCATCAGCGTCATCTACTACGCGGTGGTCGTGGGCTACTTCGCCCTGCTGGAGTCCAACCGTGGGCAGACGCTGGGCAAGATGCTGCTCAAGCTGAAGGTCGTCGGGCCCGACGGCAACAACCCGACGATGGAGCAGGCGCTCAAGCGCAACGCCTACATCCTCATCGCGATCGTCCCGATCCTCGGTGGCCTGGCCTACCTGGCCGCGGTCATCTACATCGCGGTGACGATCAACAACAACGCGCAGCGCAACGGGTTCCACGACGACTTCGCCGGTGGTACCCGCGTCATCAAGGTCGGCTGACCCGACCGTTCCGATCCGGGAGGCACCGCTGCGGCGGTGCCTCCCGGCGTCTCCGACCGGCGTCGGCCCCTGCTCGGCGTCGTCCGCCAGCCGGCGCTGCGCGCCGGGAGGTCGCCCCGTGGACCACACCGAGCGTCGGCGCCTCCGCGCTCGACTGCTGGAGGCGGCACCCTGGCTCGGGGCCACGGACGTCGGGCCGCAGGCGGTCGACGCCGGAAGTTGCGACCGCTGCGATGCGCGCCCACGGTTGCTGCCGACCTGTGGCCCGACGGGGTTCGCGGCGGTGTGCCGCGCCTGCGCCGACGACCTCGCCGACGACGGCTGGTGCGACGGGCACCTCGAGGAGGGACGCGACGCACGGCGCTGGGCGGCCTCGCTGCCCGAGCGCTGGCCCGACGTCGTCATCGCCTGGTGGGTCGCGACGGGCGAGGTCCGACTGGGTGACGCCGACGCCCGCCACCACCTGAGCGCGGCACTCGGACCGGGTGCCTGACGGGGCCGGGGACCGCTACTCGTTGGCGTGCAGGCGGAGCCAGCCTCGGTCGATGACGTGCAGGAAGGTGCCGTCGGGCCCACGGGCGACCCGATCGACCCCGGGCTCACCCTCGGCCCGGAACCACTGCTCGGCTTCCACCGCCACATCGGCGGGGTGCGCCTCGTCCCAGACGTCGTAGGCACGGTCGTCGACGACGTAGCGGAGCTCGCAGGACTCGTCGGCCACGTCCGCTTCCTCGCCGCGGTCCGCACCCTCCATGGGCTCTGGACAGCGCTCCTCGAGGCGCACGGGCAGGACGTCGCAGGCCGCCGGCAGAGCCGCATCGTCGGTGGCGAGATCCAGCGTGCCGCGTTCGTCCGCGGTCAGGCACCGGGCCCACGGGCCGTCGGGTTCACCGTGGTCGTCGGGGATCGCCCACGGGTCCTCGATGACACCGGCCCGGATCAGCGCGGACTGCAGCGCGTCGATCTGCGCCCCGTTGTCCCCGTCGGGCTGCGAGGCCGCGGACAGCGCGTTGTCGCGCGCCTCGAACGCGACCTGCATCGCGACGTAGGCGAAGACCGCGGCGGCGAGCGCCAGCAGCAGCGTGGCGATGTGGATCGGATGCACCGGCTTCACGGCCCCGCCGTTCGTTCGGATCTCCCGCGCTCAGGACCGAGGGGCCGCATGTGCGGCCTGGTCCACACGGGCCGTGCGGGTCGACGCCGCTCGTGGGCGCAGTATCCGCGACCGGGGTGCCGTCGCAACGCCGACGTGTGCCTGGCGCCCACCGGCCGGCTCGACCGGCGCGCCGGGCATCAGCCCGCGTCCGCGCTCGGGCCGAGTGGCACGCCGTGGTCGATCAGCCACGTGCGCAGCACCGCCGCATCCTCGAACCGGTGGCTGGTGATGCCGACCTGCTCGGCACCGGCGATGTTCTCCGCGCGGTCGTCGACGAACAGCACCTCGTCGGCCGGGAGGGCGAGGCGGTCGAGGATGGCCTCGTAGAACCGTGCCTCGGGCTTGCGCACCCCGAGGTGGCACGAGGCGAGCACGTGCTCGAAACGCCCCTGCAGGTGCACCTCGGCCAGTTCCTCCACCCACACCGGGTAGTTGGACGCCGTCGCCCGGACCACGACACCCTCGAGGTCGTCGAGCAGGTCGGCCATCCCGGGCAGGTAGCCGGTACCCGCCCGCCGGACCCGGTGGAAGGCGGCCGGGTCGGCATCGATACCGGCGTCGGCGTAGTGCGCCCAGTAGGCGTCCTCGTCGAGCTCGCCGCGCTCGAACGCCGGGTAGACCCCCGGTTCCCGACGGGCGAACAGCTCGACGAGCGGCAGGCCGGTCGCCGCCTCGAGGGCCTCGCGGAACGGATCGGCGAGCACGGTGTCCATCAGGTCGAACGCGACCGCTCGTACCATCCGCTGCTCCTCGTCCGGTGCGTGGGTGGCGTAGCGTGGTCGGCCGGACGACCGACACGGTAGGGAAAGGGCGCGACGTGGATGCGAACGCGGCACTCCAGGCTCGGATCGACGCCGATGCGGCGCGCCTCGTCGCGCTCTCGCACGCGGTCCACGGTGATGCGGAGGTCGGCTTCGAGGAGCACACCTCCTCGCGTCGGGTGGCCGACGCGGCCGAGCAGGCGGGGTTCGCGGTCACCCACGGGGTCGGACGGCTCGACACCGCGGTCCACGCGGTCGCCGGGAGCGGTCCGCTGCACATCGGGATCTGCGCCGAGTACGACGCCCTCCCCGGGATCGGCCACGCCTGCGGACACAACGTCATCGCGGCGGCCGCCGTCGGGGCCGCGACCGCCCTGGCGGAGGTGGCCGACGACGTCGGGCTCACCGTGCACCTGCTGGGCACCCCGGCCGAGGAAGGCGGGGGCGGCAAGATCCTGATGATGGAGGACGGGGCGTTCGACGGGCTGCACGCCGCGATGATGGTGCACCCCGCCCCGTTCGAGTCGGCCGTGTTCCCCTGCCTCGCGGTCCAGCACGTCGACGTGCGCTACGAGGGTCGGTCCGCGCACGCCTCGGCGTTCCCGCAGCTCGGCATCAACGCCGCCGACGCCCTGACGGTCGCGCAGGTCGGGATCGGACTGCTCCGCCAGCACATCAAGCCGACCGACCGGATCCACGGCATCGTGCTCGACGGCGGCGACGCGCCCAACATCGTCCCGGAGCGCACCTCCGGGCAGTGGTACGCCCGCTCGGCCAACCTCGCGGAGCTGGCCGAGCTGCTGCCCCGCGTCAAGGCCTGCTTCGAGGCGGGCGCGCTCGCGACGGGCGCGACGGTCCACTTCGACGAGCCGAGCCCCGCCTACTCGGAGTTCGTCCCGGACCCCGAGCTGGTCGCGCTGTGGGAGCAGCACGCACCGGCCGTCGGCCGGGTCTTCCCCGAGTACGACCTGCCCGCGGAACTGGCCGGGTCGACCGACATGGCGAACGTGTCGTTGGCCATGCCCTCCATCCATCCGATGCTGGCCATCGAGACGGACGGTGCGGTCAACCACCAGCCGGCGTTCACCGCCGCGTGCGTGCAGCCCTCCGCGGACCGGGCCGTACGCGAGGGCGCCCTCGGGATGGCCCGGACCGCGGTCGCCGCGGCACGGGACGCCGCCCTGCGCGACCGGCTGCTCGCCACCGCCTACCACCACGACTCGTGACCACCTTCACCGCGGCGCACGAGGCCGCGAGCCGTCGCGTCGGCGCCAGCATCGACGACGCCCGGTTCCGCGTGCTCGGGTGGGAGGTCGCCGGGGACGCCGTCCACCTCCGCCACCAGATCGATGGCCTGCCCCCCTTCACGGAGACCGTGCGCTTCCCCGACCACGATCTGGCTGCGGCGCTGGCCGGTCCCACCGGGGCGGCGCTGCGTGGGGCGTTCGAGCTGTTGGCCGTGGTCACGCTGCCCTCGACCTACAAGCTGACCCTCGCCCCGGTGATCGACCTCGGCACCACGGACCCGGCTGCCGTGCGCGTCGCCGAGGTGCTGGTCCGCGAGGGTCTGCGCGAGTTCGCCGTCACGAACGGCCTCGCCCCCGGCGGGCTGACCGCCTGGCCGCGCATCGACTCGACGTCGAGCGCCCCCGGCCCCGACGACGGCGCGCGCCCGTCCGGTCCGTCGGGACCGTCGGGACCGTCGGGACCGTCGGGACCGTCCGGCCTGGACGACGACGCGTCGGGGGTCACCGAGCCCGGCCCAGCCCGTGTCCTGGTCCCGGTCGGCGGTGGCAAGGACTCCGCGGTGACCCTCGGGCTGGCGCGGCGCGCCGGGTTCGACGTCGCTGCCGTCGCGGTCAACCCGCGTCCGTCGATGGTGCGCACCGCGCAGGCCGCCGGTGTGCCGCTGGTGACCGTCGAACGCCACCTCGACGAGGCCCTGTTCGCCGCGAACGACGCCGGTGGTCTCAACGGGCACGTCCCCATCACCGCGATCGTGGCGACGATCACCGCCATCGCGGCGCTGCTCGACGGGCGACCCGACGTGCTGCTGTCCAACGAGGGGTCGGCGGACGAGCCGACCCGCACGGTCGACGGGGTCGACGTCAACCACCAGTACTCCAAGTCGTCCGCCTTCGAGCGGCTCCACCTCGCTGCCATGGCCTCGGCCACCGGCGACCGGGTCCGGGTCTGGTCGGCGCTGCGCGGCGTCCCGGAGCTGCTGATCGCCGGGTGCTTCGCCGCCCTGGACGTCCCGCTGGCCTCCGTGAACTCCTGCAACCGGGCCTACGCGCTGCGTGGTCAACGACGCGAGTGGTGCGGGCGCTGTCCCAAGTGCCTGTTCGTGCAGCTCATGCTGGCGCCGTTCGTGGACCCGGCGGCGTTCCGCGCGGGCACGGGGTTCGACGCGCTGGCCGAGGCCGACCTCGTCCCGGCGTTCCACGACCTGACGGACCCGCAGCGCAAGCCCTTCGAGTGCGTCGGCACCGTGGAGGAGGTGCAGCTCGCCTTCGACCTGCTCGCCGACGACGCCCGGTGGGCGCGGCACGCGGCGGTCCGTGCGATCGGCCTGGCCGGCCGGGGCGCGCACGAGCGGCTGACGATGATGGCCGGGACGGTGCGTCCGAACGCGGTGGACCAACGGCTCGACCCCACGATCGCCGCCACCATCGCCGATGCGGTCGCACGCGTCGCCGACCGGCCGCCGTCGTGATCGCGCTGATCGGCACGGGCCGGGAGACACGCGCACTGGCGACGCGCCTGCGGGCGGAACAGGGGGACCTCGACCTGATCGTCCTCGACGAGGCGGAACCGGACCCCGAGGCGCTCGCGGCGTTCGCCGCGCTCGGGATCGAGGTCCGCACCGGGGTCGACCTGGACGACCCTGGTGCCCTGCCGACGACGACGACCGCGGTCTACCGCTCCCCCGGGGTCCCCCCCTCCCGCCCGGCGCTCGCCGCCGCCGCGGCACGCGGGCTCGCGATCACGACCCCGACCGGCTGGTGGACCGCCCACCGCGACAACGGTGACGTCATCGCCATCACCGGGACCAAGGGCAAGTCCACGACCGCGGCGCTCGTCGCCCACCTGCTGCGCGCCGACGGACGGACCGTGTCCCTGGTCGGCAACATCGGCCGCGCGGCCGTCGAGGTCGACCCGACCACGGCGCCGGCCGACGACATCGTGCTCGAGCTGTCGAGCTACCAACTCGCCGACCTGGTCACCCGCCGCCCGTTCGCGATCGGGGTGGTCACCACCCTGCTGCGTGACCACGTGCCGTGGCACGGCTCCCTGGAGCGCTACCACGCGGACAAACTGCGGCTGCTGACCAACGCACGGACCCGGATCGTCAGTCCGAGCGTCGCGGCGCACCCCGCGGTGCGCGGACGGGACCTGGACGCGGTGGCCGTCACCGCGCTGCGCGACCGGATCGCGACCGCACTGGCCGTCGCCGGGCTCCACGGGGACCACCTCGTGGACGATGCGGCCCTGGCGCTGGCCGCCGTGGATGCCCGTCGCCCCCGACCCGGTGGGGTCGCGGCCCTGATCGACGCACTGACCGACTTCACGCCGCTGCCCCACCGCCAGACCCCGGTGGCCACCGTCGACGGCCGGCGCTTCGTCGACGACAGCATCTCCACCATCCCGGAGTCGGCGGTCGCCGCGATCCGGTCCCACCTCGACCGGGGGCCGGTGACCGTCCTGCTCGGCGGCGACGACCGGGGCCAGGACCTGGCCCCGCTGGTCGACGCGCTCGGGGACGAACGGGTGACCGCCATCGTGCTCGGTCCGCTCGCCACGCGGCTGGAGCCCGCCCTCGCCGGCGCTGCCGGTCGGGTCCACCGCGTGGAGGACCTCGAGGCCGCCGTGGACCGCGCGGTCGCCCTCACGCCGCGTGGGGGGACGATCCTGCTGTCCCCAGCGGCGCCCTCGTTCCACGCCCACCGCGACTTCGTCGCACGCGGGGAGCGGTTCGTGGCGCTGGTCGACGCGCTCGCCGCGGGCCACCCGACCAGCTGATCGCCGCCGCAGCGACGCCGTGGCCGGCCGCGGCACGAGCGGGACGTCACGACCGTCGAGCACGCGGAGGCTCGACGGGCGCCTGCCGAGACGGAACGTGCCACCACCGTGACGTTCGCGGCCGGTCGAGCTAGCGTCCCCGCGCGACCTGACGAGCGGCTGGAGGGGTGCACGTGGGTGGAGCTCGATGCGCGGTGCTTCCCGAGGGGACACGTGAGGAGTTGCGTTCCGCCGTCACCGAAGGCGGCGGGCAGATCGTGGACGTCGCGGAGGCGGACGCGATCATCTGGACGGCGAGCGACCGTCCGGAGGAGCTCCGTGCCGCCCTGGATGCCAACCCGGACATCGCGTGGGTCCAGCTCCCCTTCGCCGGGGTCGAACCCTTCCTCGACGTCATCGACGACGATCGCACGTGGACCTGTGGCAAGGGGGTCTACGCGGAGCCGGTCGCCGAACACGCGCTCGCGCTGATGCTCGGCGGCCTCCGCGGCGTCGGGCACTACGCGCGCCAGCCCGGCTGGTCCGGGCCGATCGGTCGGAACCTGCTCGGCGCCCACGTCTGCATCCTCGGCGGCGGATCGATCACCCGATCGCTGGTCCGGCTGCTGCTGCCCTTCGGTGCCTACCTCACCGTGGTGCGCAACCGTCCGGAGCCGATCCCCGGTGTGGCCGAGGTCTTCGAGCTCGGCGAGCTGCACCAGGCCATCGCCGAAGCCGACGTGATCGTGCTGGCACTGGCCCTGACGCCGGAGACCGAGCACGTCATCGATGCCGCCGCCCTCGAGGTCATGCACGACGACGCGTGGATCGTCAACGTCGCGCGTGGCCGGCACATCGACCAGCAGGCGCTGACGGCGGCGCTGCAGGAGGGGCGGCTCGGCGGCGCGGCGCTGGACGTCACCGACCCCGAGCCGCTGCCCGACGACGACCCCCTGTGGTCGATGGACAACGTCATCATCACCCCCCACGTCGGCAACACCCCGGACATGGGGATCCGCCTGCTGTGGGCCCGGGTCCGCGAGAACGTCGAACGGTTCAGCAAGGGTGAGGAACTGCTCGGCCCGGTGCACACCGACCTCGGCTACTGAACGCTCAGGGGTCCTCGGGCCGGGGCGGGCCACCGAAGCGCGGGTCCTGCGCATCGCGGCGCCGCCCCTCCAGCACGTCCACCAGCAGCTTCGCCTCCCAGCCGTAGGCGCTGGTCGACGGCAGGACCCCGTCGGCGCCCGTCCGCATCCGCTGCAGGCGACGCATCCGGTAGCGCCGGCGCAGCGTCGGGTCGGTCCCCTCGCGGAACGCGATGCCGACGAGTTGGCCGGTGACGGTCTTGGCGCGCCGCAGTTCGATCGGGACGAACCGGTCGATCGCGTCCCACGGCAGCCGCTCGTGACGCCACACGCTGCGCACCAGCAACCCCGCCCGGTCCACGACGATCTGCCCCGGGCGGATGACCAGCGCCGTCGCGGCCAGGAACGTGCCCCCGAAGACCACGACCAGGATCCCACCGACGACCGGTGACGTGGGCGTCACGCCGATCGCCACCGCCAGCAACGTCCCTGCCATCCCGGCCAGCCCGACGTTGCGGGCACGGGGCTCGGTGATCACCAGGGGGGCGCCGGGCTCGGTGCTCGTCACGACTGCTCCTCGATCGACGATGGCGCGCGTGTCCGTCGCCCGGCTCGCGCGCGAGCGGCTCCGGGACGCGCCACCTCGTGACGGGCGGGGAGGGTAGGGCGTCACGTACCGGACCGAGCATGTTGCGTCCGTGGTGGCGTCCCGTCACGCTCACGGCCCGTGCGCGCCGGCCCGCACGGCGCCCGTTCCCGTCCGCCGAGGAGCCCGTCCCCGTGTCCGATCCGCTCGACCTCGCCCAGACCGACCTCGAACGCCGCGTCATCGAGGCGGTGTCCGCGACCGGCGCCCCGTTCGACGTGATCGAGATCGATCCCGACCTCGCCGACACCGCGGCGTTCTGCACGAGCTACGGCTACCCGTTGGACACATCGGGGAACTGCATCGTGGTCGCCTCCCGGGACGAGGAACCGACGCTGGCGGCCTGCGTCGCCCTCGCGACGACGAAGCTCGACGTCAACAAGCGCGTCCGCAAGCTGCTCGGGGTACGCAAGCTGTCGTTCGCGCCGGCCGAGCTGACCCAGCAGCACACGGGCATGCAGATCGGTGGTGTCACCCCGTTCCGGCTCCCCGAGGGGCTGGCGCTCTACCTCGACGCGCGCATCGAACCGCTGGCGCGCGTCATCGTCGGCGGGGGCAGCCGTCGTCTGAAGCTCTCGGTGGACCCGGCAGCACTGGCCGCGGTGGGAGGCACCTTCGTCGAGGACCTGGCCATCCCGATCGGCTGAGCCCGCACGGGCTGAGCCCGCGCGGGCTGAGCTCGCGCGGGCCGAGCCCGTGGGTGGGAGCGCAACCTCGGGGGTGGGAGCTCAGGGGGTGGGCACCAGCGGCGTGAAGCTCGGACGCGTGCCCTCGAACGCGTCGATGGCGTCGACGTGTTCGAGCGTCAGGGCGATGTCGTCGAGCCCGTTGATCAGACAGTGCTTGGTGTGCTGGTCGACGTCGAAGGGCGCCTCGACCCCCTCGAGCGCACCGACCGCGGGCGCGCTGACCAGCTGCTGGGCCAGGTCGACGGTCACCTGCACGGCCGGGTCGGCCGCCACGAGCGCCTCGAGCTGGCGGACCACCGCGACGTCGAGTTCGACGCAGAGCAGACCGATCTTGCCGCAGTTGGTCCGGAAGATGTCCGCGAAGCTGGAGGCGATGACCACCCGGAACCCGGCGTCGTCGAGAGCCCAGGGGGCGTGCTCGCGCGAGGAGCCGCAGCCGAAGTTCCGCCCGGTGAGCAGCACCTCGGCACCGGCGTGCTCCGGCTTGTTCATCGGGAAGGCGGGGTCGGGCGAGCCATCGTCGAGGTAGCGCCGCTCGGAGAACGCGAACGGCCCGAACCCGGTCTTGGTCACCCGCTTGAGGAACTGCTTGGGGATGATCAGGTCCGTGTCCGCATCATCGATCATGATCGGGCAGACGTGGCTGGTGACGGTGGTGAAGGCCTTCATCGGTCGGTCTCCTCGTCGAGCAGGTCACGGACGTCGACGAACCGGCCGTGGATGGCGGCCGCGGCGGCCATCGCCGGCGACACCAGGTGGGTACGGCCCTTGAAACCCTGCCGACCCTCGAAGTTGCGGTTGGACGTCGACGCGCAGCGTTCCCCGGGCGCGAGTTGATCCGGGTTCATCCCCAGGCACATCGAGCACCCCGGATCGCGCCAGTCGAACCCGGCGTCGATCAGGATGCGGTCGAGCCCTTCGGCTTCCGCCGCGGCCTTCACGAGCCCGGACCCGGGCACGACCATGGCCTCGACGCCGTCGGCGACCCGCTTGCCCTGCACGACCGCGGCGACGGCCCGCAGGTCCTCGATGCGCCCATTCGTGCACGAGCCGATGAAGACCTTGTCGAGGGCGAGGTCGGTGATCCGCTCCCCGCCCTCGAGCCCCATGTAGTCGTAGGCACGGGTCCACTGGGTCGCGGTCGCCTCGTCGGGCGCCTCGTCCAGCCGCGGGACCCGGTCGGCGATGGTGACCGACTGCGCCGGGGTCGTACCCCAGGTCACGGTCGGGATGACCTTGGTCGCGTCGATGGTGACGGTGCGGTCGAAGCGCGCGCCCTCGTCGGTGGCCAGCGCCCGCCAGGCCTGCAGGGCGGCGTCCCAGTCGTCGCCCTTCGGCGCCAGCGGCTTGTCCTTGAGGTAGGCGAAGGTCGTCTCGTCGGGGGAGATCAGTCCCGCCCGTGCACCGCCCTCGATCGACATGTTGCAGATGGTCATCCTCCCCTCCATGGAGAGGTTGCGGATCGCCTCGCCGCGGTACTCGATGACCTGGCCGACGCCGCCGTCGACCCCGATCGTGTTGAGGATGTGCAGGATCAGGTCCTTGGCGGTCGTGCCGGCGGGCAGCTCTCCCTCGACCTCGACGGCCAGCGTGCGGGGCATGCGCTGGGGCAGCGTCTGGGTCGCCAGCACGTGCTCGACCTCCGAGGTCCCGATCCCGAACGCGAGCGCGCCGAACGCGCCGTGCGTGGCGGTGTGCGAGTCGCCGCAGACGATGACCGACCCGGGCTGGGTCAGGCCGAGCTCCGGACCGATGATGTGCACGATCCCCTGGTTGCGACTGCCCATCTCGAACAGCTTGATGCCGAACTCGTCGCAGTTGCGCGTCAGCGCATCCATCTGCGCCTGGGACAGCTCGTCCGCGACGGGCAGGTCCCCGCGGGTCTGGCGCGGATCGGTGGGGACGTTGTGGTCCATCGTGGCCAGGGTCAGCTCCGGGCGGCGGACCGGTCGGCCGGCCTGCCGCAGGCCGTCGAACGCCTGGGGCGAGGTGACCTCGTGGACCAGGTGCAGGTCGACGTAGAGCAGGTCGGGCACCCCCGCCTCCTGGCGGACGAGGTGCTGATCCCAGATCTTCTCGATGATGGTCTTGGCTGCCATGGTGGGGTGGGCCTCTCGGGCTCGGGTGGTGGCACGGACCGACGACGTCGGTCCGCCGGGGGAACCGGGGGTCGCGCCGGCTCCGGGGCGCTCAGCTCCAGCGGGCCGTGGCGGCCGCCTGCACGGAGCGGTAGTCGACCTCCTCGGAGCGCTCGACCTCGACGTGGACGTCGTCGGAGCCGGTGGAGTCGAGGTAGGACGCAGCGACGTCGGCGACGAGCTGCGCCTCCTGCTCCGGGGTGTGGTCCGGGGGGACCGTGACCTTGATGACCGTCATGACGGGACCTTCCGTGTCCGCCCGGTGACGCGGGGCGGGGTGATGGGGAACGCCGCGACGGCACCCAGCGTGGGCCGCGCGGGTCGGGTGATCGTGTGGTGGGCAGGCCCGTCGGCGGACGGGGTGGGCACGGGCCCGACGGGCTGCCGGGGAGCGGAGGGTGCCGATCGGTGCCGTGGACGGGTCGCGTCCGGGGCAGGGCAGGTGGTCGCGGTCCGTCGCTGGGCGGTGGACCGGATCCGCGCACGCGTGACGTCCGTCGCCGGGATCGCCGGGGCGCTCGTCACGGGTGCTGCTCCCGGTACCGCGCAGCGGCGGTACCTCATCCTGATGGGTTCGGGTTGGTTCCCCGGGTGGTGCGCTCCGCGGTGCCGTCGTTGCTGGGGGTGGGACGGCGCCGCGGCATCAAAGGATGAGCAGGACGAACAGGCCCACGATCAGGACCTGGAGCGCACGCAGCTGCCCGCGACCGGCGTCGGCCGGATCGAGAACGGGGCTGGAGACGGTGCGCATGGTGCTGAGTATGTCGACCGCCCCGTGGCGAACGCAACCGGAGCCGCGCGCTCAGCGCGGCGGGCGTGCGGTCATCCCGCGCGCCGCGGCGGCGGGTAGCGTGCCCGTCGGGCCCGAGCGAAGGGACGTCGGGTGGCCGACGAGGCGCTGCTGACCGAGGCGAGTGGGACCGCGCGCGATGCCGCTGCGGCCGCCGACGTCACGATCGAGGACGTGCACGAGCACCACGTCGCCGCGCGGGCCGCCGCGGTCCTCGACGAGGTCTGGGAGCGCTCCAGTGGCACCGTGATGAGCCCGGAGGCCCTGACGGCGCTGGCCCACGCCGGCGGCCAGGTCACGATCGCCCGGCGCGGGGAGCGCATCGTCGGTGCCACCGCCGCGTTCCTGGGGCGCGACGAGGACACCGGGACCACGTTCCTGCACTCCCACGTCACCGGCGTGCCATCGGAACACGCCGGCACCGGCGTCGGACGCGCGCTGAAGTGGGCGCAACGGCGGTGGTGCCTGGACCGCGACATCGCCGAGGTCCGGTGGACCTTCGATCCGCTCGTGCGGCGCAACGCCGTGCTGAACCTGGTCCTGCTGGGCGCACAGGCCACCCGCTACGACCTCGACGTGTACGGCCCGATGGACGACGCGCGCAACGCCGGCCTGCCGACGGACCGGCTGGTCGCCGTGTGGACGCTCGGTGCGCCCCGGGTGCGCGCGGCGGCGCGCGGTCGCGCGGCGTCTCCGGACCCCGTGGGCCTGCGGCACGCCGGCGCCGAGGTGGCCCTCGAGGTCGGCGAGGACGGCGCACCGATCCGCCACACGACCAGCGCTCCGCGGCAACTGGTGCGGATCCCCCCGGACATCGAGCAGCTGCGGGCCGAGGACCGGGCGCTGGCGGCCGCCTGGGCGCAGGCACTGCGCGACACCCTCGGCGCGGCCCTCTCGGACGGCGCCCGGCTCAGCGGGTTCACCCGGGACGGTTGGTACGCGCTCGCGCGTCCCGGTGGCGTGACCGAGCTCGCGGACCGGGCATGAACGCCCCGGCCGACCCCACCCCGAGCCTCCCGGCGCTGCCCGCGGTCACGCTGGAGGCCGTCGAGCTCGTCCGGGTCCGGGTCCCTCTGGTCCGGGCGTTCACGACCTCGTTCGGGCGCCAGACCGAACGCGACGTCCTGCTGATCCGGGTCGAGGCCGCTGGGGCCACCGGCTGGGGTGAGGTCGTGACCACGGCGGCGCCGCGTTACAACGAGGAGTTCACCGACGGGGCGGCCCTGGTGTTGCGCGATCACCTGGTCCCGCAGCTCGTGGCCGACGGACGCACCCTGGGTGCTGCGGAGGTGCCCGGGCGCCTGGCCGGCATCGTCGGCCACCGCATGGCGCGTGCCGCGTTGGAGGTGGCCGTGCTCGACGCCGGGCTGCGGGCCGCCGGGCGCCGGCTGGCGGACCACCTCGGCGCGGTCGTCGACCGGGTCCCCGCCGGGGTCTCGGTCGGGATCCCGGACGGCGGGATCGGGGAGCTGTGCACGCAGGTGGCGGGCTACCTCGACGAGGGCTACCTGCGGATCAAGGCGAAGATCGAACCGGGCTTCGACCTGGCCCCGATGCGGGCGCTGCGGGAGCTCGTCGGACCGGACGTCGACCTGCAGGTGGATGCCAACGCCGCCTACGACCCCGACGATGCCCGCCACCTCGCCGCCTTGGACGCCCTGGACGAGCTCGGGCTGACGATGCTCGAGCAGCCGTTCGCCGCGAACCGCATCGGCGACCACGCACGACACGCCGCGCGCTGGCGGACACCGATCTGCCTGGACGAGTCGATCCACGACGTGCACGATGCGGTCGACGCCGTGGAGCGCGGCGCGGCCCACATCATCAACATCAAGCTCGGCCGCGTCGGTGGTCTGGTGGAGTCCCTGCGGATCCGGGACGCGTGTCGGGCCCGTGGCGTGCCGGTGTGGTGCGGGGGCATGCTGGAGACGGGGGTCGGGCGGGCTGCCAACGTCGCACTGGCCGCCTGCGACGGGTTCGTGCTGCCCGGCGACACCTCCGCGTCCGACCGCTACTTCGCGACGGACCTGACCGACCCCTTCGTGCTCGAGGACGGCCACCTCGCCGTGCCCTCCGGCCCCGGGATCGGGCGCGTCCCGGCCGGCGAACGACTGGTCGGGGCCGAGCGCACGTCGCTGTTGCACCCCTGACACCCGCGACCGACGAGGCCCCGCATGCCCTTCCCCCTCGACGCCCCGATCGAGCCGATGCTGGCGAAGCTCGCCCGCGACCTGCCGGAGGGCGAGCTGCTGTTCGAGCCGAAGTGGGACGGCTTCCGGTGCCTGGTCTTCCGCGACGGCGACGAGCTGTTGCTCCAGAGCCGTGCGAAGAAGCCACTCGACCGCTACTTCCCGGAGCTGCAGGGGCCGCTGCGGGCACTGCTCCCCGACCGGGTCGTGCTGGACGGGGAGCTGGTGGTACCGGTGGGCACGGAGCTGGACTTCGACGCGCTGTCCAACCGCATCCACCCGGCGGCGTCCCGCGTGGAACTGCTCGCCCGCGAGACGCCCGCCCGGTTCGTGGCGTTCGACCTGCTCGCGGTCGGTGACGAGGACCTCACCGCGGCACCGTTCGCGCAGCGGCGGGCACGGCTCGAGGAGGTGTTGGACGGCGTCACGCCACCCGTCCACCTCACCCCCGCCACGCGCGACCACGCCACCGCCCGGGACTGGTTCGTGCGCTTCGAGGGTGCGGGGCTCGACGGGGTCATCGCCAAGCCGCTCACCGACCCGTACGCGCCGGGCAAGCGCACCCTGGTCAAGGTCAAGCAGCGGCGCACGGCGGACGTCGCGGTCGGGGGGTTCCGCTGGCACAAGGACGGGGAGGGCATCGGCTCGCTGCTGCTCGGCCTCTACGACGACGAGGACCGCCTCGTGCACATCGGGGTCGCGTCGTCGTTCTCCGCGGCGCGCCGTCGCGAGCTCGTCGACGAGGTCGCCTCGCACCGCATCGACGCGGACGAGGCGCCCAGCCACCCCTGGATCGACGCCGACGGGGACGGCACCGACGCGACCCCGCGTGGCGCGCACCGCTGGTCGGGCAAGCGCGACACCGGGTGGGAGCCGCTGCGCCTCGGCCTGGTCGCCGAGGTCGCCTACGAACAGCTGCAGGGCGATCGCTTCCGGCACGGGGCCCGGTTCGAACGGTGGCGGCCCGACCGGGAGCCGGCGAGCTGCCGCTTCGACCAGCTCGAGGTCCCCCCGCCGGCCGAGCTCACGGATCTGTTCGCCGCCGAGGGCTGAGCCGCCCCCACGACGGGGGGTGCCCGCCACGAGGGCGGGCACCAGCGGTGAGGGCGTCGTGCGCTACGGCAGCAGCACCGTGTCGATGACGTGGACCACGCCGTTCGACGCGGAGATGTTGGCATCGATGATGGTTGCCGAGTTCTCGCTCGCAGTGATGCCACCCTGCGTGTCGACCGAGAAGGTCGCGCCATCGAGGAGCGTGCTGATCGTTCGGGTGTTCTGGCGCGGGACGACGCTGTTGGATGCCCGGCGCCCATCGGTCACGTGGTAGCTCACGACGGCTTCGATCGTGCCGGGACCCAGCAGATCATCGATCGCGGCGAACGGGCCCTCGGCGGCGAGGATGTCAGCGTCGAGGTCTGCGGAGAGCGCGCCGACCAGCGCGCCGAACGCAGCGTCGGTCGGGGCGAACACGGTGTACTGGTCCGAGTCGAACAGCCCAGCAACGAGGGCGCTGTCCGGGTTCGTGCCCGCGATGTAGAGGACCGCGTCGAGCAGCAGCGTGAACTCGGCCTCCTCTCCGGCGCTCGCGGACGCGATGACGATGTCGGTGATGGAGTCGTCGCCCGGCACGACCCCGGCGGGTGGCCCGCCTCGGGCGACGGCGGGGGCGGCGAGCATGCCGACGAGCAGGAGCGCGGCCATGGCCGCGATGAACGAACGCTTCATGGTGGATCGTCTCCGACGGAGGTGGGTGGGGCAGACATCGCAGGTACGACCCGGGCGGTCGGCCGGGCTCGGTCCCACCCCTTCCCGGCGGCCTGTGCGCACGTGCGGGCGCGCCGGGCGTGGCACGACCCACCGACGGTGCTCGTGGATGACCAGCAGTCACCTGCCTGGGACGGCTCGCACCCTTCTCCCCTCAGGCGCCTCGCGCCGGCGGCGGCCCGCTACCGTCGGCCCGCTCCCCGACCGAGGTCCCGCCGTGCCCGTGTTCGCGCAGATCCCGCCCCCGCCGTTCCAGGGCATCCCGCTCGGACCGCTGGACCTGCGGATGTACGGCCTGGTCATCGCGGTCGGTGCGCTGCTGGGGCTGCGCCTGACGATGACCCGCTACGAGCGGTTCGGCGGCGACCCGGACCTGGCGGAGAAGGCCGGGCTGATCGCCCTGGCCGGCGGGTTCCTCGGCGCGCGCATCGGGTACGTCATCCCCCGCTTCCTCGGTGACGGCGGCTTCGTCGAGCGGCCGCTGGACATCCTGGCGATCTGGCAGGGGGGCCTGGCGTTCTTCGGGGGACTCATCGGCGGGGCGCTCGCCGTCATCGTCTACCTGCACCTCAAGGGTGTCCGCCTGTGGCCGTTCGCCGACGCGATCGCCCCGGGACTGCCACTGGCGCAGGCCTTCGGCCGGTGGGGCAACTACTTCAACCAGGAGCTGTTCGGGCGTCCCACGGACCTGCCCTGGGCCCTGCGGGTCGACCCGATCCCGGCGTCCACGGCCGCCCGGTTCCCGGGAGCGACGACCTTCCACCCGACGTTCCTGTACGAGTCGCTGTGGAACCTCGCGCTGGTCGGGGTCATCCTGGCGGTCGACCGGGCGGGCTGGCTCCGCCGGCGCGGCTCGCTGTTCTTCATCTACCTGATCGGCTACGGGATCGGCCGCGGGTGGGTCGAGGCGCTGCGGGTCGACACCGCGGAGCGCTACCCCGCGGTCTGGGGGCTGACGGAGTGGGGGCTGTCGCGCAACAACTGGATCGCGATCGCGACCGCGCTGGTCGGGGTCGTGGGCCTGATCCTCTGGGAGCGGCGCGGTGCCGGGGAACTGATCGCCCGCGGGCCGGCCAGCGACCCGGAGTTCGGCGACGCCGAGGGTGAGGCGCTCGACGCGCTCGATGCCGCCGACGCGGACCACGCGGACGACGCGGACGACGAGACCGACGAGACCGACGAGGGCCACGGACGCTGACCTCGCGGTCAGTCCGTCGCGCGGCGGCGGGAGGGTGGCACGCGCGGCGGCTCGTGGGGCAGCTTCGGGTAGTGCGGGGGAAGCGGCAGGTCCCCGAGCCCGTCGGCGTGGTCCGCGGCCGCGAGCCCGAGCAGGCCGTCCAGGGACGAGGTCGCACGGTCGAGCCCGGCCATCGGGTCGTCGCGCTCCCCGATCAGCGCCGGCAGGGTCGTGATGGTCGCGTCCTGCGGCTCGACGTCGACCACCTCGGCCCAGGTGACCGGCAGGGACACCCGCGCGTCGGCCACCGGCCGGACCGCGTAGGCGGCCGCGGTGGTGCGGTCCCACAGGTTCTGGTTGTAGTCGAGGAACACGCGGGCGCCGCGCTCCTCCTTCCACCACGCCGAGGTGGCCAGGTCCGGGAGCCGGCGCTCGACCTCACGGGCGAGCGCGACGGCGGCGGCGCGCACCTCCACGTAGCTGCGGCGCTCGATCCGCACGAGCACGTGGATCCCGCTGGCACCCGAGGTCTTCGGGTACCCGGTGATCCCGTGCTCGTCGAGGACCTCACCGACGACGACCGCGACCCGACGGACCGCGTCGAAGCCGACCTCCGGAGCCGGGTCGAGGTCGATCCGCAGCTCATCGGGCTCGTCGAAGAGCCCATCGGGATCGAGCGGCGAGAACCACGCCTGGCGGACCGACCACGGGTGCACCGTGATCGCGCCGAGGTTCACCGACCACAACACGTCCGCCAGCGACGCCGGACACAGCTCGGTCGCGGTCCGGCCGGACCCGAAGGTCACGTCCGCGGTCGCCAACCAGTCCGGCCGGGACGCGGGTAGCCGCTTCTGCACGAAGGACGTGCCACCGACCCCGTCGGGGAAGCGCTCGAGGTTGCAGGGCCGTCCCTGCACGTGCGGGAGCAACAGCGGCGCGACCCGCCGGTAGTGCTCCACCACGTCGAGCTTGGTCAGGCCCACCTCGGGGAAGTAGGGCTTGTCCGGCGAGCTGATGCGCACCTCGCAGTCGTCGACCTCGAGGACCAGCGCATCGGCCACGGCTCAGGCCAGCACGGAGGCGGGCGCGCCGGGCGCGTGCGCCCCGGTCGCCGCGGTGCCCGGCATCGACGCGCCGGCGACGGGGGCGGTCGCGTGCTCGGAGGGAGCGCCCTCCCGGTAGACGGGTCGGCCGAAGTGCCACCCCTGTCCGAGATCCGCGCCCAGTCGGGTGACGACCTCGGCCTGCTGCTCGGTCTCGATGCCCTCGGCGACGACCTCCGCACCGATCCCATGGGAGAGGTCGATGATGGCGCGCACCACGGCTGCCGAGCTCGGGTCCGGCAACGCCTGGATCAGCGCCATGTCGATCTTGACGACGTCGGGCCGGAGCGTGGCGACGAGGTTGAGGCTCGAGTACCCGCTGCCGACGTCATCGAGCGCGATACGTGCGCCGCGCTGCCGGTAGTGCTCGACGACCGTGGAGAGGTGGCCGACGTCGCTGGTGCGGTGGGTCTCGACGACCTCGAACACGACCTGCTCGAGCGGGATCCCGAACCGCTTGGCGGCGCGGGTGGTGGTCGCGAGACAGACCTCGGGTCGGTAGACGCTGGTGGGGACGAAGTTGATGAACAACCGCTGGTCGTCGAGCCATCCGGACGCGTCGCGCAGCGCGGTCTCCCGGCCGATGCGGTCCAGGACGTTGGTCCAGCCGCCTGCGGCGGCCGCGCCGAAGAGGTCGCCCGCGGGGACCTCGTCGCCGTCGGGGGTGTGGGCGCGAAGCAGCGCCTCGTGCCCGATGACCGAGCGGTCGTGCAGATCGACGATCGGCTGGAACCGGGACCGGAACGCGGCCTCGTCCTCGACCAGCCCGGCCAGGTGCGCGTAACGCAGCTGCGCGGCGAGCTCGCCCAACGACCGCGCACCGAGCGCCGACTCGAGCATCGTGTCCGGGTCCACCCCGTCGCTCGGCAGCAGCATCGCGCGCGCCTCGGCCCGCTCCGGGGTGGTCAGAGCGGCGTCGAGCTGGAGGACCAGGGAGGTCGCGGCCACGCCACGCAGCAGCAGGATGCGACCGTCGGCGATGACGTTGGCCTCCGCGCCGACACTCTCGGCGACCTCCGCCAGCGCCCGGATCGTGTGGCCCGTCGCCGACCGGACGACGACCAGGTCGCCCTCCGCGCTGCCTGGCCCACTCCGGCACGCACAGGCACCCGTTCCACAGCTACTCACGTTCGGACCTCGATGGTCGTTGGTCAGGCAACGGGTCGGCCGGGCGGGGCGTGGACTCAAGGAGATGCGCGTCGAGCGATCCACGACCGCGGTGTTGGTCGGTCGGCCACGATGCCGCGCTCCCATGCGGACGATCGTCACCTGCGGACAGCTTGGTGGCTGGAGGGTGCTCGTGCAAGCGCGCGGCCCCGCCAGGAGGCGCTGGCGACGGCGACCGGATGCCCTGGAACTACCCTCAGACCGCGGCGAACCAGCCCATCGCGCCACGTTCGGCCAGGTGGTGCTGGTGGGGGTGGAACATGTAGCGACCACGCTCGGGCAGGGTGAACTCCAGGATGGCGCGCTCCCCCTGGCTGAGGGTGACGGTGTCGGTGTGCTCGTCGGGCTCCAGGCGCGTCCCGGAGCGCAGCACGTCGAAGGTCTGGGCGTGCAGGTGGAACGAGGCGAGCGGTTCGTGCTCCAGCATGTTGGTCAGGTAGACGCGCACCAGCTCGCCGACCGGGACCCGGATCGGGTGCCGCGCGTAGAACCCCGCGATCCCGTTGAAGCAGACCAGTTCGTTGCGACCGTCGTCGTCGAGGTCCCAACCGCCGATCGTCAGGACCACCTCGTGGGCGGGAGACCGGCCGCCCGGCGGGTCCACGATCATCGCCCCGTAGAGCCCGCGGGCGACGTGCTCCGCGAGTGGCGCGGTGTGGCAGTGGTAGGGGTGCAGGCCGAAGGGAGCCGCTTCGATCTCGTAGGTGAAGCTGCTCCCCGGTGGGATGGGTTCCCAGCCGTCCATCGCCGGATCGTGCCGGCCGTGCAGGTGCACGTTGTGGGCGTGCTCGGTGCGGTTGTCCATCGTGATCCGGACCGTGTCACCCTCCGTCGCACGGATCGTCGGGCCGGGCACCGTGCCGCCGTAGCACCACGCGTCGGCCACCGCGTCGTCGGCCACCGCGATGCGGCGCGCCGTCACCGGCAGCTCGAACTCCCGACGTACCCCCTGTCGACCGTCGAACGCCGGGGGGCGGGTCAGGCGTTCCATCGCGTCCACGTCGATCCCGGCGGGCGGCGCACCGTGCCCGTAGGCACCGTGCCCACCGCCGGTCGCGACCGGCGTGGCCGCGCTGGGGCTGGTGAGCGTGGTCTGGTGGTGGCTCGGGTCGAGGGCCGCGACGGCCTCGGCATCGCCGACGTGGCGGTGCGGGATCAGCTCGTGCGCCACGACGCCACCGACCGACAGCGCGGCACCGCCGATCAACCCGCGGCGCAGCAGCTCCCGTCGCGACAGGCCCGTCTCGTCGCGATCCTGCGGCCCGGCCCCGTCCGCGCTCGGCGCCCCGGTGTCCTCACCGGGGGGCAGCTGCGCGGGGTCCTCGGGCATGCTCAGCGGGTCCCGCCGACCAGCACGGTCGCGAGCAGCACGAGCAGGTAGGCGACCACACCGCCCACCACGATCGCGGCCGCCCGCGGCCGGGCCAACCGGGCCACGCCGAGCAGGTAGCCCGCGGGACCGACCCCCGGCAGCAGCACGACCACCGCCGCCCACCCGGCCCGGGCGCCGGTCGCGAGGTCGTCGCGTCGGCGCAGGTCGGCCACGGCGAGCGCCAACCACGCGACCGCCAGCATCGCGGGCAGCACCGTGGCGTAGAGCCCGAGCGTGATCTGGACGGCTCCCATCGCTGTTCCTCCTCCCACGGGCCTGCGCCCGGACCCTGGCTAGAGCACCCCACCGATGACCACGGCGCCACCCAGCAGCACCACCGACACCACCGACCCACCGACCACCACGCTCCAGCGCACCCACGTCGGGAAGCTCGACCGTCCGACGAGCAGCGTGACCGCGGTCCCCACGAACGGCACGACCAGCGCGCCGGTGACCCGGGCCGCGGCCGCACCCGGGGTGAGGTCCTCGCGGCGGACGACGTCGACCACGACCATCGCGGCCCACACCGTCAGCAGTCCGAACGGGACGATCCACCCGAGCACCGCGTACAACGTCGACAGGCCGCCCATGCCGACCGGGACCCCGACGACCGACACGACGCCCCTGCGGCCCACCTCGACGTCGTCGGGCAGCGCCGGCACCCCGTAGGCGGCCAGATCGAGGTCGAGGTTGGCGGCGACGTCCACCGCTGGCACGACCGGCGCGTCGGCTCCGTCGGGCATCTGCGGCTGGTCCGGCGGGTGCGGCAGGATCCGGTGATCGACGTCGGGTATGCGGTCGAGGCCGACCTCGGCGACGAGCCCGACGGACGCGAGCGTCGGGCCGAGGCTGGTGCGGAACGGCAGGCCGAGCGGCCCGCGGTCCGGGTCGCCCGGACCTGCGTGCGCCCCGGCGGTCGCGCCGGCGCCGCACCCCGCGATCGTCTGCAGTCCCCGCGGTTGGGTCCGCGACAGCGCGTTGTCCCCGACGCAGTTGTCCGGCATCGCCGGGCCGGAGATCGTCACGTCGCTGTACCCGGATCCCTCGATGACGTTGTCGCGGACCACGTTCCCGCCGGACATCCAGAAGTTGCGGGACAGGTTGGGACTGATCGCGACCCCGTGGGCCGTGTGGTTGACGATGCGGTTGCGTTCGACCAGCGAGTCGTGCCCGCCGGCGATCAGCACACCGGCGCCGTGGGAGGGCCAGATACCGCCCACCGACGGGGCGTCGCGGTTGTCGTTGTCGTGGATCAGGTTGCCGACGATGGTGACGTTGCCGTGGGGCGGGAACCGCTGCGAGTCCAGCGTGTTGGGCACGATCCCGGCGACGTTGTGCCGCCAGGTGGAGCCGACCAGGATCACGTCGGAGGCGTTGGTGCCGGAGTAGCCGAGCCCGTTCCACTCCGCGATCGAGTCGCGGATCACGCCGTCGCACGGATCGCACTGCCCGATGTAGAACCCCGCGTCCGCGGAGCCGCTCGCGTAGCTGTGCTCGAACACCCCGTCGGTCGAGTCGAACGCGTAGATGCCGTAGATGCCGTTGTTGACCGCGGTGAGGTAGCTACCGCGGTAGCCGCGCACCGAGGTCCAGTAGATGCCGTTGCCGGTGGCGTTGCGGGCGGTGAGGTTCTCCACGACCACCCCGTCGGCACCGAAGGTCGCGATGGCGTTGTCGCGGACGTGTTCCGCGTCGACGATCACCTCGTTGCGATCGGTCCCGCGCAGGGTCAGGGACGGCGTGGTGATCTCGACCGTCTCGCGGTAGACGTAGCGCCCGTCCTCGGCCCGGTGCTCGTCGGTCTGCGGTGCGGGACCGACAAGCACCAGATCACCCGGATCCGCCGCGTCGACCGCGTTCTGGATCGTGGGGTGGTCCTCGGGGACGAGGCGGGTCACGCCCGTCCACTCGACCGCGTCCGCCGCGTCGGAGCCCGCCCCTGCCGCGACCTCGTCGTCCCCCACGATCAGGCGACCGGCCATGCCGGCGCTGCCGTCCGCCGGCGCGTGCAGCGAGCAGTAGTACAGGTAGGAGCCGGGCTCATCGAAGGTGATGTCGAGCGACTCGCCGGGCTGCATCACGTCGTTGCGGTCGCCGCCCGCTGCCTCGCCGGTGGACCAGGCGCCGTCCACGTCGAGCGCGTTGTGGGGGACGACCCCGACGTTGTCGAACCGGATGGTGTCGCCGACCCCGATCCGCACGGTCTCGCGCTCGAACCGGTTGTCCTCCATGCGGATCGTGACGACGTCGCCATCCCCCGTGGCCACTCCGTCCGTCTCCGAAGGTGACCCGCCCCCCGCACAGCCAGCGGCGACGAGCGCGACCAGCCCCACGAGCACCAACGTCCACCGACCGCGCCGCTGCGACACGTGTGGTCCTCCTCGGCGTCGAAGCGACACCGCCGTGTCCACCGTCCGGACCTCGCCGTCCGGACGCTCCCTGTCGGCGACCCTACCAGCCGGATACCGCTCGGTATCGAGGGCCGGGTCGCTGCTCTACGCTGCCGCGCGTGGCCGACCGAACCGGGTCGCCACGACCTGCGGAGCCTCGCGTGGAACGCACCCTTCCCCGTCCGAGCCGAGCCGGCACGCGCGCGCGGCTGCTCGACGCGGCGGCGGCCGCCTTCGCCGGGTCCGGCTTCCACGCCACCTCCGTCGAGGAGCTCGCCCAGCGGGCCGGGCTGACCAAGGGCGCGGTCTACTCCAACTTCGACTCGAAGGAGGAGCTGTTCCTGGCGCTGCTCGAGCGCAACGTGGACGAGATCGTCCGACTGGTGGAGCACCTGCTGGAGCTCCCGGTCACCGAGCGGCTCACCGCGCTGCCGACGGCGCTCGGTGGGGCGACCGTGCTCGGGGAGGCGTGGACGCTGCTGGAGCTCGAGTTCGTGCTCTACGCGGCGCGCAACCCGCGCTGGCGCGGCGCGGTGCAGGCACGACGGGCTCGGACCGCCGCCGCGCTGACGACGCTCGTGGCCCGCCACCTCGACGACCTGGGCGTCGACGACACCGCCGCCCGGGCCCCGGTGGTCGCGCGTCTGCTCACCGCCGGCGCGGACGGGCTGGCGATCGCGGCCCTGACCGACGACACCGTCGAGGTGGCGGACGGGCTGACCGTGCTGGTGGATGCACTCACCGGGGCTGCGAGCGACTGAGGGCGGAGGCTCGGACGGTGTCGCGCGACCGGCGCCACGGCGCGTGGACCGACGGGGGGCGCGGCCGCGTCCGAGCCGTCGTCAGCCGACGCGTCGCGGTGGCCCGACCCGGACGTCCACGTCGCCGCCGTACCGCACGTGATCGGGAGCGGCGCGGTCCAGGTGGTAGCCCGCGGCAGCGGTCAGCTCGTCCTCGAGTACGGCGATGGCGGCGTGGCGCAGCGGCCACGGATCGTGGTCCACCAACGCCCGCAGGATCGCGCCCGACGGTGCGGCCGCGTACAGCGACCAGCGCGCGGACAGGAAGTCGTCGAGCGGGGTGGTCTCGTCCGGTGTCAGGCGCTCCCCCACCTCGACGATCAGTCGACTGCTCGCCCCGCGGGGCTCCGGCCACCGACGTCGGGTGTAGTAGCCGACGCGCGGACCCCGGGTCCCGATCCGCATCGCGGCGAAGCAGTAGGGCAGCTGGTACCCGAGCCGCGCGACCGCGGTCGGGGCGGCGCGGGTGATGTCGAGCGAGTGGAAGTACACGCCGCGCCCGCCGTCGGGACCGACGACGTAGGTGCGCACGTTGGTCTCCGGGAAGGTGCCCTGTGGCAGTGGCACCCCGGCGGGTGACAGCCCGATGCCGGCCATCCGGAACGGGATGAGCCCGACGTACGCGGCCCCCTCGAAGGTGTCGGGAGTCAGCCCGACGGGCAGCTGTGCGGCGACCAGGACGGGATCCACGGCCCAGTGCACGTAGGTGAGCGCCTCCCAGCGCATGCGCAGCAACGGCCGGTCGACCGCCGCGGTCGCGGTCCGGGAGATCGGCTCGGTCGGGGCGGTCTCGGGCGTGGTGATCGTCATGTCCGGTGTTCGGAACACGACGCACCTCGGGGCCGGCCCGAAGGCCGACCCCGAGATGCTGGTGCGGAGAGGTCCGCTGGTTCAGCGGCGACCGACGCCGCGACCCGGCGGGCCGACGGTCGACGGCGGACCAGCGTTGCCAGACGGCCCGCGCAGCTGTCCGGAGGCGACGAACGACACGCACTGTCCCTGGTTGCGGAACGACGGGTCGTCGAAGTCCTGCCAGCCACCGTTACGGCACTGGTCCTTGTCGGTCGGTGTCGACGGCGGCGTCGGCGGCTCCTCGTCGTCCTCCAGACCGAACGAGAACCGCGCGTACAGCGGGTCGTGGTCGGAGGCACCACGTGCGGGCTCGAACCCGGGCGTCTCCGCCGGGTAGTCGATGTTGACGTGGATGTAGCGGGCGATGACCAACTCGTCGAGCGTGTCCTGGTCCACGAAGATGTGGTCGAGGATCTGCGAGATGCCCCGGAAGATGAAGCTGTAGGTGTTCGCCGGGGCCTGCTCGATGATCACGTCGTGGAGGTTCAGGAACCCGCGCTCGTACAGCGGGCCGAGCTGGTCGGAGGGCTCACGATCCGGGTCGGTCTTGAACGCGGGGAACGGGTCGTCCGGACGCGGGAAGACGTTGAAGTCACCCGTGTTCATGACCCGACCGCCGTTGTCCACGACCGCCTGGTTCACCGCGGCGTTCAGACGCGCCTGCTCGGTGCGCTGCTCGACACGGCCGTCGGGACCGGCGGACATGTGGTTGGAGGTGATGTAGCGGTCCACGAACGGCCCGCCGCTGTCGACCCCGTCGGGGTAGATGCGGAACTTGCCGACCTGGACCCCGCGGGTGAACACGTAGCCGGTCTGCGGGAAGCGACCGCCGTCAGCGACGCTGACGTCGTCCGGGAGCTCCGCGTTGATCGACTTCGGGTTCGCGGCCTGATCGGTCACCCACGGCGCGACCGGGGTGCGCTCCTCGACCGACGGGTAGGGGATGTTGATCGCGTCGCCGGCGCCGAGCACCGGGTCGTCGGCCAACTCCTCGACCGGGACCAGTTCGACCCGGTCGACCCGGTGCAGGAAGCCCTGCGTGATCCCGCGGACATCGCGACCGTTGACCGCGTCGCCGGAGGCCTCGTAACGGACCTCGCCGTCGGTCAGACGGAAGATCTCGATCGCGAGTTCCTCGACCGTGTCCGGGGCTCCCGAGCCACGCTCGGTGTTCGCCATCGTCTCGCCGTCGAGGGCGGGCGACAGGTCGCACTCCATCGTCGAGGCGGCCGGCTCGGCCTCATCGAAGATCGGGACACAGACATCCTGCTTCTCGGCTTCCTGGACCGTGATGATGTCCGGCGACTCCAGGGCGACGACGATCTGCTCCGCGATCGCGATGCGCTGTTCGTCGTACGCCTGCTGCGACCGGGGCGCGTACCCGAAGGTCGGCTGGTTGGACGGGGGGCTCTGGCTCCCCTCGTCGGGCGTGCAACCGGGGTTCGGACCGAAATCGTCACTGTCGCCCGGGTTCACATCGCACGCGCTCAACGGGTCATCGCGGAAGTCGTACAGGTTCTCCACGTTGTAGACCATGACCGAGTACTCCTCGGCCGGGTCGAAGCCATCGACGACGCCCAGGCTGGACTCGGACGGATCCGGGCCACGCTCGAGCTCGGGTGCCGTGTCGACCATGACCTGGTACTTCTCGAAGCCGAAGTAGAGCCCGCCTCGTGCGTTGTCGACCAGGGTGTCACCCGCACGAGCCGGGGTGATGAGGGCCGTCGCGTCACCCTCGGTCGCCTTCACGCCGAACGAGCCCAGCAGGATACGGAAGCCGTTCTGGTCGATCCGGTCCTCGAACTCGGTCGCGTTGCCCTCGGCGTCCTCCATCGGGTGTGCCAACGGGTGGTAGGGACGGAACACCCGCCGGGCATCCGGGTCCTCACGCTGCGCCACCGGGTGGTCGCCGCGGATCACCCAGAACTCGCTGGTGGACGGGGCGAAGAACTCGTTGCCGCTGACGACGAGGCTGTCCGCGGGCACCTCGACCTGCATACCCGCCAGACGCTCCCAGTAGACCGACGCCTCCTGGACGTCGTCCGGCGGATCCACCTCGGCGACGCGGATGTCGGTGTCGAGGTCGACACCGGCGGTGTCCGCCGCCACGACGTCGACGACGAAGGGGTTGTTGATCTGGGTCTGCTGGAACGACGAGGCAACCGGGCCGCGGAGGACGACGACGTCGCCGACCTCGGGCGCGACGAACGGGGCACTCGAGTCCGTGTCGGATCGCAGGGTGTCGAAGTTGCCGATCCTGACCCAGATCCCGTCGGAGCTGCGCTCGTCGCCGTCGGCGAGCAGCGCGTCCGCGCGCGGGAGGGTGTCGAGGCCGAGGTCACCGAGGTCGGCGTCCTCGTCCAGCGACTGGAGGAAGAACCCGTTGACGACCCCGGAGCCGCTCTCCTCGAGCGTCAGCTGGGTCACGACCCCGGTCGTGGCGACCGTGTTGCCGACCGCTGCGGGCGTGTAGCTGCGTCCGTTGGCGTCATCGGGCACCGCGCCACGAAGGTCACCGATGCTGAGGATCTCCAGCACGGTCACCCCGACGGTGCAGGACGAGGTCCCGGCGTCGTCGGTCGCGTCGATCGTCACCTGGTAGTTCGCGCTCCCCGCCCGCGGGTCCAGACCCGGCAGGTCGGCCGATGCGCGGACCTCGGCGCTTGCGCCGCCGGCCTCGAGGACGAACCCACCGTCGCTCGGCTCCGGCGACACACCACGGACCGCGAACTCGACGTCACCCTCGACGTCGGAGGCGCTCACGTTGATCGCCTTGCCCGCGACGTTCGGGCCGTCCTGCTCGCCGTAGCCCTCCGTGATGGCGAAGGGCGTGTCGCAGACCAGATCCGGCCCGGTCCCGATCTCACGCTCCACCTCGGCTTCGAGCGAGACCGCATCCCAGAAGGTGTAGAAGTTCGGGAAGGGCGACGCAGCCGTACGGTCCATGGTGTTGATGAAGCGGACCGCGGTGATCGTGTACTCGTCCGCGATCTCCGCGAGGTCGCCGGCGAGGTCCTGCTCGACGGTCAGCCACTCGCCGGCAACGAGCGGGTCGGACTCGAGGTAGGTGACCTCGTCGGTGTCCTCGGGGCGGGTGTCATCGCTGGAGGTCGAGACGTGGAAGTAACGGAGCCGGTGCGCGCCGTCGGCGGTGTCGATCTCCACCTCGGCCACGGACCCGGACCAGGCGTGGCTGTTCGAGTTGGGGAAGAAGGTCTGGGCGACCGAGTACTCGAAACTCTCGACGGCGTCCTGATCGATGTCGCCGAAGGTGTCCGCGGTCTGCTCGAAGCCGTACGCGATCTCCCCGAGGTCGGTGCCGACCTGGAAGAAGATCTCTGCGGCGAAGTCACCATCGGGGAGCGGGCTCGGGGGCGGGAACTCGTCTTCCACCGTCTTCGTGCGGATGCGAGCGCCATCGAAGGGCTGGTTGCCGAAGTCGTTGACGGTCCAGCTGGTCGGCACCTGCAACGAATCGCCGGGCTGCTCGAAGCTCGGGTTGGTGAGCACGTTGGTCACGACGAGTTCGGTGTCCGGGCCGTCGAACTCGATCGCACAGTCGACGGGGTCGGAGGCGGAGTTGCGCGGCTGCGGCGGCGAGATGCGCTCGAAGTCAGCCGCGTTGTCGTCCGTGTCCTGACAACCTTCGGCCAGGCGCAGCGCCGAGGCGTTGTTGTTGAGCACCTGCGCAGCGCCAGAACCCTCGAACGGTGTGGCCGAGCCGTAGGCGACGAGGTCGATGATCCGGTCGAAGTCGCTGTCCGTGCACGCGTTCGACGACGCGCCGCATCCGAGCAGTTCCGTGCCGTCGACGAGCGCGAACTTGCCGTTGGTTCCGGCGGGGTTCGTCGTGCCGATGACATCGGGCTCAGGCAGCGCCTGAGGGTCGTTGAGCCCACCGGCGAGTTGCACCAGCACGTACCCACCTGGCGCCACGGTGCCGCTGAGGTTGGTCGAGAGCCCGGAGCTGTTGCCGAAGTTCCCGGCCGCAGCGCCGTACTGGAGGCTGAGGCCATCGAGAGCCACCTCCTCGCCGGTCCGATTGAGCAGCTCCACGAAACTGTTCGACCAGGTGGCTCCCGTGTTCCCACCACCGCCGTAGACCTGGCTGATGACCAACTCCGCGCCGGAGTCCCGGGCATCGTCGGCCGTGGCCGGCAGGATCGGCGTGAGTGACAGAGCGAGTGCCACCGCGCTCAGCAGCGCGAGCAGGCTCCTGCGGACGGATCGGTGGTCGAGCGGTGGTGCATGGGACACAGGGGTGGCTCCGGGTCTGGCTCGCGTGAGGCGAGCAGGGGGGCGGACGAGGGGACGCCCGGTAGCCGGGAGCGAACGGGCTCCGGCTGACGCGGCCGTGATGGCCACGTGACGATCGCGTGAACATGCCCCAGCCAGTGGCCCGATGACCGGGGGGGCTCCCATCTCTGCGCATGCCGCACGACTGGTCGAGCGGCCACGAGCGGCGAGCGCTCCCGAACCCCTCCCTGGTCGCACGTCCAGTTGGTTCGCGCGATCTTCAGCTCCGGCGCTTGACCTCACGGTGGCGACGATCCCCCGCGACGATGCCGGCCGCAGCCAGTGCATCGACCCAGCCTGGAGCGCTCGGCACGCCGGCACCACCCGCGACCCACAGGTGCGGCTCCCGGTACCGGCCCTCGTCGCGCTCGGTCTCCAGGATGGCCGGCTTGATGGCCCCGCCGACCAGGTAGGGACCGGACCCCGGGATCGGGGTCCCCATCCAGCGCTCCCACGCCTCGAGGGGCGCCCGACCCACGAGCGAGCGGGACGCAGCACCGGCGGGCACCAACCCGGCGCGCCAGGCGGTGCGCAACCACGGGTCGAACGGCAGCCCGTCCTCGCGCACGAACGACAGGTAGCGCTCGAAGGGCACCAACGGGAAGTCCCGCTTGGCATGCGGACGCAGCAGCACGAGCCACCGTTCGGCGCCCATCTGCCTCGCCTCCGCCCCCACGGCGTCGAGCACGGCCCGTCCGACCCCACGGCCCCGGGCACCGAACGCCACCGTGACGTCCAGGACCGCCAGGGTGTCGGGGTCCTCGACGTCGGCCGTCTCCGCGGCGACCTGCCCCAGGCCGCCGACCGGGGCGGTCCCGAGCTGCCCCGACCACGACCACGGCACCGCACGCACGACCGCGACCGGCAGCCGGTCGGCGGTGACCACGAAGCTGCTGGACGCGGCCTGCACGTCGAGGCGTGCACGCATGGACGCGGTCAGCTCCGCCAGGAACCCGGGGACGTCGCGTTCGATGGCGCGCGCCGCCGCCACCAGCGAGGGTTCCTCGGCCAACGAGGTCCAGCGCAGCCCGCCGGGCTCGATCGGTGGCCCGGCGGGTGCGTCGTCCACCTCAGTGCCCGTGGAACGGCAGCCCGGCCGCGGCCTGGAACGCCTCGCCCATCGCCTCGTACAGCGACGGGTGCGCGTGGGTGATGGCGGCGAGTTCCGCGGGGACCGCCTCCCAGGCCGTGGCCAGGGTCGCCTCCCCGATCAGGTCGGTGGCGTGCGGGCCGACGAGGTGCACCCCGAGCACCGGTCCCCCGGGGGACGGCACCGCACCGGGCGCCCCGGTCGGCACCACACCGGCGAGGTGGACGACCTTCACGAACCCATCCGAGCCCGCGATGATCCCCTTCGCGTTGGCCTTGAGCGAGTAGGTGGTCACGGCCACCGCGTCGTCACCGTGCTGCTCACGTGCCTCGGCTTCCGTCAGCCCCACGGAGGCGACCTCCGGGTGGCAGTAGGTGACCCGCGGGGTGTGCACGTGATCGACCGCCGGGGTGTCCTCCCCGGCGATCCGGTCGGCCACCACGAAGCCCTCCGCGAACGCCGCATGCGCGAGCGCGAGGGTCGGGCGCACGTCCCCGACCGCCCACAGCCCGTCGACGGCGGTCGCCCCGAGGTCGTCGGTCACCACGAACCCCCGCTCGTCGAGCACGCCCAACTCCGCCGCACCCGTGTCCGCGGTGTTCGGTCCCCGACCGATCGCGACCAGCACGCGGTCGGCCTCCAACCGCTGCGCGGCACCGTCCACCTCGATGTCGAGGTGGGCGACACCCTGCTCGACCGTGACGCCCAGCACCTTCGCGGAGGTTCGCACGTCGATGCCCCGGCGCCGGTAGGCCTTGGCGAGCGCCGTGGAGGACGCCTCGTCCTCCAGCGGGAGCACGCGGTCGAGCGCCTCCACGACCGTGACGTGGCTGCCCATCGGGTGCCACATCGAGGCGAACTCCATGCCGATCGCCCCGGCGCCGATCACGACGGCACGCTCGGGCGGCTGCGTGAACCACAGCGCCTGATCCGAGGTCTGCACGACCTCGCCGTCGATGTCGATCCCGGGGATGGTGCGCGGGGTGGAGCCGGTCGCGAGCACCGTGTGCCGGCCCCGGACGGTCGTGACCTCGCCGCCGTCGGCCGGGGTCACCTCGACCTCGATGGTGCCGTCGTCGGAGCGGACCAGCCGCCCGCGACCCCGGTGCAGGGTCGTGCGCTTGCCCACGAGGAACTCCAGCCCCTTGTGCAGCCCGTCGATCACCCCGCGACGGAACGCGTCGAGGCCCTCGCCGTCGATGCCGTCGAAGGTGAGCTTCAGTCCGAGCACCTCCGCACGGTGCAGCTCCTCGAGGACCTCCGCGACGTGCAGGATCGACTTCGACGGGATGCAGCCCCGGTGCAGGCAGGTCCCGCCGACCTCGGCCTCCTCGACCAGCGCCACGTCCAGACCGCGCGCCGCCGCCCGGAACGCGACCGCGTAGCCGCCGGGCCCGCCGCCCACCACCACGATGTCGTGCAGGTGGTCGGATCGCTGCGCGCTCACAGGTGCAGCAGCAGCCGCTCGGGCTGCTCGCACATCTCGGCGATGTAGGTCACGAACCGACCGGCCTCGCCGCCGTCGCAGATGCGGTGGTCGAAGGCGAGGGTGAACCGCGCGACGCGACGCACCGCCAGCTCCCCCGGGGCATCCGGGTCGCCGGACGACGAGGGCACCACCCACGGTCGTTCCCGGATCGCGCCGATCCCCAGGATCGCGCCCTCCGGGTGGTTGACGATCGGGTCGCCGTCGTCGTTGCCGAACGCGCCGTAGTTGTTGACCGTGAACGTCCCCCCGGTCAGGTCCCCCGGGCCGATCGTGCCGTCCCGGGCCTGCCCGGCCAGGTCCGCGAGCCCGAGCGCCAGCTGCAGCGTCGACAACGTTTGCGCGTCCTTGATGTTGGGGACCACGAGCCCACGCTCGGTGTCGGCCGCGAAGCCGAGGTTGATGTGCTCCAGCAGGTGGATCTCGCCGGCCTCGCGGTCGATCCGCGCGTTCAGGGTCGGGAACCGTCGCAGGCCCAGCACCGCGGCCCGCATGACCAGGGCGAACGGCGTGATCTTCACGTCGAACCCCTCGTCGCGGGCCAGCGCCGTCAGGTCCTTGCGGACCTCCCACAGGCGTGTCAGGTCCGCGTCACGCGAGCAGGTCGCCTCCGGGATCTCCCGTCGCGAGAGCTCCATCTTCTCCACGATGCGCTTGCGGATGCCGCGGATCTGTTCGACCTCGCCGGGGGTACGGCCCCGGAAGCCGGGCACCGCCTTCTCCCCCGCACCGACCGCGTGCAGCGTGGGCGCGGTGGGGCGCTCGGCTGCCGGGCTCGGCGCGCTGGCCGCCGGCGCGGGCGGAG
>JAFIEQ010000169.1 GCA_020832455.1 Nitriliruptoraceae bacterium
GCGTGCAGGTCTCCCCCGCGGCCGTCCTCCGGGTCCGGCCCGGTGGGGTTCTGCCCGCGGGGGGGTTGGCCGTGCTCGGCACGCCCCGGGCGGCCCGCCGCGGCGGGCACCGCGTCTGCGCGGGCCGGCCCGGCCCGCAACCGCCGCTGTCCCTGCCCCGACGACGATTCGAGCCCACGGTGAGTGACGACTCCACCTACATCGAGGACGAGTACGACCGCGACACCGCCTACATCGAGGACCGCATCACCCGCGACGGCGCGGATGGGTGGCCGGTCGAGGCAGGTCGCTACCGGCTCGCGGTCGCGCGCGCATGCCCGTGGGCGAACCGGGCGATCATCGTGCGGCGTCTGCTCGGGCTCGAGGATGCGCTGTCGATGGCCGTGGCCGGCCCGACGCACGACGCCGACTCGTGGACCTTCAACGAGGACCCCGGCGAGGTGGATCCGGTGCTCGGCATCCCGCGGCTCAAGGACGCCTACGAGGCGCGCTTCCCGAACTACCCCAAGGGCATCACGGTGCCAGCCATCGTGGAGGTCGCCAGCGGCAAGGTCGTGACCAACGACTTCCCGCAGATCACCCTCGACCTGTCCACCGAGTGGACCGAGCACCACCGCGACGGCGCACCGCAGTTGCTCCCCGAGGACCGACGCGGGGAGATCCTCGAGGTCGCCGGACTGGTCTACGAGGACGTGAACAACGGGGTCTACCGCTGCGGTTTCGCGGGCAAGGCCTCCTCCTACGAGCGGGCCTACGACGCGCTGTTCTCCCGGCTCGACTGGCTCGAGGACCGGCTGGCCACCCAGCGCTACCTGGTCGGCGACACGGTCACGGAAGCCGACGTGCGGCTGTTCACGACCCTGGTCCGGTTCGACGCCGTCTACCACAACCACTTCAAGTGCAACCGCAGCAAGCTCGCCGAGATGCCGGTGCTGTGGGCCTACGCGCGCGACCTGTTCCAGACGCCCGGTTTCGGCGACACGATCGATTTCACCGACATCAAGCGGCACTACTACGAAGTGCACACCGACATCAACCCGACCGGGATCGTGCCCAAGGGTCCGGACCTGCGGAACTGGGCGAGCCCCCACTTCCGCGAGCAGCTCGGCGGATCACCGTTCGGTGACGGTACGGCTCCCGGCCCGGTCCCCGACGGCGAGCGGATCGCCGCCGAGGACAACCCGGCACTGCCGGCCGTCGTGGCCTGAGTCGCGCGCTACTCGCCCTGTCCGAGCGAGTAGCCGCGCTCGCCGTCGAAGGTGTAGAGGTGCTCGGTCTTGATCGGTTCGAGCCCCGCGTCGTGCAGCGCGGCGACCACCGAGAGGACGTCGGGCAGTGTGGTGGCGTCGCCGTCGGCGGGGAGGAACCGGCAGCGCCAGTGGTCGGTCAGCGCCGTCTCGGGGAAGCCGTCGGGGTAGACCTTCACGCCGCGGTTGGTGATGAGCTTCAGGTCCCATCCGAGCGGGGCGACCGCGGCCTCGATGCGCTTGCCGAGCAGGTCGGGGTCACGGTCCTCGGGTGCCCAGTCGAGGAAGACGTCGACGCCGACCAGGTGCTTGACGCCGCGGGGGACCGGTGTGCTGGTGACGCGTAGGCGTGGCTGCTGTCCGTAGCGCACCGGCCGCAGGTGTCGTGGCTCCTGTCCGAGTCGTGCGATCACCGCGTCGGCGAAGTCGGCCGTCCCGACCTCGCGCTGGCTCAGGTCCGGCCGGTACATGTCGGCGGTGTGGATCCCGCTCTCCAGCGTGGTCAGCCACGCGTTCTTGATGCGCTCGGCGGTGGCCCCCTCGCCGAGGTGGACCAGCATCTGGGTGGCCGCGACCAACAGGCCCGAGGGGTTGGCGATCCCTCGCCCGGCGATGTCGGGCGCCGAGCCGTGCACGGCCTCGAACATCGAGATCTCCCGACCCACGTTGGCCGAGCCGGCGAACCCCACGGATCCGGCGATCTGGCCGGCGATGTCGGACAGGATGTCGCCGTAGAGGTTGAGGGTCACGATGACGTCGAAGCGTTCGGGCTGGGCTGCCAGCCGGGCCGCACCGATGTCGATGATCTGGTGGTCGGCCTCGAGGTCGGGGTACTCGGCGGCGACCTCGTCGAAGACCCGATGGAACAGTCCATCGGTGTGCTTCATGATGTTGTCCTTCGTCATGCACGTGACCTTGCGGCGGCCGTAGGCGCGTGCGTACTCGAAGGCGAACCGGACGATCTTCTCCGTGCCCGGCCGGGTGATCAGCTTCAGGACCTGGGTGACCTCGGCCGTCTGCTGGTGTTCGATCCCGGCGTAGAGGTCCTCCTCGTTCTCACGGACGATCACGATGTCCATACCTGGGTGCGGCGAGGCGACGAACGGGGCGTAGGACTTGGTCGGTCGCACGTTCGCGAACAGGCCAAGCGACTTGCGCAGCGTGACGTTCAGGCTCTTGTACCCACCACCCTGTGGCGTGGTGATCGGGGCCTTCAGCAGCGTGCCGTTGCGCCGGATGGTGTCCCAGGCGTCGGGTCCGATACCAGAGGTGTGCCCACGCTCGTACTCACGCGCGCCGAGCTCGACCTGCTCGTAGCGCAGCGGCGCCTGCGCCGCCTCGAGGACGCGCAGCACCGCCTCGGTGATCTCAGGGCCGATGCCATCGCCCTCGGCGACCGTCACGGTGTGGGTACTCATCCTCGCTCCTGTACGGGTGGACCCGGTGGGCCGCCATCCGCCCCGGGTATCGTGCGATGTACATTACGCGAAGCCAACTTCGTAAGTCAACCGTCGCAGGTCACGGGCCCGGCGCACCGGGTCGACACCGCGGGTCCGGATCCAGGATCGCCGGCCGTGCCCCGGTGGTGGTCGGCTACCGTCCGCGACCCGAACCCGCCACGGCGTCCAGGGGAGGTGGGTACCCATGGTCGACGATGCGCGACGGTGGACCTTCCTGACCAACCACTCCCACGTCCTGGTCTGCATCGCCGAGGATCCGGACGCCCGCGGCCGGGACATCGCCGAGCGGGTCGGGATCAGTGAACGGGCGGTCCAGGCCATCGTCGGGGACCTGGTCGAGGGTGGCTACATGACCCGCGAGCGCGTCGGTCGACGCAACCACTACACCATCGACACCGATGGTCGGCTCCGTCACCCCGTCGAGGCGGGGCACACGGTCGGCGAGCTGCTGGCGATGCTCGGCGATCTCCCCTGACGCCGTCAGGGTGGCCGAGGTTGCCCCGGTCGGTCGCGCGCTCGACCGGCAGCGACGACGGCGCTGGCGCTGGGGTCCCCCGGGCGGGTTCAGCGCTTCTGGTCGTGGCGCACCTTGACCTTGCGGCCCTTGATCGTGCTGTGCTTGAGCGCGGTGATGATCTCGTCGGCCTTGGCGACCGGCACCTCGACCAGCGAGAAGTTGCGCGTGATCTCGATCGCGCCGATCTCCCGTCCGCTGACGCTGGACTCCCCGGCGATCGCGCCGACGAGGTCGGCCGGGCGGATCCCCGCCTGACGTCCGGCGGAGACGAACAGCCGCGCCATGTCGCCACCACGTTCGCTGCTCGACGGCCGCCCACCCTTCGAGGGCTTGCCGCTGCCGCCGCGTGGGGGCTTGCCGCCACCGCCGCCCTCGTTGCGCAGGGAGACCTCCGGCAGTTCCTGCGCATCGTCCTCGCCGGCCAGCGACTCGTGGGCCACCCGGACCGCGGCGAGCGCGATGTCCACCAGGTCGAACTCGTCGCTGAGCGATTCCACCACCGCGCGGAACCGGTCGGTGCTCTGCTCGTCGAGCAGCGCCTCACGCAGGTTCGCCCGGGTGAGCTCCATGCGGCGGGCGTGCAGGTCCGCGACCGTGGGGATCCGGTCGATGTCCATCTTGCGGCGCGTGTGCCGTTCGATCGCCTTGACCAGTCGGTGCTGGCGCGGCTCGACCAGCGTGATCGCCACCCCCTCGCGTCCCGCCCGACCGACCCGGCCGATGCGGTGCACGTAGGACTCCGGCGCGGAGGGCACGTCGTAGTTGATGACGTGGGTGAGGTGATCGATGTCCAACCCGCGCGCGGCGACGTCGGTCGCGACGAGCAGGTCCGCGGTCTGGTTGCGCAGTCGCTCCATGACACGGTCGCGCTGTTCCTGGTCCATCCCGCCGTGCAGCGCCTCCGCGCGGTAGCCGCGGCCGTTCATCGTGTCGGTGAGGTCGTCGACCTCGGTGCGCGTGCCGCAGAAGACGATCGCGGCCTCCGGCGCCTCGACGTCGAGCACGCGGCCGAGCGCTGCCGGCTTGGTCGCCCGGGTGACGACGTAGGCGAGCTGGCGGATGTCGGGTTGGCCCGCCTCACCCGCACCGGCAGCGCCCAGCGTGACGCGGACGGGGTCGTCGAGGTGCCGCTTGGACATCCCGGCGATGCGGCCGGGCATCGTGGCGGAGAACAGCATCGTCTGGTGGGTGTCGGGTGTCTGCGAGAGGATCGACTCCAGGTCCTCCGCGAACCCCATGTCCAGCATCTCGTCGGCCTCGTCGAGCACGACCACGCCCAACGCCTCGAGGTCCAGCGTCCCCCGCGCGAGGTGGTCGACCGCGCGCCCCGGGGTGGCCACCACGACGTCGACGCCACGGGCCAGCGCACGCAGCTGGTGGCGGATCGGCTGCCCGCCGTAGACCGGGAGCACCCGGGCCTCCAGGCGCCGTCCGTAGCGGTGCACGGCCTGCGACACCTGCATCGCGAGCTCCCGGGTGGGTACCAGCACCAGCGCGGCCGGCCGGTCGTCCGGCTCGGCGCGGTCGGCCAGCAGTTGCAGGATCGGGAGCGCGAACGCCGCGGTCTTGCCCGTGCCCGTCGCCGCCTGGCCGAGGAGATCGCGGCCCGCGAGCAGGGGTGGGATCGCGCGGCGCTGGATCGGCGTCGGCTCCTCGTAGCCGAGGTCGTCGAGCGCCTGCAGCAGGGCCGGGTGGAGCCCGAGCGAGGCGAAGTCCGCGGGCTCGTCCGTGGTGACGGAGGTGGCGGCGTCGGCGGTGCCGTCGGGATGGTCGGAAGCGGCAGCGGGCACGGTCGGTCCTGACGCCGGTCGGAGGCGGCCCACATCGCGTGTGCGCTGCGGATCGGGGGACCGGTGGGTGGGTTGTGGCGGCCCCCGGACGGTAGCGGTGCCGGGGTTGGGTCAGCCGGCGCGGTCGTCGCGCGCATCCTCGAACCACAACGGATCGGGCCGTCCGTCGGCGCGGTAGGACACCGTGACCTCCTCGCCGGCGCGGATCCGGCTGGTGGTCCACAGCTGCGCGGAGGTGTCCTCCGGGTACAGCCACAGGAAGGCGTTCGGCTCGTCGGCGTGGTTGCAGATCGACGAGATCCCGAGCACCAGGGCGGCCGTGCCGTCCTCGTCCCACTCGTAGACGTAGTCGTCGACCACCGTGCGGGTCAGGTCGTCACGCTGCGCGGCGGGGACGAGCAGCAACGGCGCATCCATCAGTAGCGTGTCGGCCGGGATCGTCCGGGTCGCGTAGACGGCGCGACCGGGCCCGAACGGTGCGGGGCCGACCTCCAACAGGGTGCGGGGCATCGGGACGTCCACGGTGGTGGGGCGCGGGGAGTGAGGTCGGCGGGGACGGTACCTCGACCCATCCCGACCACCCGGCCAGCGGTCGTCCGAGGGTGCCGACGGTGTCCGAACGCGGGGTCACGCGAGGCGTCCACGAGGTCCACGGTGGGATGCCCGGTCGGGTCGTCGCGTCCGCACGGGGCCGCCGCGCTGGTGCGTTGCGCGTCGCCCGCCCGGCCACGACACCTCCCGTAAGGAGCGACCATCCGCGCCACCCGCCTGACCGTCCGCCGCCTCGCGGTGGCCAGCAGCGCCGCGTTCGTGCTCGCCGCGTGCGGGCCCGACGAGCCCGACCCGCCCGAGGAGCCCGACGACGAGGACCTGCCCGATCCCGACCTCGATGAGGAGCCCAGCGAGCCGTCCGGGGACGACGCCACCGAGGACGACGACGCCGACGAGGGCACCGACGACGAGGCGGACGACGACGCCTCCGAGGACGAGGGTGCCGCTCCGCTCGACGTGGAGGAGACCACCGACATCTCCGAGCGCGACGCCGTCGAGGCGCGCCTGATGGTGACCGACGTCCGCGTCGGCAGCCACGACGGGTTCGACCGCATCGTGGTCGAGCTCGAGGGTGAGGGCGAGGTCGGTTGGTCCCTCGAGCCAACCGACAGCCCGACCTCGCAGGGTCGCGGTGACCCCGTGGAGTTCGAGGGTGCCTCGGCGCTGTGGTTGTCCGTGCGGGGCATCACCCTGCCGGGCGACGAGCCCGAGGGCATCGACCCCGATGCGCGCTTCGAGACCGACACCGTCCCCGGGACGGGCGAGGGTCCGGTGATCGAGGTGGTGCGTGACACCATCTTCGAGGGCATCGAGACCTACGCGATCGGCCTCGACGAGGAGCGTGCCTACCGCATCGCCCGCTTCGAGGATCCCGAACGCGTCGTCATCGACGTCGTCGACTGAGGCGCGCCCCGCGACCCCACGTGGGGGGGGGGGGGGGGGGGGCGGGGGGGCGGGGGG
>JAFIEQ010000170.1 GCA_020832455.1 Nitriliruptoraceae bacterium
CGCGTCGGCTGGCAGTGCCACGCCGACGCGGCCGTACGATCGTGTCGCCGGCGAGGTCCATGGGGAGCGTGGTCACGTGGCAGAGGTGGGAGCAGCGCTGACGAACGGCCGGTCCGAACCGAGCCGTGGGTCCATCGCCCCCATCCTCGAGGTCCGGGCGATGAGCAAGGCCTTCCCGGGGGTCCAGGCACTCGACGGGGTCGACTTCGACCTCTACCCGGGTGAGGTCCACGCGCTGATGGGCGAGAACGGCGCCGGCAAATCCACCCTGATGAAGATCATCGCCGGGGTCCAGACCGCGGACCAGGGGGCGTTGCTCGTCCGCGGGGACGCGGTCAGCTTCGGCCATCCCCTCGACGCCCAGGCGCGCGGCATCGTCACCGTGTTCCAGGAGCTCGTGGTCCTCGACAACCTCGACGTCGGCCGCAACCTGTTCCTGGGACACGAGCCGCGTCGCGGGCCCCTCATCGACTGGTCGACGCTCTACACGCAGGCGCAGGCGGCGCTCGACGACGTCGGGGTGGAGCTCGATGTCCGCACGCCGCTCGAGCGCCTGACCGTCGGGATGAAGCAGCTCGTCGAGATCGTCCGTGCGGCGCGGCTGCGACCGGACGTGCTCATCCTCGACGAGCCCACCTCCGCGCTCGGCCGCCGGGAGGAGACGCTGCTGTTCGAGCTGATCGCGCGGCTCAGGGCGCGCGGGGTCGCGATCGTCTACATCTCGCACCGCATGGACGAGGTCTTCCGGCTGGCGGACCGCATCACGGTCCTGCGTGACGGCCGGCACGTGCTCACCGACGACGCCGCGGCGCTCGACCGTCCGCGGCTGATCGCCTCCATGGTCGGCCGGGAGGTCGTCGACGGGCGCATCGTCTCCGCACAGGACTCCCCCGGCGACGTCGAGCTCGAGGTCCGCGACCTGCACCGCGCCCCACGGGTGCACGGCGTCAGTTTCTCGTTATCGCGCGGGGAGGTGCTCGGGGTCGCCGGCCTGGTGGGTGCCGGGCGCACGGAGCTCGCCGAGGTGCTCTACGGGGCGGCTCGGGCCGACCGTGGACGGATCGAGCTGGCCGGTGAGGTGATCGCGCCGCGCTCGCCACGACAGGCGATGTCGCTCGGTATCGGCTACGTCCCGGAGGACCGCAAGGCGGACGGCATCGTCGCCGGCATGTCCGTCGAGGAGAACGTGGCGCTGCCCGGTCTGCGGTCGCTGACCGTCATGGGTCTGCTCCGGTGGGCGAAGCTGCGGTCGCTGGCGCAGCACTGGGTGGCGCAGCTGCGCATCAAGGTGAGTTCGCCCCGACAGACGGTGGGGACCCTGTCCGGCGGGAACCAGCAGAAGGTCGTGATCAGCAAGGTGCTCTCCCGCGACCCGCGGGTGCTCATCCTGGACGAGCCCACGCGGGGTATCGACGTCGGTTCGAAGCGCGAGCTGCACGAGCTGATCCGCCGCGTGGCCGACGACGGGGTGGCGGTGCTGCTGATCTCCTCCGAGCTTCCGGAGCTGCTGGCGGTCGCCGACCGGATCATGGTCATGCGCGGCGGTGAGCTCGTCGGCGTCATCGACGGCGCGCAGGCCACGGAGCAGGCGATCATCGATCTGGCCTTCTCGCCGAAGGCGGACGGATGAGCGTCACGACCCCGGCGCGCACCCCGGAGCCCGATGCGGCGAGTCGTCGACGGTGGGTGCCCTCCTGGGACGTCCGCACCGTCACGCCGGTCCTGGGTCTGATCGCCGTGAGCGTGTTCTTCGCGGTGCGCAGCCCGGCCTTCCTCACCGTGACCAACGGTCGGAGCCTGCTCATCAGCGCCGCCCCGCTGGCCATCACCGCGGCCGCGATGACGATCGTCATCCTCAGCGGGGAGATCGATCTGTCGGTCGGACCGGTCGCCTCGCTGACCGCGATCGTGTTCGCGCTCACCCTCGGCGCGGGCGTGCCGCTGGTCGCCGCGATCGGGGTGACCCTGCTCACGGGTGCCTTCGTCGGCGCGGTGAACGGGACCCTGACCGCCTACGGCGGCATCCCGTCGTTCATCGCCACGCTCGGGATGTTCTCGATCGCGGACGGGATCAGCTACCTCATCTCCGGGCGCTCCACGGTCTCGATCACAGACCTGACCTTCTTCGCCATCTTCTACGACGCCCGTCCGCTCGGCATCCCCATCTCCGGCATCTACGCCATCGCGACGTTGATCGCGGTCGGGATGCTGCTGCGTTGGACCGCGTTCGGACGGTCGGTCTACGCCGTCGGGGGTAACGCCCGCGCCGCCAACATGTCCGGGGTGTCGTCCGCGCGGGTGAAGCTGCAGGGGTTCGTGCTCGCCGGGACGCTCGTGGCCTTCGCGGGGCTCGCGCTCGGAGCGAGGCTGGCATCGGGCAAGCCGGACGCCGCACCGCAGTTGACCCTCGACGCGATCGCGGCGGTCATCATCGGGGGCACGAGCCTGATGGGTGGCCGCGGGTCGGTCGCGCGCACCGCCGTCGGCGTCGCGCTCATCGCCGTGCTGACCAACGGGTTCGGGCTGCTCAACATCGACACCAACGTCCAGTTCACCATCAAGGGCGTGATCATCGTCGTCGCGGTACTCATCGACCGGCTCGGATCGGCGCGGTCATGAGCGCACCCACGCCCCGTCTGGACAGCGACGCCGATGCGGTCGTCGAGGCTCGCGCCGCCCTGGTCCGTCGTCGGCTCGATCGGCGCCGGTTGGCGGACAACGGGATCTACCTCGCGTTCGCGCTCATCGTGGTGCTGTTCGCCCTGAACTCGGACGCGTTCCTCTCGATCGGTAACGCGGTCAACGTGGGACGGCAGGCGACGCTCGTCCTGCTCGCGGGCTACGCGATGACCTTCGTGATCATCAGCGGCGAGATCGACCTCTCCGTGGGCGCGAACGCCACCCTGGTCGGGGTCGCGACGGCGACGTTGCTCGCCTCGGGAACCAGCCCTCTGGTCGCGGTCGTCGCCGGACTGGCACTCGGGACGCTCGTCGGCGCCGTCAACGGGGCCCTGATCGTGCTCGCGGGACTCCCGTCGTTCATCGTCACCCTCGGGTCCTTCTACGCCCTGCAGGGGGTCGCCCGGACGGTCACCGGGGGCTCCACGGTCACCTACTCCGCGGACGGCTTCCGGGCCGTCTTCGCGACCGGCTTCCTGGCCGGGATCCCCACCTCGGTCTGGATCGTGCTCCTGGTCGGCGTCGGGCTCCACGTGCTGTTGCGCCACACGCCGTTCGGATCGAACGTGTACGCCGTGGGCGGCGATGCCGCCTCGGCTGCGATGGTCGGGCTGCGGGTGCGTTGGACGAAGTTCTGGGTGTTCACCCTCAGCGGCGCACTGCTCGGCCTCGCGGCCATGGGCCCCATCGCGCGGGTGGGCAACGCACGTCCGGACGCGCTGATCGGGCTCGAGTTCGATGCCATCGCCGCCGTGGTCATCGGCGGCACGAGCTTCAGCGGTGGCCGCGGATCGCTGCCGAGGACGGTCATCGGGGCACTGCTGATCGCGGTGGTCAACAACGGCTTGACCCTGCTGAACGTGCCGCGTGACGTCCAACTCGTCATCAAGGGATGCATCATCATCGCTGCCGTGCTCCTGGATCGCTGGGCAGCGGGGAGGTCGACATGAGTGCCATCGAGGACGCCCTGCAGGCGGGGATCGCCACCCGCCGACTGGTCAGCGGGCTCGGGTTCACCGAGGGTCCGATCTGGCGCGACGGAGCGCTCGAGTTCACCGACATCCCCGGCGATGCCATCCTGCGGTACGCCGATGGCGACGCCACGGTCGTCGTCGACAACGCCCACTTCGCGATCGGCCTCACCGTCGATCACGAGGGGCGCCGGATCGCGTGCGAGCACACCACGCGTCGCGTCACCCGGACCACGGCGGACGGGGAACCGGAGGTCCTGGCCAGCCACCTCGGTTCGCGGGTGCTCAACTCCCCCAACGACGTCGTGGTCCGTGCCGACGGCAGCATCTGGTTCACCGATCCACCGTTCGGCGTCCGGGCCGAGGGCGGGGAACTGCACGGCTACCAGCAGGCCATGGAGTTGCCCTTCTGCGGGGTGTTCCGCGTCACCGACGATCCGCGGGCGCCCGAACCGATGCTCACCGGCATCTACCGCCCGAACGGGCTCATCTTCGACGCCGACGAGCGGCGCCTGTTCGTCTCCGACTCCTCCGAGCGGTACCGGACCATCTTCGTCGTCGATGTCGATGGCGATGAGTTGGGGGACCCGTCGCCGTTCGCGGTGCTCCCGGCCGGGGTCCCGGACGGGATGGCGTTCGACCTCGAGGGGCACCTGTACGTGGCCGGGCTCGACGGGGTGTACGTCTACGCCACCGACGGTGGGCCCGGGCAGGACCCGTTGCTCGGGCGCATCGACGTACCGGAGATGGTCACCAACTGCTGCTTCGGTGGCGCGGACGGCCGCACGCTGTTCATCACCGCCACGAGTTCGTTGTACGCCGCCGAGCTGCCCGTCGCCGGGCTGCCGGTCCCGCCTGCCCACTGACCTGCGCCGAGGAGCGAACCGATGGAAGCGCTGCACCGTTACGAGGGCCGCACGGTCGTGATCACCGGGGCGGGGTCGGGCATCGGGCGCGCGTGCGCCCAACGGTTCGCCGCCGAGGGTGCCCACGTGCTCGTCGCCGATGTGGACGAGGCAGCGGGGGAGCGCACGGTCGCTGCGATCGCCGATGTCGGTGGCAGCGCCCGCGCCGTGCCCACCGACGTCTCCGAGCCGTCGCAGCTCGAGCGACTGCGGGACGCGGCCGTGGCGGACACGGGTCGCATCCACGTCTGGATGAACAACGCCTTCCGTAGCGTCTTCAAGCCGATCACCGAACAGACGCTGGAGGAGTTCGACGACACGATCAGGATCAGCCTGCGGGCCTACTGGTACGGCTCGAAGTTGGCGGCGACGCACATGCTCGAGCACGGCGGCGGCGTCATCCTGCACACCGCGTCGGTGCAGAGCTACTTCGGGGAGCCGGGGTTCTCGGCCTACCAGTGCGCGAAGGGTGGGATCCTGTCGCTGGCACGCTCCGTCGGCGTCGACGGGGCGCCCAATGTGCGATCGGTCGCCCTCGCACCGGGCTTCATCCACACCCCGGCGCACGACGGGATCCCGGCGGAGACCATCGCACGGGTCACCTCGGAGATCCCGGCCCGACGGGGCGCCCAGCCCGAGGAGGTCGCGGCCCTGGCCGCCTACGCCGCGTCCGACGAAGCGGGCTACCTCACCGCGACGGGCATCGTCCTCGACGGCGGCTACCTGGCGGTGTGAGCGTGATCAAGTTGATGGCGCTGGTGACCCGGCGGGCCGACCTCACCCAGGAGGCGTTCGCGCGGTACTGGCTGGACGTGCACGCCCCCCTCGCGCTCGCGCAGCACCCGCTCGGCTACGTCATCGACGTCGCCAGCCGGGAGCAGCCCGCCGATGCGATGGGCGACGTCCACGGCATCGCGGAGATCTGGTGGCGCGACCACGAGCACATGCGTGCCGGACTGGACTCCGAGGCCGGCAGGATCGCGGCGGACGACGTCGCCAACTTCGCGGCGTCCGTCCGGTTCGTCGTGGTCGAGCCGAACCGCCTGCTCGACCCGCCAGGCGACGAGACCCGTTGACCGACGTCGGACCCGCCGCACGTCACGTGGGGTCCGACGGACGGGTGCGACGGATCAGGGCGACGCCGAGCCCCCAGGTCAGCATGACGAGCAGCAGCCATGACCGCAGGTCGGTCCCGGTCACCGGCAACGTCACCGGGGTCAACGTGGACGGCGGCTGCACCCGACGGGGGGCTTCGAGGACCGTGCCCAGTACCTCCGCATCGAGCGGGCCCGTCGGGGCCACGGGGGCGACGGGACCATCCGAGGGCGCGACGGGGGTGCGGGGCCCCTCCCCGCCGATGGGCGTCGTGGGTGGCGTCGGACCGACGGGATCCGGGGGTCCGACCCGTTCGATCGGACCGATCGGTTCGATCGGTTCCACGGGCTCGACGGGTTCCTCCGGGGGGATGGGAGCGTCGACGAACTGCTCGCGGTAGCGCACCGTGAAGGCCGCCTCGGGGTTGGCGCTCAACCGCACCTGCGAGACCCCACGCCACGGATGGTCCGGCTCGTTGGCGTCGAGGATGCGCTCGCCCTGCACCAGCGCCGCGAGCTCGTCGACGGTCATCGGCGCGCCCGTCTCCGGGTGGAGGATGGCGCCCGCCTCCCCACGGTCCGCTCCGCTCAGAGGGCGCCACCCGGGCCGATCGACGACGCCGCTCCCGTCGACGACCACACCCGGCCACGGCACGACCCGGGTCGT
>JAFIEQ010000171.1 GCA_020832455.1 Nitriliruptoraceae bacterium
ATGACGTCGGCGTCCTGCCCCTCGGTCTTGGCGACCTTCCCGCCGGCCGGCGCCGCGTTCCGATGTTCGCTCAAGACGAGCCGACCTCCTCGAGGAGCCCGAAGGCGCCCCTGTCTCGCAGCCACCAACCGGGTCCGCTGGCCACTGGACGGACCGTCGGGAGCCGCTCGGACAGCGACGCGCCGGCACCGGCACACCAGGCGAGCTCGTCGAGGCGGCGCCGAACGACCTCCCGACCGACGAATGGGGCCTCGTGGCTGACATCACCCCACAACGCACGGCCCGCCATGAAGCCACTCGCCCCCGCGTCGCTCGCTATGCGCATCTGCCGCAGAAAAGCGTCGAAGCCCACCCCCTGACTCAGGAGCACCCATGGTCCGGCGACAGCGTCGGAGAGCTCCTGACACGCTGCTCGCGCCTCCCGGCGACTGAGCTGGGTCTCGATGCTCCCCGGGAACTGGACCTTGAGGACATCCGCGCCCAGCTCCGAGTACGTGGCAGCCGCCTGGATGATCGCGCGTGCGTGCCGCTGGATGGCCTCCGGCTCATCCGAGGGATCCGGTGCCAGCGGCTCCGCGACGACGGGGAGACCGAACCGGTGCGCCTCGACGATGAGTTCCCGGACCTCCGCCTCGCGATCGGCGGTGACGAACGGGTCGCTGCTCAGCGTGAACACGTACTTCACCGCATCAGCGCCGAGGGTGACCATGTGCGACGCGTCCCAGTTCGCGCGGCGTCCTCCCGGCACCGGGTCGCCATCCCGGTCCTCGAACCGCTCGGCGTTCACGATCATGCCGAACGGCTGCGTCAGCTCGGCATCCCAGATGGCGGGGATGCCGAGCTCCGGATCGACGATCACGGCGCTGGCGCCGAGGATCGACTCCTCCAGAACCGCCGACTTCAGGGCACGCACAGCCGGCACGGGCGCGGGTCGGCCGTTGCCGCTGACGAACGTGCCCATCGGGTGGTCGATGGCGCAAACGAAGAAGTGGCCGCTCGGACTCGTGCAACGTTCGAGGCGGCGGCGTGCCCCCGCCCGTTCGGCAACATCCGATGCGTGCTCGACGGACGTCTTCATCTTGGATCCATCCATCGAACCGAGCGGTGGTCCGCACCAGGGTTCAATCGCATCAGGCTGCCGTTCGGGCGGTCGCTGTGAGCTCGTCGAGGACCAGTTCCACGTTCCGGACGTCGTGGGCCGACCGGCCGAGGAACAGCCCGTCGACCGAGGGCCAGAGCGCGGTCGCGATACCAGGGCCAGCAGATCCCCCGTAAAGCAGGCGCACCGGCACGTCGGCCGCGGCGGCCTGGTCCCGTAGGGCACCCGCGACCCCGCGGATATGGTCGTGTCCCGCCGGTGCCGGTGCGCCGATAGCCCATTCGGGCTCGTAGGCGATGACGAGCGCGAGCTCCGCTGAGATGGGGTCCGATTCCCGCTGAACGGCCTCGAGGACCGGTTCGAGCTGCTGATGGCACGCACCGACCGCGGCCTCGACCGGGCCCCGGGCCCGCTCACCGACACACAGCACAGGTGTGATCCCTGCCCGCACCGCCGCTACCGCCTTCCTCGCGACCAACTGATCGTCCTCACCGTGGCCACGCCGCCGCTCCGCATGCCCGATCTCGACGTACCGACAGCCGACCTCCCGCAGCGTGGGTGCGGAGACGTCACCGGTGAAGGGACCGGGCGCCTCCGGCGAGACGTCCTGGGCACCGACGACAACCCGGGTCCCCTCGACGCGGCGGAGGCACTCGCTCAGGCTGACGAAGTCCGGCAATACGAACAGGTCGACCGCGCCGGACTCGACGGCGTTGTGGCGGCCGACGCAGTCGACGAGTGCATCCACCCAGGTGAGTGTCTGATCGAACCCCAGGTACATCTTCAGGCCGACCCCGACGAGCGGACGGGCCGGCTCAGACATGCTGGACCGCTCCCTGGTCGCTCTCGTAGGCGGTGATCGCGCCGACCTTCTCCGCGGACGGGGAGCCGGGGTCGAACCGGTAGGTGAGCCACTCGGCGGCCAGTCGGCGAGCCAGCTCGAGCCCGATGACCCGTTGTCCGAGACCGAGGACCTGTGCGTTGTTGCTCTTGACCCCTCGCTCGACCGAGAACGAGTCGTGTGCCGTCACTGCGCGGATCCCCGGCACCTTGTTGGCGCTGATCGCCATTCCCAGGCCCGTCCCGCAGATCAGCAAGGCCCGATCCGCGTCACCTCGAGCGACCATCTCCGCAGCGGCGATCGCGATTGCGGGGTAGTGGGTGTGTCCGTCCGCGTCGACGCCAACGTCCTCGACAGAGGCCACGCCCGCGTTCTCTCGGAGGTCCGCCTTGAGCGCTTCCTTGTAGGCGTACCCGGCGTCATCAGCTCCGACGACGATGCGTAGCGGTTCCATGATCACTCCGAGGTGGATAGTCGCGATGGCCGTGACGACGAGACGAGCACGGCGTTCGAACGGTGGTTCTGACGGGCTGCCGACTGGGGATAAGTCACGTCGGCTGCAGGCTCGGGGTGTCCGTGGCACGGCCGGCCTCATCGGGCTCGGAGCCTGCTGCGTCACGACGCGGACGCTTGCGGAAGTTGCCCGACAGGTGGTTCACGATCATGACGAATAGCAGGATCAGACCCCACACGAGGTTGCGCGCGTACGGGGAGAAAGCGAACGCGTTCATGGACGTGGACAGCAGCTGGAGCAACACCAGACCCATAGCGAGGTTCGATACCCGACCCTTGCCGCCGTAGGGGTTGAAGCCGGAGAGCACAACCACGAGGATCGCCTGGAGGAGGTACGACTCCCCGAAGCCGACCCGCATCGAGTTGGCGCGAGCAACCATGATGATGGCGGCGCACCCGACGAGGAAGCCGATCAGCACGTAGGTCAGGATGATGACCCGTTCCGTGCGGGCACCGGTGAATCGCAGGGCCACCTGGTTCTCACCGAACAGGTAGACCTGCCGGCCGAACCTGGTCCTGGACAGGATCAGGGCGACCACGACGAAGGCCGTGGCCAGCATCACGAAGGGGACCGGGAACGGACCGATCGCGGTGTTGGCGATCAACGGGAACGCCGCAACCTGGTTCGGCACGCTGTTGCCCGAGGTCAGCGCCATACCGATCCCGGTGAAGAAGACCATCGTCCCCAGGGTGGCGAGGATCGGCGGGACCGACACCTTGGCGATGATCAGGCCGTTGACGAGCCCGGTCAGCAGGCCGGTGATGAGGGCCGCAGCGATCCCGAGCACCAGCAACATCCCCTGGTTCTCGTCGGTGATCGGGATGACACGTCCACTGAGCACGGTCGCACTCATCACGCCGGAGAGTCCGGCGGCCGCGACCACAGACAGGTCGATGCCTGCGGTGAGCATGGCGAGGCCCATCGCCAGGGCTAGGAACCCGAACTCGCTCACCTGGATCGACATCGACTGCATGCCGCCCACGCTGAACACGCGTTGTCCGAGCATCTGGTAGAGCACGAACGTAACGATCAGGGTCGTGACGAGCAGCGTGAGACGTTCGCGGTCGTCACGGAGCTGACTGAGGAACTCACCCACGGTTGTTGCCTCCAAACGGATGAACGAGCGTGCTCAGGTCGTGAAGACGAGTGAACGCTTGTTGATCTGTCGCTGACGTCGGTAGATCACACAGAGCAGGAAGATCAGGACCGAGCCGAAGAACAAGCCGTTGTACTGCGATCCCAACCCGAGGAAGATCAGCGTGTTCTGGAACAGCTGCCAGATCACTACGCCCAGGAGCGTGCCGAGCAAGGTGCCCTCGCCCCCTTCGAGCTTGGCGCCGCCGATGACAGCGATCGCGATGACGGCCAGCTCGGACCCGACCAACGCAGCCGGGTTGATGTACGCCAGCCGGCTGAAGTAGATGATCCCCATCAGACCGGACAACGCACCCACGTACATGTAGATGAACAGCTGGGTGGCCAACAGATTCACCCCGAGGCGGCTGGCCGATTCCGGGTTGCTCCCGAGCGCGAACACGGAACGCCCGATGCGCGTCCGGTACAGCAGGAACCAGGTGAGGATGACGACGCCCGCCACCACTGGGAGGAACATCGTGAAGCCGTACGGGCGAGCCTCGCCCTGGATGGTGAAGACGTTCGCCTCACCGAAACCGATCAGCGACCCGGGGACATCCGCACGGGTGTAGGTCCGCATGCCGAGGGTCAGCGCCATCGTCCCGTGGAACACGCTCGCGGTCGCCAGGGTCACGATGAGGGTCTGAAGTTTGAAGAAGTGGATCAGCAGCGCGTTGATCGAACCCAGCAGCGCCCCGATGACGATCGCACCGACGGTCAGCAGCAGCAGCCCGTCATACTCTAGGGCCCGCCCGAGTTGGACGGATGAGTACCCAGCGACGATGGCGATGGCGGTGAACGAAACGTCGATCCCACCGGAGATGAGGACGATCGTGACACCGATCGCGAGGATCGCGATGCCGGATCCTCCTCGCAGGAGGTCCGAGAGGGTCGCCAGGCTGAGGAACTGGGGGGCACGCAACGTCACGATGGTCCCGTAGACGACGATGATCGCGACCAGGAATCGCTCGACGGTCGTCATGGGCCGGTTGAAGAGCCGTCGGAAGGGCGAGGTGGTCATCGGGCCTGCTCCTTGGGGCTCTCCCCGAGCACGGTGTCGCTCAGATCGTCGTCGTCGAGGGCCATCTGATGCTTCGGGTCGTCGATCAGCGCGATCAGCTCCTCGCGGAAGCGCGGACTGGCGAGCTCGGCCTCGTCGAACTCGTTCAGCACCGCGCCCTCGTGCATGACCACCACGCGGTTGCAGTTGTTGGTGATCTCGTCTGGCTCGTCGCTGATGAGGATGACGCCCATCCCGGCGGCCGCGAGGGCGTGGATGCGGCGGTAAATCTCCGACTTCGAGCCGATGTCGATACCGACGGTCGGGCTGTCGAGGATGAATATCTTCGGGTCGCGGTAGATCCACTTGCCGATGACGACCTTCTGCTGGTTGCCGCCGGAGAGCAGCCCGACGGGCAGCGAGGTGTCCTGATTGTTGACGTTCATGTCCGCGACGACGTCTCGGGCGAGCTCTCGCTCGTCCTGTCGGTTGACCAGCCGGAACGAGCTAAGGATCCGCTCGAAGAGCGTGGCCGACACGTTCTCGCGGACCGGCTTGGTCTCGAACAGGCCCTGGACATGGCGGTCCTCAGGCAGGAGCGCGATCCCGAGCTTCATGGCCTCCCACGGCGCGTCGATGCGGACCGACTCTCCGTTGATGAGGACCTCGCCACCGTCGGGCTCGTTGAGCCCGAACAGCGACAGAGCGAGCTCGGTCCGTCCCGCGCCGAGCAGCCCGGTCAACCCGACGATGTCGCCCGGTCGGACGCGCAGGTTCACGTCTCGGTAGTTGCCCCGGCGCGTCAGCCCACGGGTCTCGAGCAGCGGCTCGTCCGTGGCGCTCTGTCGGTGGTAGCGCTCGTAGGTGACTTCACGCCCGGTCATGTGGACGATGAGCTCCCGTTCGTCGATCTCGTCCACGGAGTAGTCACCGACCTTCCGACCATCCCGAAAGACGGTCAGGCTGTCGGCGATCTTGAACACCTCATCCAGCTTGTGGCTGATGAAGACGATCGAGAGCCCTTCGGCCTTGAGATCGCCGATGATGCGCAGCAGCCCGTCGACCTCCTTGCCCGTGAGGGCGGTGGTCGGCTCGTCCATGAAGATGAGCTTCGCGTCCATGGAGATGGCGCGGCAGATCGCCACGATCTGTCGGTTCGCCGCGGATATCGACGACACCCGCAGGTCAGTGGGGAGGTCGACGCCGATGCGTTCCAGCTGGCTCTCGGCGATCTGGCGCATCTTGGACATCGAGACGATCGATGAGCCACCGTGCATGAGACGGTTGATCGCGATGTTCTCCGCCACACTCAAGTGGGGGAACAGCGACAGGTCCTGGTGGATTACCTGGATCCCCGCCTCGGACGCGGTCCTGGGGGTGACGTGCTCCAGCGGGACTCCGTCGAACTGGATCGTGCCGTCGTCCGGGGTGTAGACACCAGAGACCAGCTTGATGAACGTCGACTTCCCCGACCCGTTCTCCCCCTCGAGCGCCCGGATCTCTCCGCGAGGAAGATCGAAGTCGATACCGGCGAGCGCGGTCTCGCCGCCGAATGCCTTTCGGAGGTTGCGGACGGACAACAACGGCGTCTCGGTGACCATGGCCTCTCCTGATACCCAGAGCCCCGGGGTGTGTGGTGGTGTGTGTGCCACACACCCCGGGGTTGTCGGTGGTTCAG
>JAFIEQ010000017.1 GCA_020832455.1 Nitriliruptoraceae bacterium
GGGCCGCCGGTCCCCGGAGGCCGCACCCGCACCTCCCCCCGGGCGGGGGGGGCGGGGCGGGGGGGGGCGGGCTGCCCGTGGCCCGCCCGGGCGGACCCGCCGACGGGACGCTCGTGGGTGACCTGCGGCTGCGCGCGCAGCGTCGCGTGACCCTACTGGCGCTGCACCACCAGGGTGAGGTTGCCAACGCCGGGCTGCGGGACCGCCGACTCGTCGGCGGCGATGTCCTGGTGCTGTCGGGTTCGTTCGACGCACTGCGGGCGCTCGAGGGGCCGGACCTGGTCCTGCTCGACGACGAGCTCCGCGAACCGCCCCGGAGCGGCAAACGCTGGTGGGCCCTGGCCGCGTTCGCCATCGCCCTCGGGCTGGTGATCACCACCGACCTGCAACTGTCGCTGGCGCTGATGGTCGGCGCGGTCGGGGTCCTACTCAGCGGCGTGCTCACCCCCGACGAGGCCTACCGCGCCGTGTCGTGGAAGACGGTCTTCCTGCTCGCGGCGCTGATCCCCCTGGGACAGGCGGTCGAGGAGACCGGGACCGCCGCCTGGCTGGCCGACGGTGTCATCTCCGCGTCCGCGGGTCTGCCCGTGTGGGGGATCCTGCTGGCGGTCGGTGCGCTCGGCACGGCGTTCACCCTGGTCGTCTCCAACGTCGGCGCGACGGTGCTGCTGGTCCCGTTGGCCGCGAACGTCGCCGTCGGGGTCGGTGCGGATCCGGCCATGTTCGGGCTGATGATCGCGATCGCGGCATCCAACGCGTTCCTGTTGCCGACGCACCAAGTCAACGCCCTGCTGATGGGCCCGGGCGGGTACCAGGTCCGCGACTTCCTGCGCGCCGGGACGGTCATGAGCGTGGTGTTCCTGCTGGTCGCCACACCGATGGTGCTGCTGGTCGGCTGAGGCCGGGAGCCCGGCGCGGCGCCCGGAGCGGCGCCGCTGGCGACCGCGCTGGCGGCGACTTGCGGCTCTCAAGATATGTCCGTACATTTATTCGCGCACGATGTCCGTCACCAGAAGCGACCTGCCGAGGGATCCACCGATGAACCAGACCACCTCTTGCGTGGTACCCGCCGAGCTCACCGGGGACCTGCGGTCCTACGAGCTCGTTGACGTGCGCACCCCGGGCGAGTTCGAGTCCGCCCGCCTGCCGCACTCCCACAACCGTCCGCTCGATCAGCTCGATCAGCACGTCGGCGACCTGCGCGAGCTGCAGGAGCAGGGCCGGCCCCTGGTCCTGGTCTGCCAGTCGGGGAACCGCGCCACCCAGGCGCAGGCGACCCTGCGCGAGCACGGGGTGCAGGCCGACGTGCTGACCGGGGGGGTCGAGGGCTGGCGCAACGAGGGCCGTGACGTGGTCGTCGACGTGGCGCGCTGGGACATGAACCGGCAGGTGCGGGGCCTGGCCGGCGCCATCGTGCTGACCTCGGTCATCGTGGCGACGTTCTGGACGCCGGCGATGTACGTGGCCGGCGCGATCGGGGCGGGTCTGGTGTTCTCCGCGGTCACCAACACCTGTGGCATGGCGATGATGCTGGCCAAGCTGCCCTACAACCGTCCCCGCGGGGGCTGAGGGCCGACGCCGATGACGACCAGGGACGACCGGGACCGGCCACCATCACGGATGGTGGCGCCCGCATGGGTGGAACGCCGGGTGCCGCTGTTGCGCTGGATGCGCGAGGCCGACGCCGGGTCCCACCGTGCGGACGTGCTGGCCGGGCTGACGGTCGCGGCCATGCTCGTGCCGCAGGGCATGGCGTACGCGGCGCTCGCGGGCATGCCCCCGGTCACCGGGCTGTACGCCTCCGTCGTCCCGCTGGTCGTCTACGCCCTGCTCGGCACCTCGGGGCAGCTCGCGGTCGGGCCCGTCGCGATCGTCTCGTTGCTGACCGCGTCGACGCTGGCACCCATCGCCGAGGGTGATCCGGGCAGCTACGTGGCCCTGGCGGGGATGTTGGCCGCCCTCGTCGGTCTCATCCAGCTCGGCCTCGGGGTACTGCGCGCCGGGCGGCTGACGAGCCTGCTCTCGCACCCCGTCATCAGTGGCTTCACGTCCGCCGCAGCCATCGTGATCGCGACCAGTCAGCTCGACAAGCTGTTCGGGATCCGGCTGGGCGAGGTCGACGGGTGGATGGCGCGCATCGGCGCGATCGTCACCGGGCTGGACGGCATCCACCTGCTGACGCTGGTGGTGGGTGGCGTGGCCATCGGACTGCTGGCGGCGGGCAAGCGCCTCGGCAACCGGGTCCCCGTCCCGTTGCTGGTGGTCGTGGCCGCCACCGCGGCCGTCCCGCTGTTCGGGCTCGAGGCCCGCGGGGTCGCCGTACTGGGCGAGGTCCCGGGTGGCTTCCCGCTCCCCGCGCTGCCGAACGCGCCGTTGGACGCGATCATCGCGTTGCTTCCGGGGGCGCTGGTCATCGCCCTGCTGTCCTACCTCGAGGGCATCAGCGTGGCTCGTGCCATCGCGAGCCGGACGCGTGATCGCATCGATCCCGACCAGGAGCTGATCGCCTCCGGCGCCGCGAACCTCGCGGCGAGCGTGATGCAGGCCTTCCCGGTCGCCGGCGGCTTCTCCCGTACCGCGGTCAACCACGCAGCCGGGGCGCGGACGCCGTTGGCCAGCATCGTGACCGCCGCCGGCGTCCTGCTCGCGCTGCTGGTGCTCGCACCGCTGTTCACGACCCTGCCCCAGGTCGTGCTCGCCGCGGTTGTGCTCGTCGCGGTCGCCAAGCTCGTCGATGTCCGCGAGGCGATCCACGCCTGGCAGGTCGAGCGCACCGACGGGCTCGCGCTGACCATCACGTTCCTGGCGACGCTGCTGATCGGCGTCGAGCTCGGGATCGGCATCGGGATCGCCGCGAGCCTGGTCCTGTCGCTGTGGCGGGTCGGCACACCGAGGGTGTCGCTGGTAGAGGTCGACCCCACGGCGAGCCGGCACGTGCTGCAGGTCGACGGCGACCTGCTGCCCGCGAGCGGCATCCGACTGCTCGAGTTCGTCGACGACCACCTGGCCTCGGTGGGCGATCGCCTGGAGCGCCTGACGCTGGACCTGTCCGGCGTTCCCAGCGCCGATGGTTCCGGGGTCCAGGCGCTGGCCACGATCGATGAGTCGTGCCGAGCTGCGGGGGTCGAGCTGCGCCTGCAGGGGTTGCGGCCCGGCGTGGTCGAGCCCCTGTGTCGCGCACACCTCGACGCCCGCTTCGTCGGCCGGCTCGCGCCAGCCGTGCGCGCCTCGCACGGTGCCGATGAACACGAAATGTCCGGACAAATAGACGCGTTCCCCTGGACGCACGCGAACAACCCGACCACCATCACCGATACGTCACCACGAGGTGCAGCGTGAAGATCCACACGATCGAGACCCCGTCGCTCGGCGACCGCAGCTACGTCGTCCACGACGATGCCGGGACCGCGGCGGTCATCGACCCCCAGCGCGACATCGATCGTGTGCTCGCACTCGTCGAGGCGCACGGGCTGACCGTGACCCACGTGCTGGAGACGCACAACCACAACGACTACGTCACCGGGGGCGTCGAACTGGCCCGCGTCACGGGGGCGACCTACGTCATGTCCGCCGACGAGGACATGCTCATCGACGTCCACGGGGTCCGGGACGGTGACGAGCTGCAGGTGGGCGCCGTCACGATCCGCGCCATGCACACGCCCGGCCACACCCCGACCCACATGTCCTACGTGGCCGTCGACGGCGAGCAGCAGGCGGTCTTCACCGGGGGGTCGCTGCTGTACGGCTCCGTCGGTCGCACGGACCTGATCTCCAAGGCGGCGACCGAGGAGCTGACCCGGGCACAGTTCGCGACCGCCAAGCGCCTGGCGACCGAGCTCGCCGACGACACCACGGTGCTGCCCACCCACGGGTTCGGCAGCTTCTGCTCCTCGGCGGCCTCGGACGAGCAGAGCGCCTCCGTCGACCCGAAGTACGGGGTCGAGACCTCCACGATCGCGGACCAGAAGCGCGCCAACGTGGCGCTGACCATCACCGACGAGCAGGAGTTCCTCGAGCTGCTGATCAGCGGTCTGGACGCCTACCCGCGCTACTACGCGCACATGGCCGGCCGCAACAAGGTCGGACCCTCGGCCATCGACCTCTCGCCGGCGGTCGAGGCGGACCCGACCGAGCTGGCTCGACGCATGCACGCCGGGGAGTGGGTGGTCGACCTGCGGACGCGCACGGCGTTCGCCAGGGACCACGTCCGCGGCACCGTCAACGTGGAGGTCGGCAACTCCTTCATCACCTACCTCGCGTGGATCCTGCCGTGGGGCACCCCGGTCACGCTGGTCGGTGATTCGCAGGAGGAGGTCTCCGAGGCCCAGCGTCAGCTGGTCCGGGTCGGGGTCGACCGTCCCGCCGCGCAGAACGCGGGGGGCGTCGACACCTACGGCACCGGTCTGGATCGCGACAGCTACCGCGTGACCGACCTGGAGGAGCTGGCCAAGCGCTTCGCCGACGGGGAGCAGCCGCACGTGCTCGATGTCCGGCGCGACGGGGAGTGGGCCGGCGGGGGCATCGCCAGCGCGATGCACGTCCCGCTGCACGACCTGGTCCGCCGCGTCGAGGAGCTCCCCCGCGAGGGCGAGATCTGGGTCCACTGCCAGTCGGGCTACCGCGCTTCGATCGCCGCGTCCATCGTCGCGCGCTCCGGGCGGACCCCCGTGCTCGTCGACGACGACGCTGGCCGGATCCACGAGCTCGGCTTCGAGCTGACGACCGGCTGAGCGCGGCGTCGGCCGACGCCGGGCGCCGGGCCGGACCGCCTACGCTCGGTGGTCCGTCCCCGTGCTGCCGGGTCCGAGGCCGCTCCCGGTCCGGCCGGGACGCCCCCGCTACGCGTCGTTCCGCCAGGAGCCCCCATGGTCGCCCGAGCGCCCGATGCGCCCGTCGGCGCCGGCCGGCCGCTGTGGCAACAGGTGCTCGACGACCTCGAGCGGCGGATCGACGCGGGCGACATCAGCGATCGGTTCCCCACCGACCGGGAGCTCACCGAGCACTACGGCGTCAGCCGACACACCGTCCGTGAGGCGGTGCGGCGGCTGCGGGCACGCGGGCTGGTCGATCGACACCGCGGCCGGGGCAGCTTCCTCAACACCGAGCGGCTGACACAGCCGCTCGGTGGCCTCTACAGCCTCTTCCGGGCGGTGGAGGCCCAGGGCCTCGAGCAGCGCTCCGAGGTCCTGGCCCTGGAGGTGACCCGCGACGAGGACGCCGCGACGCGGCTGGGCCTGCCGCCCCGGGCGGAGCTGGTCCGCCTCGAGCGGCTCCGACACGCGGGGGACGCGCCGCTCGCGATCGACGTGGTGTTCCTCCCGGCCGACCTCGGCCGCCACCTGTTCGATGTCGACCTGCGGCGCACCGCGCTCTACGACGAACTCTTACACCGCGCGGACATCCGCATCACCGCGGTCGAGGAGTCGTTGGAGCCGATCCTGCCCGGCGAGGACGACCGACGGCTCCTCGAGCTCGACGCGGACGAGGCGCTGTTCCGGGTCCGCAGGCTCGGGTACGCGGGCGAGCGCGCCGTGGAGTGTCGCATCACCCTCATCCGCGGCCAGCGGTTCGTCTACACCAGCTCCTGGCAGGCGGATCGCGACGACGGGTCCACCACGACGTTCGCGGCGGCGAGCGAGGCCTGAGCGCCCGGCGCCCGTGCGGGCGGCGGGGGCCCGACGGACGGCGGAACGTGCCGCCCCGGTCGTCGGGGTGGCGGTACCGTTGCCCCGTGCGGCCGGTACGCCGGTCTCCACCCGTCCGTACGCCGGTTCTGTCCGGCGCCGCACCCGCTCCCACCCGGCACGCTCCCACCCCGACCACCACCGGATCCGTCCGGATGGTGGTCCGCGGTGCACGTCCAGCGCTTCAGCGCGGGCCGTCGCCGCCGAAGAACCGCTCATGCGCGCTCCCCTGCCCCGATCCCTGCCCAGCTCCCTGGCGGACTACCTGCCCGGGCGCCTGGTCGTCGTGCCCGACGAGCTCTGGGACGTCCCCGAGGTCGACCCGGGCACCGGGGTGCGCACGCAGCTCCCGCGGTACGGCATGGAGCTGCGGACCAGGGAGGTCGGGATCGACCCGGAGCGCGTGCGCTGGCTGACCGAGCGCGCCACGGTCCGACCGTTGGACGGGCGCATCGTCGACCTGGTGCACCACCGGGGCCGGCTGCACGTGATCGATCAGCACCACGAGCTGGCCGCACACCTGATCACCGGCTCGGAACGCATCCCGGTCCGGTTGGCGAGGCTGGCGAGCCGGGCCCCCGCGCCCGCCTGAACGGTCGTCGGCGGACCCGGCCGAGCACGCCTGGACTCAGGCGGGCTCGCCGAACCCCTCGGGCAGCTCGGTGCGCAGCAACGAGGCGTGCCAGCGGGCCTCGATCCAGCGACCCTCGACCTGCTTCCACACGATCGTGACGATGCAGTGGAAGCGGCCGGTCTGTCCGCCGAGCGTCAGCAGCTGGCAGAAGTCCACGACCGACATCCCGGTGGTGCCCCAGTCCACCGCGTCGTACCGCGCGACCAGGGTGTCGGTCGTCGCGTCCATCGCGTCGAGCTGGGCGAACAGCTGCACGAACCAGCTCTCCCAGCCGGCGCGGTCACGGATGACCTCCGAGCCGCCGTTCGGGTCGATGTCGATGATGCCGAGATCGTCGTCGCAGCGTGCGGCGAGGGTCGGCAGATCGTGGTCCCGCACGGAGGCGAACAGCTCCGCGGTCTCCGAGGCGAAGGGGGCGTCGAGCGCCGCAAGCGCGCGCAGGTCGATCAGGTCGTCCGGGATCGTCCGGCTCGGGCTCTGGGTCGGGGTGGCCATCGGCGCTCCGGTCGTCGGTGCACCGCGTTCGGGACCGCTCGCCCCCGTGGCCGGGTCGCCGACGCGGCGCCGTGATGCGGACGCGGGCCGGGCGTCCGCACGGGCACCACCTCGCCGTGCGTCATCTCGAGGGGGGTGCACGGTGTCCATCCGGCCGGCCCGATCCGGGATCTGCGGTGCTCTACCGTGCCACCGTCCTGCCCACCCCGGTCCCTGCACCGCCCGTCCCTGGAGCCCCCATGGGTCTCGTCGTCGCGCTGGTGCTCGGCGTCGTGCAGGGCGTGTTCATGTTCGTGCCGGTCTCCTCGACCAGCCACCTGGTGCTCTCGCAGACGCTGCTGCGCGAACGGGGCATCGAGCTGCCACCGCCCGACAGCCCCGAGCTGATCCTGTTCGACCTGGTCGTCCACGTCGGCACGCTCGTGTCGGTGGTCATCGTCATGGGCGACGGGCTGAAGGAGCTGTGGCAGGGGGTCCGCACCGACGTGCAGGCTCGTCGGGCGCCGACCACGCCGGAGCCCGCGCTCGCGGAGGGCACGGCCCTCCTCCCCGACGGCGCGGCCAGCCGACTGGTCGGGCTCATGGTGCTCTCCGTCGCCGTCACCGGGGCGCTCGGGCTCGTCTTCCAGGACCTGCTGACCACGGTCTTCGGCTCGCCCCAACTGGTCGCCGCGGCGTTGTTCGTGACCGGGGCGATGCTGTGGTGGACCGACGCGATGACCCCCGCGCGCAGCGGCCGCCGGCTGCGCTTCGGTTGGCGCGGGCCCACCCAGGTGACCCTGGGGGTGGCCGTGCTGCTCGGGGTCGCGCAGGCCGTGGCGCTGACGCCGGGCATCTCCCGCAGCGGGACGACCATCTTCGTGGCCCTGCTGCTCGGGATGCAGCGCACCCTGGCGGCCCGGTACTCGTTCTACATCGCCATCCCGACGATCCTTGCCGCGACCGGCGTCCAGGCGCTGCAGGTCTGGCTCGGTGACGGGTTCGGGACCATCAGCTGGAGCGCCATGGCCATCGGGTTCGTCAGCGCGGCCGTCGTCGGGACGGCGGCGCTGTGGGTGGTCCTGCGACTGCTCGAGGCAGCCCGTTTCCGCGCCTTCGCGATCTACGTCTGGGGCCTGGCCTCGGTGGTGTTGTTTACCGGTCTGAGCTGAGCACCACCGCGTGCACGGCGACCCGCCGTGCCACGCTCGTGACCCCGGGTCGCGGGCTTGCGGCGCAGCGCCGGCGGGTGGCTCAGCCGCAACGCTGGGGCGTCGACCCGACCGGTGCATCGCCGTTGCCGGGCGAGCTGATGGCCGTGTCGCCGGTCAGGCCCGAGCCGTCGTCGTCCGCGTCGTCCTGCGTCGCGTCGTGCTCGGTGGACGGCTCGCCGGTCGGGGCGCCGTCGTCCGTGCCCGTCGCATCGTCGGTGTCCGCGCCTGATCCGGCGTCGGGACCACCGGTCCCGTCCGCGTCGTCCTCGGTGTCGGGCAGCGCCTCCACCGGGGTCTCGGGACCGTCGACCAGCCACGTGAACGCCTCCGTGGCGGCTTCCTCGTCGACCTGCAGCAGCCAGGCCTCGGTGCCCGGCATGCGACCACCGGGGATCGCCTGGGTGCGCAGATCGGCCGTGATGGTGGTGCGGTAGGTCAGCGCGAGCTGGCCGATGCGGTTGAGCGTGAGCGAGTCGTCGAGTTCGACGTTGCGTGCCACGGCCTCCGCGGTGCGCACGAGCCGGACCGCGTCGCTGAAGATGCCCGCCTCGGCCAGCTCCGCCCGGATCTCCGCGACCAGCCGCTGCTGGCGCGCGATGCGCCCGTAGTCGTTGTCGATGCCGCGGGCACGCGCGAAGGCGAGGGCCTCGCCCCCGTCGAGACGGACGCATCCGGCGTCGAGGTCGAGGTTCGCGTTGGTGTCGCGCAGCGGCTGCTCGAGGTGGAACTCGACCCCGCCGAGCGCGTCCACGATGTCCACGAACCCGCGGAAGTCGACCTTCATCGCGTGGTCGATCTCCACACCGGACCACGTGGTCAACGTCTGGACCACGCAGGAGGTCCCGCCCCGCCCGTCGCGCTCACCGATGCCGTAGGCCCCGTTGATCCTGCCGCGGGAACCGTCACACCTGGTCACCACCGCATCGCGCGGCACGTTGAGGATGCGCATCTCGTCGGCCTCGGGGTCGAGCCGGACGAGCGCGACCACCTCGGTCCGCTCACCGGGGACGTTGCCCGTCCCGAGCTCCTGCTGCTCCGCGGTCGTCAGCACCTCGCGGCTGTCCGAGCCCAGCACCAGCACGGTCAGACCCTCGTCGGCGCCCTCCCGCACGACGTCGACCTCCGCGGCATCGAGGTCGTCGGCGTCGGTGGTGGTGCTCGTGTCGGGGACCGTCACCTCGCCGTTGCTGCCAGCGAGGCCGTCGACCTCGACCCGTTCGATCGAGCGGTCCAGCGCGAACACGACCCCGGCGAACACGAGTAGCAGCACGAGGGCGCCAGCGCCGGCCAGGACGACCGGCCGGCGCCACCACGCACGAACCGGTGCGTCCTCGGACGCGGTGACCGTGTCCGCATCCGACCCGGCGCGTGCGGCGACGTCCCCGACCGGCTCGGTCGGTGGATCGTCGCCCGCAGGCGTCGTTGGGTCGGACATGGGTCCCCGTCGGGTGGTGTGCCTGCGGAACGGTCAGTGGGGTGGTGGCTGGTGCAACCACGCGACCGTGGTGCCAGACGACGGAGGATCAGGGGTGGTTCCCACGCGATCACCGCCGAGCACGACCGACGAGGGTAGGGCGTGCTGCGCGGTCTGCGGCCGCGACGCTTCCCGAAGGACCACCGCGCCCCGTTCGGCCCCCGTCCGCGCTCGGTGGCGCGACCACGCCACGCGGTATCGTTGCGGGGTCCGTGCGGTGTCCACGCGCGCGGACGCCGCGTCCTCGTGCTCCACCGCCGCTGCGACCGCGACCGGATCCCCGTCCCCCGGCTGGTGCGCGTCGGCCCCGGTCGTCGCCGCTCGAGGCGGGCCGAGCTCCGCGTCGATGGCGCCCGGGGCACCCACCGCCTCGCCGTGCCGGCGACCGATGACGCATGCACGCCCTGTCCCCGACCTACACGAACCTGGAGTCGCCGTGCCCGATGTCACCGCGGAGGCGGCCCGCCGCCGGACCTTCGCGATCATCTCGCACCCGGACGCGGGCAAGACCACCCTCACGGAGAAGTTCCTGCTCTACTCCGGCGCGATCCAGCAGGCGGGCGCCGTCCAGAGCCGCAAGGCCGAACGCGCCACGACCTCGGACTGGTTGGAGCTCGAGCAGAAGCGCGGGATCTCGGTCACCTCGGCGGTGGCCCGCTTCGAGCACGACGGCGTCGTGCTGAACCTGCTCGACACGCCCGGCCACCGCGACTTCTCGGAGGACACCTACCGGGTGCTCTCCGGCGTGGACGCCGCGGTGATGGTCATCGACGCGGCGCGGGGTGTGGAGCCGCAGACGGAGAAGCTCTACGCCGTCTGCAAGGCGCGCGGGACCCCGATCATCACGTTCGTGAACAAGATGGACCGCCCGACCCCCGACCCGCTGGAGATCCTCGACGACCTCGAGGCCAAGCTGCAACTCATGGGGCTCCCGGTCACGTGGCCGATCAAGCCACAGGGCGACTTCCAGGGGGTCGTCGACCGTCGCACGAGCCGGACCTACCGCTTCGAGGCGAACACCCCGGGGGGCGCCCGCATCGCGCAGGAGGATCTCGGCGAGGTCGACGGCGTCGCACACGAGGTCCAGGAGGAGCTGGAACTGCTCGACGCGATCGGCGCCGACGTCGATCTGGAGGCCTTCCTGGGCGGGATCGCCACGCCGGTGTTCTTCGGCTCCGCGCTGTCCAACTTCGGGGTCCGGTTGCTGCTCGATGCGGTCGTGGAGCTCGCGCCGCCTCCCAGCGCCCGGCTGGACGTCGAGGCGGCTCCGCGGGCCGTCGACGCTCCGTTCAGCGGGCTGGTGTTCAAGGTGCAGGCCAACCTCGACCCGCGGCACCGCGACCGCCTCGCGTTCGTCCGCGTGTGCTCCGGCCGGTTCGAGCGGGGCTCGACCCTGGTCAACGCCAGGACCGGGAAGAAGGTCACCGCGAAGTACGCCCACGCGGTGTTCGGCCGCGACCGGGAGACCGTCGACGAAGCGTTCCCCGGTGACGTGATCGGGCTGGTCAACGCCACGGACCTGCGCGCGGGTGACACCCTCCACGAGGAGGAGTCGCCGGTGACCTTCCCGCCGATCCCGACCTTCACGCCCGAGCACTTCGCGACCGCGCACCCGGCCGACCGCAGCCGGGTCAAGCAGTTCCGTCGCGGGGTGCAGCAGCTCGACGAGGAGGGCGTGATCCAGGTGCTGCGCCACGAGCAGCTGGGTGACCAGGCCCCCATCTGGGCGGCGGTCGGTCAGCTGCAGTTCGACGTGGCGACGTGGCGGATGGAGCACGAGTTCAACGCGCCGGTGCGCCTCGAGGGCACCCGGTTCGACACCGCGCGGGCGACCGACGACGCCGGCGTCGAGGCGCTGGCCGCCATGCGCGACGTCGACATCTACCGGCGCGAGAACGGCGCGCCCATGGCGCTGTTCCGCAGCCGTTACGTGGCGGAGCGCATCGAACGCGACCACCCGGAGATCACCCTGACGACCCTGGTGCTGGGCTGACGATGGTCGTGTCACTGTTCGGAGGCGGACCCCGCCCACCCCGTCCCTCCACCCGCTTCTCCGGGTGGCGCATCGTCGCGGTCGCGGCGATCGGGCTCGGGATGACCGGGCCCGGGCAGACCGTGGGCGTCAGCGTGTTCATCGACCCGATGATGGCCTCACTCGACCTGACGCGCTCCGAGGTGTCGACGGCCTACCTCGTCGGCACGCTCGCGGGATCGCTGGCCCTGCCGCGGCTCGGTCGCCTGATCGACGACCGCGGTGCCCGCCTCGCGATGGCCATCGTCGGCGGGATCTTCGGCCTCATGCTCGCCGCGATGGCGGGGGTGACCGGGCTGATCACCCTGGTGATCGGGTTCACCGGCATCCGTATGTTCGGCCAGGGGGCGCTCAGCCTCGTGGCCACGACCAGCGTCGCGCCGTGGTTCGCGCGGCGGCGCGGCTTCGCGATGGGCGTGACGACGGCGGTCGGGTCCGCGTTGCTGTCCCTGGTGCCCCTGCTGTCCGACCGCACGATCGCCTGGTTCGGCTGGCGCCCCGCCTGGCTCATCACCGCGGTGATGGTCTGGGTCATCGTCCTGCCCCTGGCCTTCCGTGGGCTGATCGATCGCCCCGCCGACGTCGGACAGCTCCCCGACGGTGACGCGCCCGTCTCCCAGGAGGAGACCGAGGCCGCGGACGCCGCGGCGCTGGCGGCCTCCTTCACCCGCAGCGAGGCGATGCGGACCACGATGTTCTGGGCGGTCGCCGGTGCGGTCGCGGCGACCGGGATGATGATCGGGACCGGGCTCGCCTTCCACCAGATCGATCTGCTCGGCGAACAGGGGCTCACCTCCGCGCAGGCGGCGGCGAACTTCATCCCCCAGACCGTGGCGGCCCTCACGGCCACCCTGCTGGTCGGTTCGATGGTGGACCGGTTCGCCGCCCGGTGGGTGCTGGTCACCTCGATGCTGCTGCTCGCCGGCGCGATGCTGATGGTCCCGGTGGTCACGCCCGGGGTGCTGGCCATCGTCTACGGCATGGTGGTCGGCTCCGCCGGGTCCGCCGCGCGAGCGCTCGAGGCGGCCTCGTTCCCGCAGCTGTTCGGCCTGCGGCACGTCGGAGCGATCCGTGGGGTGGTCGCGTCGATCAGCGTCGCCTCCACCGCGTTCGGGCCGCTGGCGCTGGCGCTCGGCCGGGACCTGTCGGGCAGCTACGTGGGCGTGCTGCGGTGGTTGCTGATCATCCCCGCGGCTGTGGCCGTGCTCGGCGTGGTCGCCAAGGTGCCCGCCCCACCCGCGCGCGCGACGGGGTCGAACCGCTAGCGTGCCCGACCCCTGACCGCCGGTCGCGTGGGGAGGCTCGACGCTCCCTGACGCGGGCTCCCCCGTGCGAGGCGCCACATGTTCGACGGTCTGTTCCCGCTGGAGGACCCCGGGGCGGTCTTCGCCGTCCTGTTCCTCATCGTCCTGTTGGGACCGCTGGCTGCGGAACGGGCCCGGCTGCCCGCGATCATCGGGCTGGTCGTGGCCGGGATGGTCATCGGCCCGAACGTGCTCGGTGTGCTCGACCAGAACACCTTCATCGAGACCCTCGGCTACGTGGGCCTGCTCTACCTGATGTTCCAGGGCGGGCTCGACCTCGACCTCGACGGGTTCGCCAAGCGCCGCCGCGATTCGTTGGTGTTCGGCGTCGCGACCCTGGTCCTGCCCATGGTGATCGTGACCGGGGTCTGTCTGTGGTTGGAGATCGACCTGCTCGCCGCGATCATCATCGGGTCGGCCTTCACCAGCCACACGCTGCTCAGCTACCAGGCGGTCGACCGCTACGACCTGACCCGCAACCGCGCGGTGACGGCCACCCTCGGTGCGACGCTGATCTGCACGGTGGCGGCTCTGCTCATCCTCGCCGTCGCCGCAGCGGCCGCCAGTGGCGACGTCGGTCCGATCTTCTGGATCGCGTTCCTGCTCGGGCTGACCGGCTACCTCGCGCTCATGCTGATCGGCGTGCCGCGCTTCACCCGCTGGTTCTTCACCGGCCTGGGCCAGGACCGTCAGATCCGCCTGACGTTCCTGCTGTCGGGGATGGGGCTGGCGGCCGTGCTCGCCGGCGCGGTCGGCATCGAACCCATCGTCGGCGCGTTCCTCGCGGGGTTGGCGTTCAACCGGTTCGTGCCGCTCGGCACCATCATCGAGGACCGGGTCCGGGTGCTCGGCCGGAGCGTGTTCATCCCGGCGTTCCTGATCTCCACCGGGATGATCCTGGACCCGGTCAGCCTCGTCGCCGATCCGCGCACGTTGGTGCTCGGCGGGGCGTTCGTCGTCGCGGAGGTCGTCTCCAAGTGGCTCGCCGCCGACATCTCGGGCCGCATCATGGGGGTGTCGGGACCCGAGCGTGGCCTGATGTTCTCGCTGTCGGTCGGGCAGGCCGCCGGCGCCCTGGCTGCGGTGATCGTCGCGGACGACCTGGGTCTGATCGGTGAGGCCGAGGTCAACGCGGTGGTGCTGGTCATCCTGGTGTCGGCGTTGATCGCCGGGGTCACCGCCGACCGCTATGCCCCGATGGTGGAGGCACCCGACCGCAGCGACGTGCCGCTGGGCAACCGGGTCGTCGTGCCGGTCTCCAACCCGCGCTCGGTGCGCCAACTCGTCCGGGTCGCCGCACAGGTCGCCGCGCCGGATTCCGGGGCCGTGGTGGCGGTCAACGTGCTGCCCTTCGATGCGCGACCGGATCAGCTCAAGACCCACCGCAAGCTCGCGGAGACCGCGGAGAAGGTCGCCCTGGCTGCAGGATCGGAGGTCACCACGTCGGTGCGGATCGACTCGTCGACGGCCGGCGGTGTCCTGCACACCGTGGTCGAGCAGGGTGGGTCGTGCCTGGTCATGGGGTGGAAGGGCTACGCCAACGCCCGTGAGGGGCTGTTCGGGTCCATCATCGACCAGTGCGTCTCCCAGGCGCCGGTGCCGGTGCTCGTCTGTCGTCCCGGGACCGAGGAGTCCACGGAACGGGTCGTGGTCGTGGTCACCGAGGACGAGCTCGACCCGGGCGCGCAGCTGGGGGCGAAGCTGGCCTTCGAGGTCGGGGCACGCATGGCCGCGCAGGCCGAGGTGGACCTGATCGTGCTCACCGAGGTCCCCGCTTCCTCGCTGCGGCCGGCCATGGCGGGCTGGAGCATCGGGGATGCCGCCAACGCGGAGATCGTGTCCGTCGAGGGCGTGATCGGACGCCTCAACCGCATCCTCGAGCCGGGTGACGTCGTCATCACCGGTGTGCCGCCGACCACCAGTCGGCTGGGCAAGGGCGCACGACGGTTGGCGCGGGCTGCCGGGGATCGCACGGTCGTGGTGGCCGTGCCGCACTGATCGGTCGCGGCGACGATCGGCGGGCCCCGCCGATCGACCGTGGCGCTGCTCGTGCTACCCGGAGCGTTCCGTGCCGGTCCCGCGGCAGCGTGCGCACCGCCCGGTGACCGTCAGCTCCACGTCGTCGACCGCGAACCCGTGGCCCTCGTCGAGGTGGGCCCGGATGGAGGCCACCAACGAGCCGACGTGGTGGTCCACGTCACCGCAGACGGCGCACAGCAGGTGGAAGTGCTCGTCGGGGTGGGCGAGTTCCCAGTGGTTCGCGTCGGAGTCCCCGAGCCGGCTCGCGCGGGCCAGCCCGAGCTGCTCGTAGAGGCTGAGCGTGCGGTAGACCGAGGCGAGGTCCACGTCGTAGCCGACGGTGGCCGTGGCCCGGTGGACCTCCTCGACGGTGAGGTGTCCCTCGGCGAGCTCGAGCGCCTCCCAGACCGCGCGGCGCGGCGCGGTGACCCGGTAGCCCCGGGACCGCAACGCCTCGTCGAGGTCGGCCTCGACCACCTGGTCCGCCATGCCCCGAGCGTAGCTCCCGGCCGTGTGCCCCTCCACGGCGGGTCAGGTTCGTGGGTGGGGCCCACCGAGCCCCCGACCGGTGCTGCCTCGACGCACGACCACGACGCCGGAGCGCAGTTTCGGGGTGAGGTAGGTGGTCTTCGGTGGCATCCGCAGCCCGTGGGAGGCGACCCGCAGGATCTGTTCGACCTCGACGGGCGCGAGCCGGACGAGCAGCGTGCCGCGGGCCGGCAGCCGGGTGGGATCGGCCAGCACCGGCTCGATCCGGACGCCAGCGACCGCCTCGCGCAGGGGGGTGAGCAACCCCCGCTCCAGCCGTGCGGTGTCGACCTCGCCGAGGTGGCCCGGACCCGACCACGCCGTGAGATCGAGCGGGTGCACCTGCCGGACCCCGGCATCGGTGCGGGCGTCGAGCAGGACCGAGCCGTGCTGCGGGGTGCGCACACCGGGGTCGACGGCCGGCGCCAGCTCCCCGAGGACCGAGCGCACGACGGTGAGCGGGTCGGGTCCGAGGCCGACGACCCGGCGGTCGAAGGACAGGACGCGCAGTTCGTCGCTGGCGATCAGCGCGACGAGCAGGGTGCCGGCGGCGTCCTCACCCCGGGCCGCCCGGTCGGCCTGCGCGGCGGCCATCCGGTGGTGCCCGTCGGCGATCACCCACGGGGTGCACCCGCCCGCGGTGGCCGCCAGCGCGGCGTGCTCGTCCGGATCGGTCACGAGGTGCACCTGCAGCGTGACCCCGTCGGGCAGGGCCACGTCGAGCTCGGCCGGCGCGCTCGTCGCGTCGTGCAGCCGCGCGGCGAGGGCGGGATCCGGGCGGTGCACCATGGCGACCGGGCTGCTGGTGGCCCCGACCACGCGCAGGTGGTCCACCAGCTGTTCGACCCGGGGCGGGCGGACCTCCTCGTGGCCGTGCACCTTCTCGCTGCGATCGAGGTCGAGGTCGGCGAGCAGCGCGCGGGTCCGGTGCACACCCTCGTGGAGGGTCAGCACCGCCATGACCGGGCCGGGCAGCGCGCGGAACGGCCCGTCGCGCAGCATGGCATCGAGCCGCGGCCGGATCCGGGCCAGCTCGTCGCGGTCCCGGCCGCCGACGGGCAGCGCCTCGAGGAACGATCCGGCGTTGGATCGTGCGTGTCGCCGGCGTTGGTCGGCGCTGAGCTGGTCGTAGGGAGGAGCGATGACGTCGGCGGCGACGTCGGATCGGACCACGAAACCGTCGAACGCCCGCAGGACCGGCACGTCAGATCCGATCGATCCACCGATCCGCGTGGCGCAGCCGCACCTCGAGATCCCGGATCGTCGCGTCCGTGATCGAACGGATCCCGGCGTCCTTGTTCAGCGTGGCGTTGATGTGCTCGGGGCTCATGCCGGTCAGGTGGGTCAGCATCCGGACGCGGTCGGTGTTGGCCTGACGCAGCTCGCGCTTGCGCTGCGTGCGGCTGACCACGATGGTCGTGCCGCCCGCCTGCTCGCCCTCGTCGCGGTGCCCCCCGCCGAGCAGCGGCGGCGCGGCGAACTCGATCTCCAACGTGAGGTCCTCGGCGAGCTCGTCGACGATCAGGTCCTCGGGGTGGTTGTCGTCGAAGACGCTCGAGGGGTCGTGGTCCGGGTCGTCGACCGGCGTCGCGGAGATCGCCTGGAACAGCGACAGCTGGTCGTCGGCGTCGGGCGGCAACGCGTCGAGCTCGACCGGTGGCTGCTCACCCTCCTCCTCGCGACGGCGCAGCGAGTGGGTGCGGCGCTCCGCGATCTGGCTGGAGAAGCCACGCAGCCGCGCGTCGTCGGGGACGAACATGAACGCCTTCTGGCGTCGCAGCGGCCCGTACCAGCGCACGAGTCGACCGACGGCCTGCCGGAAGAACAGCTCCGTGACCGTGTTGGTCGCGTAGACCCCCACGCGCAGCCGCGGGACGTCGACCCCCTCGGAGACCATGCGCACGGCGACGATCCACGGCTCGTCCCCCGCGGCGAACTCCGCGATCCGTTCGCTGGCCAGCGGGTCGTCGGAGGTGGCGACGGTCGCCTCCACCCCGTGCCGGGCCCAAAGCAGCCGCGCGATGGCGGTCGCGTGTTCGACGTCCATCGCCAGGGCCAGCCCACCCGCATCGGGTTGGGTCTCGCGCAGGCGCATCAGCTGCTCGTGGGCCTGGCCGAGCACGGTCGGCAGCCACTCGCCGTCGGGGGAGAGGGCCGTGCGCAGGCGCTGCGAGGCGTGGGTGCGGTCGACGCGGTCGTCGAAGGTCGCGGCCATGGCGGTGCCGTCCGGCGCCGTCCACTCCATGTGACCGCCGAGCCGGGGGAAGAACACCGGCCGCACCACACCGCCGTCCTCGAGGGCGTCGCCGTAGTCGTAGGTGAAGTGGGCGACCGCCTCCTCGAAGTCGTAGGACACGAACGGGATCGGGTTCTGATCGCTGCGGAACGGGGTGCCCGACAGCGACAGTCGGTTGGCCGCCAGTTCGAAGGCCTCCGCGATGCCGTCCCCCCAGGCCCGGTCGGACCCGGCGTGGTGGATCTCGTCGAGGATCACGAAGGCGTCGTCCGACGGGCCGCGCAGCGCGCGCGGGGAGGCGGCGACCTGCTGGTAGGTCACGACCACGCCGTGCATGTCGCGGGGGAAGGTCTCGTCGGAGCGCCAGACCGGCTCGAGGTGGAGGCCGAACCGGCTGGCCGCGGCGGCCCACTGGTGCTTGAGGTGCTGGGTGGGGGCGACCACGACCACCCGCCGGTGCGGGTGCGCGGTCAGGTCGCGCACGGCCGCGGTCAGCGCGAAGGTCGTCTTCCCGGCGCCGGGCGTGGCGACGGCGAGGAAGTCGCGCTCGGGGTGCCGCTCGAAGCGTTCCAACGCGTCCTTCTGCCAGCGACGCAGGCGGAGGCGTTGACGCACGGGATCGACCTCGGGGTGGGGCGGGTGGTGGTGACGACGCGCACAGGGCGGCCACGGCGGACGGGCCCGGACGCTACCGGGCGGGCCGCGATCGGGACCGGCGTCGTGCGGCGTCGGAGCGTGTCTTGACATCGGCCGGACCCCCGCCGACGTACGGTCGCGCGCACGCCGCCACGCGGCGCCCACCGATGGTGGATGGACCGAGGCAGGGAGGGGCACGATGCGCAGCGCGGTGGTGACCGGAGCGAGCCGGGGGCTCGGTGCCGCGTTCGCGCGGGTGCTCGCCGAGGAGGGCTTCGCACTCACCCTCGGCGCCCGGGACACGGGTGAACTCGAGCAGGTCGCCGAGCGCATCCGCGCGGCGACGCAGGCCGAGGTGGCGGTCCACGCCCTGGACGTCACCGACACGGCCAGCGTGCGGGCGTTGGCGGACCAGGCGCTGGCACGCTTCGGGCAGGTCGACCTCGTGGTCGCCAACGCCGGCATCGGCTCGTTCGCGCCGCTCGTCGCGATGGACGAGGAGCGCTTCCGATCGATCCTCGACGTGAACGTGCTGGGCGTGTTCCGCACCATGAGAGCGTTCGTGGGGCCGCTGCACGACGCGCCGTCGACGGGGTCCTTCGTGGTCATCTCCTCCGACGTCTCCGAGCGGGTGTTCCCCAACGGTGGGGCCTACGTGTCCAGCAAGCACGCCGTGCGGGCGCTGCTGCGCACCTTCCAGCAGGAGCACCCCGACCTGCGGGTGTGCGAGGTCCAACCCGGCTCGACGCGGACCGCGTTCAACGACGCCGATCCCGAGGAGCCCCCGGGGGAGGGGCAGCTGACCGCGGCGGAGGTCGCGGAGGCGTTCCGGGTCCTGGTCCGTGCCCCCGACCACGTCCGCATCGAGGAGCTGAAGCTGCGCTCGACCGGGCAGTTCCCCGACTACTGACCGGCGACCGATCGGCGACCGATCGGCGACCGACCGCCGACCGGCGCGGTCGTCACAGGTGGCTGCCGACGAGGTCGAGGATGTCGTCGCCGAACCGTTCGAGCTTCGCGGGCCCGACGCCGGGGCAGGCCGACAACGCACGCAGGCTGTCGGGCTTGCGGGCGGCGATCACCCGTAGCGCCCGGTCGTGGAACACCAGGTAGGCGGGGATGCCGGCCTCCGCGGCGGTCCGGGTCCGCCAGCCGCGCAGCGCCTCGAACAGGGCGGGGTCGACCTCGGACTCGTCGACGTCCACGAGCCGGTCGCTGCCGGCGGAGCCTCCCGACGGGCGCGCGCCACTGGCCGCGTGCGCGCCTGGGCGGCCCGCACCCGTGCGCGGGCGGGCACGCAGCCTGGTCACGGTCCCGCCGACGGTGACCGGCTCGCCGAACGGCACGCGGGTCACGGCGCCGCCATCGAGGGCGACGACGGCGTGGTCGGCTGCGACTGCGCGCACCCGTCCGGGCAGCCCACCAGCGACCTCGACGTCGAGTCCGACCGCGGCGACCACCTCGCCCTCGAGATGCTGCACCTCGACCGGCCCGGTGTCCGCCGCGGCAGCCCGCGTGGCGGTCGGTCGGGATGCCCGGGTCCGCAGCTCGGCGACGAACGGCGAGGTCCTGGCTCGGTCGGCGACGACGTCGACGTGCTCCTGGCACCGGGTGATCGCGACGTGGAAGACGCGCCGCTCCTCCTCGACGTCGTCGGCGAGCCGGTGCGGGAACAGCCCCTGGTTCGCGGCCACCAGCACCACCGACGGCCACTCCATGCCCTTGACCCGGTGCACCGTGGACAGGGTGACACCCGCCGGATCGCCCGGGACCCGCAGCTGTTCGACCAGCCACTCCCGGAACGCCGCCGGATCGGGTTCGAGCGCGGCCAGCTGTTCGAGCGCGTCGAGGTCGTCGCCGTGGCTGGAGCCCTCTGGTCGGGACCGGGAGGCGTCGAGCACGTCCATCGCCTCCCCCAGGCCGATGCGGGTCCGGATCAGGTGCAGGCAGGTGGCGGTGTCCGCGCCGTTGGTGATGGCGTCCTCGAGCGCCCGCAGGTCACCGAGGTAGTCCGCGAAGCGTTCCCGGTGGGTGGGCTCGAGCTGGTCGAGCAGCGACTCGAGCTGACCGATGGAGAAGCGCCCCCGGCGTGCGAGCAGCGGCTGCACCGCCGATTTCACCTTGCGCGCCGGACGGTTGATCGTGTCGAACACGTCGTCACGCGCGATGCGTTCCAGGTCCAGGCCGAGCCGCAGGTACGCGAGCGCGGTGCGGATCCCGGTCCGACCGAGCACGGTGGTGTCGAGCGCCCCGGTGTGCGGGACGCCGGCGCGGGTCAGGGCGACCTGGACCGGCAGCAGGGCGCTGTTGACCCGCGCGAGGACCGCCACGTCCGCCGGCCGCCCGTCTCCGCCGATCCGGTCCTGCACGAGCCGGACGGCCCGTGTCGCCGCCGCGGTCGCGGCCACCTCGTGGACGTCCAGCCCGGTCTCGTGCGCACGCGGCGCGGCCCGGATCGTCTTGGCGACGCGGACCCGGTTGTGGGAGAGCACGGCGTCGGCGGCGGCCACGACCTCCGGCGGGCAGCGGTAGTTGACCTCGAGCGCGTGGGAGGCCGCCCCGGGGAACCAGCGGTCGAAGTCGACCAGGTGCTCGGGCGTCGCACCGGCGTAGCTGTAGATCGTCTGGTCGTCGTCCCCGACGGCGAACACCTGCATGGACGGCCCGGCCACCAGCCGGACGAGCAGCAGGAAGGCCGGCGTGAGGTCCTGGAACTCGTCCACGAGCAGGTGGGTGGCGTGGCGCTGCACCTGTTGGCGCAGGTCGGGTCGTGTCAGCAGCAGCTCCAGCGCCCGGTAGATCTGCTCGTCGAAGTCGACGACCCCGCGGCGCGCGAGCTCCTCGCGGTAGCGGGGGAACATCTCCGCGAACCCGTCCACGTCACCGCGGACCGCCTCGACCTCCTCCGGGTCACGCAGGCCCAGGCGCACCTCCGCCAGCGCCTCGAGGTAGGCCTGGTAGGGATCGGTGTTGGGGATGCGAGCGGTGCGCACCAGCCGGTCGAGGATGGTGCGCACGTCGCGCTCGGTGATGACCTCGCGGCGCTCGTCCAGGTTGCCGATCCACAGGGCGAGCGAATGCAGCGTGCGGATCGAGGTGTCCAGGTCGCTGGTGCGGGCGCGCATCTCCCCCGCCGCCCGGGTGTTGTAGGCGAGTGCGGTGATCAGCGCCGGTTCGACGTGCCGGTCGCGGATCAGGTGGCGGAGCCGCTCGGTCAGTACCCGGGTCTTGCCCGATCCGGCGGGCGCGATGATCCGGGCCGGACCGCTGCCGTGCGTGACCGCCGCCAGCTGATCGGGGGCGAGCTCCGCGCTCGGCGCGTCGGTGCCCGCCACGGTCGCGCGGCCGAGTCCGACCGATTCGCGGTGCACGATGGGCAGGTCGTCCTCCCCCGGCAACGGCGTCGGCAGCGGCCCGCGTGGCCCGCCGTCGACCCAGGCGTGGCGCCCGTCGGCGAGTTGCACGTCGCCCGGCCCGGCGGCCAGCGGCCGGGCGCCCGCACGCCGGGTCGCGAGCACGCCGTGCCACCAGATGGGGGTGCCGCGGCGCAGGTCGTAGCTGTTCGCCCAGGTCAGGAAGTGCAGCCGTTCCCGGTGGAAGGTGTGATCGACCGGCAGGGCGTAGGGCGCGGTGGTGGTGGACTCCGGCGCGCGCGCCTGTTCGTTGGTGGCGGCCAGCTCGATCACGGTGCGTTCCCGGCGCAGCCACCGGTGGTGGAGCACGGCGGCGACGTGGGCCGGTGCGGCCAGGACCCCGTCGTCGATGCGCAGGCGCGGCGCGGCCGTGAACCCGTCGGGGACGGGGGTCCCGGGTGTGAGCACCACGTTGCGCCCGAACGCGTCGGGACCGGGGAAGCTCGGGGCGGTGGGGTCGCTCATGACGGCGGCAGGCTAGGGGGTGGGGGACCGCCCCGATCCGGTTGTCCACCGGTGGTGTCAGGGACGCAGCGTCACCGGATCCAGCCCCAGCAGGCGGGCGCCGTTGTCGACGCAGACGCCACGCAGCCACTCGTCGCCGAGGTCGAGCTCGACCAGGGAGGCCAGCTGCTGCGCGTAGGGGTAGGGGATGTTGGGGAAGTCGGTCCCGAGCACGATGCGGTCGCCCTGCTCCACCAGACGCGCCCGTAGGTGGTCCGGGAACGGCGCGAGCGCCTCCAGGAACGGGGTGAACGCCATGGTGGTGTCGAGGTGGACGTGCTCGTAGCGGGCCGCGAGGTCGAGGAACGCCTCGTACTCCGGGGCGCCGAGATGGGCGATCACGGCACGCAGCTGCGGGTGGCGGGCCAGGACCTGCGCGAACGGGGCGTCGCCCGTGAAGGGCCCCGGTTCCGGGCCGGATCCGGCGTGCACGACCACCGGGGTCCCGGACCGGGCGAGCCGATCCCACACGGGGCTCAGCAGCGGGTCCCGCGGGTCGTAGGCCCCGACCTGCAGGTGGACCTTGAAGATCCGCGCACCGGCCTCGAGCGCCTCCGCGACCTGCCGGTCGGCGTCCGGTTCGGGGAAGAAGGTGGCGCTGTGGACGACGTCGTCGTGGGCGGCGGCGAAGCCGGTCCCCCAGTCGTTGAGCCACCCGGCCATACCCGGCTTGTGCGGGTAGAACAGCGAGGTGAAGCCGCGCACGCCGAGCGCCCGCAACGTCGCCAGCCGGGTGGCCTCGTCGGTGCGGTAGGTGATGGGCCAGCCGGGTCGGCCGTCGTCGTCGGTCACGGCGTCGAAGTAGGCCCAGACCTTGCGCAGCACCGGCTCGGGCATGAAGTGGGTGTGCACGTCGACGAGGCCCGGACGGTCCAGCGCCCGCCAGAAGGCGGGGACCTCGTCGTCGGATCCCGGGGCGGTGACCACCTGCTCAGTCGACCCGGTGCCAGTCGCGACGGAGCAGTTCGTCGATCGCCCACGCCATGGCGTCGTCACCACCGGCGATGCGCAGCGATCCGAGCAGCTCCTCGATGGGCGGCAGGGTGCGGTCCAGCGTCTGGGCGAAGCCGTCCTCGTCGAGCCACGCCGCGTGCGCCGGGTCGACCGTGAAGGGTCCGAGCTCCAACTCGCCCCGGACCGCCGCCTCGTGGACCTGGGTCCAGCTCGGCAGCGGCGCGTCGGCGTCTGGCACGAGGCCACCGAGCACGGGCCGCGCCGCGACCTCGATGAGCTCCTCCACCTCGACCTCGCGGGGCCCCTCCGGCGCATCGAATCGCGTGATGGCCTCCGCGGACACCGCCACCAACCACGCCCGGGCGCACAGCTCCTCGACCGGCATCGGCCCCTCCACCAGCGACGGCAGGCCGAAGGCGCGACGGGCGGCGTTGGAGGCGACATCGCGCGGGCGCAGGGCCGGCGCCTCGTCGTCGGGGTCGGCGTCGGTCCGCCACGAGCGCAGATCGTCCACGTCCGCGATGCGGTAGACGCCGATCTCCCGCCCGTCGGGGAGGATGCTCACCAACTGCTGCAGCGGCACGACGTCCTCGCCGTGGGCAACCTGTTCGGAGGTGACCACGACCAACCCGTCGGCGTCGGCCGGCGGGACGAGGACCTGGTCGGCCTGCAGGGCCACGTCGACCAGCGCGACCGTGCCGTCGGGCTCCGCGCGGAGACCGACGATGGCGCGCACGGCGTCGTCGATGGGGCCGAGCTCCGCGTCCAGCTGCCGCAGGACATCGACGACCTGCGTGGTCCGCAGGCCCGCACGGGTGGCGGGGTCGGACGGGGAGGACGGGGACATGGGGACCTCGGCGGGGGCGGGGCTCGGCGGGTGCGGGGCGTCGAGGACGGTTCGGTGACCGTGGCCGGTCGGACGTCTGCCCGTCCGGCCGGCGCCCGGCCACCGGTGACGCCCGCACGCTGCGTAGGCTGCGGACGACACCCGTAGCTTGCCACCTCGGCGCCCCCGAGACGACACGGTCGCACGTCGTGCCGCTCGGCGCACCGGGGTGCCCGCCGCGATCCATCGCCGGCAACGGCACGCGAGAACGGACACGGACATGGTCGATGAACTGCTGGTCTACCCCACCGACCGGGTGGTCGGTATCGCCCCCGATCGGGACACGCTGGACGCCGTCCACGCGGCGCTCGGCGCCTCCGGGGTCGCCGACGACCGCGTGGAGGTCCTGTGTGGTGAGGACGCGAGCCACCAGCTCGACGCCGACGGCGACGAGGGGGGCTTGCTGCGCAGCGCGGTGCGCACGGTGCAGCAGGTCCTCGGTGAGGAGACCGAGCGGCTGCGCATCCTGGAGCAGGCGGTCGACGCCGGCGGGTACGTCGTGAAGGTCGCGCTGCCCGACGATCTCGAGGACGAGGCCTTCGACACGGAGAAGCGCGCCGTCGGCAACGCGCTGCACGACGCCGGCGCGACCAACGTCGCCTACTACGGCCCCAACGCCATCGAGGAGCTGCAGCTCGGCGCGTGACCGCGTGCGAGCGGGTGCCCGGCGTCGTCCACCGTCACCCACCCCGCTGCGCTCACCACGTGCCGCCGCTGACCGCACCACGTGCCCCCGCTGCGCTGGACCAGCGTGGCCCGACCGGGATCGGTCACCCAGCGGGTCGTGCCCACGCCCGCGTGCGGTCACACTGCTGTCCGGGTGCCCGGGACCGGGCGTCGACGCTGCGGAGGTGAGCAGGTGCACGACCACGTCGAGGTGACAGGCTCCCGTCGCGCGTCGAGGTGGCTGCGCGACTACGAGCTGATCGCCCGTGCGGTCGACGCGCTCGATGCCGCCGGCTCGGCCACGCCCTCGATCGCTGCGCTGGCGGCCGAGCTGCACGTGTCGACCGGGCACCTGCACCGCACCTTCGCCCGGTTCGCCGGGACCAGTCCGACCCGGTTCACCCGGTGGCTCGTGGCAGGTGCGGCGAAGGAACTGCTGCGCGAGCGACGTGCCGTGCTCGACACCGCCGCGAGCCTCGGGCTGTCCTCCAGCGGCCGGCTGCACGACCTGTGCGTCACCCTGGATGCGGTGACCCCGGGGGAGATCGGCTCCGGGGGCGCGGGCCTGCAGATCCGCGTCGGGGTCCATCCCTCGCCGCTCGGCCGCGTCCTCGTCGCGACCACCGCCCGGGGCGTGCTCGATCTGCGGTTCCTCGACGGCTCGTCCGGGACGGACGGCGAGGCGGTCGGGGGGACGGGCGGCGAGGCGGCCGACGGCGCAGACGAGGCGCGGGTGGCGCTGCACGTCACCTGGCCCGACGCCGAGGTGCTCGACGACCCGGACGCGGGACGCGAGGCCGCCGCCCACCTGCTGGCCGTGCTCGACGGGGCGTCGGTCGGCCGGCCGATGCCGGTGGCGGCCGTGGGTACCAACCTGCAGGTGAAGGTGTGGGAGGCGCTGCTGCACCTGCCCGACGCGTCGGTGGTCAGCTACGCCGATCTGGCCGCGGCGGTGGAGCGCCCGCAGGCCGTGCGCGCGGTGGCGAACGCGGTCGGACGCAACCCCGTGGCGGCACTGATCCCGTGCCACCGGGTGCTGCGCTCCAGCGGGGAGCTCGGGGGCTACCGCTGGGGGACCACGCGCAAACGGATCCTGTTGGCGCGCGAGGCCGCTCGGGTGACGGAACCCGCCAGCGCCTGAGCCGGCCCATCTCCCCAGCGAGGTGGGCGCAGTAGCGTGCCGTCGATGGACCACGTGGGCTTCATGGAGCAGGCGCTGGCCGAGGCGGAGGCGGCCGCGGCCCACGACGACGTGCCCATCGGCGCGGTCGTCGTCCACGACGGCGCCGTCATCGCGACCGGGCACAACCGCCGCGAGGTGGATCGGGACCCGACCGCGCACGCGGAACTGCTGGCCCTCCGGGCGGCGAGCGGCGTGCTCGACCGCTGGCGGCTCGACGACTGCACGCTGTACGTCACCCTCGAGCCGTGCACGATGTGCGCCGGTGCGCTGGTGCTGGCGCGGTTGGGCACCGTGGTGTTCGCCGCGGACGACCCCAAGGCCGGCGCGGTCGGCGCGCTCTACGACGTGCCACGCGATCCCCGGCTCAACCACCAGGTCACGGTGGTCCGCGGGGTGCTGGAGGAGCCAGCCGCGGAGCGCCTGCGCGCGTTCTTCCGGGCACGACGGGGATGAGTCCGGCGGGCCGCCTGCGCCCGGTTGCCGCCGGGGTGAGTCGCCACGTACCCTTCCCGCCGTCCGACCTCGCGTCGGTCCCTGGAGGGATCGCATAGTCCGGCCTAGTGCGCCCGCCTCGAAAGCGGGTAGACCTACGGGTCTCGGGGGTTCGAATCCCCCTCCCTCCGCCGCATCGCCCCAGGTCAGAGGCGGTTTCCTTCGGGAAGCCGCCTCTCTCCTTGGCCGGGCCGGGGCCGAATGGTCACAGAATGGTCACACGATGCGTGGCCACGACGCGACGAACGACGAGGTGGGGGCTCCTGACGCTGGCGTGCGTGCTCGGTCCGCGCGCTTGTCGCCGGTGAGGGATCAGGCCGCCTGCACCTCGACCCAGTCGACGGTGACGACCCGCCCGGCGGCCGGCGCGTGCTCCTCGAGCACCCGGCTCAGCGCGAATCCGGTGTCCTCGTCGAACCAGTACTCGTCGCAGGTGGCGCACGCCTTGGCCGGTACGCCGCGGACCACGAGCAGGCCGGGCTCCGCGTGCTCGTGGTGGAGGACGTACTCGTAGTCGATCGTGCGGCGGATCAGTGCGCCGTCGTCGTGGGTGTGGCGGCTCACAGCCCTTCCTCCCTGCGATCTCCTTCAAGGATGGCGCGGATCGCCTCCGGCGTCCACCCATGGTCCTGGTCCGGCTCGTAAACGGAGATCAGCACGGTCGCATCCGAGATCTCGTCGTCGGCCACGACGGCGATGAGCGGACGTCCGGCGACGACGCCGAGCAGTACGAACCGGGCTCGGTGGTCGATCACCTGGACGATCACGTTGACGGTCAGGATCGCCTGCACCTCGGCCGCGCTGATGGAGCGTGCTGCCATCTTGGCAGGGGCGTCGCGGCCGAGCCGGAGCGGTCGCCGAGGGACGAAGCGATCGCCGATCTGACGACCGCGCCGACGGGGGGTCCCCGTCACCGCCGGCCCTCGTCAGCTGCCGGCTTGCCGTCGTCGCTCCCGGCGAGGGGCCGCTGCAGACGCTGACCGAACCGTCGGGCCGCGTCCCGCTGCATCCCGGGCATGACCTCCTGGTACGCGTCCTGTGTGTAGGCCGCGGTCGAGTGGCCGAGCCGTTCGGTGACGATCTTCGCGGGCTCACCGGACTTCAGCATCAGCGTCGCGAAGGTGTGACGCAGGTCGTGGAGCCTGATGCGTTGCAGCCCGGCACGGTTGGTGAGGACGTGGAACGCCCGTGTGATGTTGGGAGGGTGGAGACGGTCGCCGGTTGGGGAGGTGAAGACCCGTTCAACGTCACGCCACGAGCCGTGGAGTGCGATCTGTTCTTCGAGCTGCGCCTTACGGTGCTGGCGGAGCACCGCAACGTCTTGCTCCGCGAGCTCGATGGCACGTCGTGACGAGGACGACTTCGTCAGTTCGCGTTCGTCGACCTTGCCCTTGACCTCGACGGCGGCGCGGGTGACCGAGAGGAGGCCGGCGTCCAGATCGACGTTGCGCCACAGCAACGCCGCAACCTCGCTCCGACGCATCCCGGTGGTGACGAACAGATGCCACATCGCGAACAGTCGATCGTCGCTGGCCACGTCGAGGAAGCGGGCGAGCTCGTCCCAGGTGTAGGTGTGGCGGGCACTGCGAGCGAGGCCCTTGACCTCCGACGTCGAGGGAGGGTCGGCGCGGTCGCACGGGTTGCGTTCGAGCAGTCCCCAGCGGATCGCGTCAGCGAACGCCTTGTGCAGCATCGTGTGGATCCGACGGACCGTGGTCGGAGACAGGCCGTGGCCGAACTGAGGATGTGGTGCACGTCGCCTGCCACGGACCGCGAGATCGTCGTACAGGTAGGTCAGGTCGTCCCCGCTGAGCTCCTCGAGCGTGAGGCCCCCGAGGCGAGGCACCACGTAGACGCGCATGTGCATCTCCCGGTCGGCACGGGTCTTCGCGCCGGTGCGCGTCCGGGGGAGCCAGCGATCGAGGAGGTAGTCGCCCACGGTCAGGCGGGATGGAGGTACCCACGTGCCGGCGTGCATCGAGGCGAGGAGTTCAGACAGCGCTTCCTCGGCTTGGGCCCGCGAGTCGAACCCCATGCGCTTGATCTGTCGCCGCGCGCCGTCTGGCTTGCGTCCTGCGTCGACGATGTACGCCCAGGTGAAGCTGCTGGATGAGCACCCGGTGGTTGCGCAGCTTCTGGCCGGCACGCGGGCACCGCAGACCGTGCAGCGCTTGAAGACGCTGCCCCGCATCGCGCCACCTCCCGCCTACCCGCTTCGGGCGACCATCCTTCGCCACCGCGGCAGATCCCGCGACTCGGAAGCCGTGATGGCTGTGGATAACTCACCGGGTGCGGCTGATCCCGAGGCTTCGGCTCCGGACCGGTGCGTCACGGTTGAGGCGGTCGGTGATGCGTTGGATGTCGTCGTGGAGGGTGGTGGCATGTCGCCGGACCTGCAGGTTGGGGGTGTGGTGGCCGAGGAGGTCGTTGGGGTCGGTGAGCTGCCAGCGGGGCCGGTGGTGTTCGATCCGGGTCGCGGTGCGGTCCCACTGCTGGGCGGTGTGGGGGTCGGCTGGGCGTGGTCCGAGCAGGTCGGTCAGGTGCCCGGGTGGGGCGGTGCGGTGGGCGAGGGCGCGGAGGGCGGCGGCACGGCGTAGGTGGATGTCGAGCTGGTCGCGACGCCGGAACAGCTCGCCGAGCTGACGGCGGTCGGGGAGCCCTTCTCGGGTCATCGTGGTGTCGAGATCCTCGAGCCGGCGGGTGATGTCGGCGAGCCGGCCTGCGGTCTGGTCGTGCTCGCTGTGGAGGTCGTGGATGAGCCGGCGCCGTTTCGGCCACGGGAAGCTGCCGGTCTCCTGTTGGAGCTGTCGGGACAGCCACTCGAGACGGCCTGTCAGGATCTGGCGGCTCTGGTCGAGCTGGTCACGGGTGTGCAGCAGTTGCTGCTGGCGGGGGATGTCGATCGCGTCGATCCGGGCATCGATCTCGCGCCACTGAGCGGCGAGGTCGGCGAGTTCTGGGGTGATGGGCTGTTCGGCCCGGGTGCGGCGGAACCGGCTGGTGAGGCTTGCCAGCTCGTCGTGGTCGTCAACATGTGCGTGGTGGTGCAGTCCGTCGTCTTGGCGGTCGGCGGGGCCGTGGTAGAGCTGGTTGGTGATCCGTCCGCGGGACATCGCGACGTAGCCCCATTCGCGGTAGAGGGTGTCGGTGCCGAGGGTGTAGGTGTGGTCGCAGGTCAGCCCTTGGGCCTTGTGCCCGGTGATCGCATACCCGTGCGCGACGTCCCCGGCATCGAGGTAGCCGGAAGGGAGCTGGAGCCGGGCGCCTCGATCATCGACCGCTTCGACGGTCCGGCGTGTGGGGTCGGTGCGGGTGATGGTGGCGCGGGTGCCGTTGACCACCTCGAGACGTCGGTCGTTGCGCAGGCACACGATCCGGTCGCCGGCCTGCAACTGGACGCCGCTGCCGGTGGTGATGGTCGGTCCGGTGAGCCGTCCGGCTGCGAGCATCTTGGTTCGGGCACGGTGGTTGAGGTCGGCGACGTCGTCACGGCGGAGCGCGATCATCAGAGAGCCAGGCAGGTCCTCCTCGGCGGTGGTCCACCAGTCGTCGACCAACCGGTTGCGGAGCTGCTCGGCGGTGTCGGCGGTCCGGATCCGGCCGTGCTGCCGGTATGCAGCCAGGGCTGCATCGGGGTCGCCGTGGCGGAGGTCGTCGAGCGCCTGCTGTTCCCAGCTGTGGCTCTGCCGCCGGTTGTCGGTGAGTTGGATCGAAGGCAGTCGGGTGGTGAGGGCCCGGAACAGCCCGCCGGCGTCGATCTCGGGTAGCTGCTTAGGGTCGCCGACCAGGACGACCTTGACGGACTGCTGTTCGGCGTGGTGGAGGAGGCGGGCGAGCTGGCGGGTGCCGACCATCCCTGCCTCGTCGACGACCAGCACCGAGCCGGGTTGCAGCGGTGAGCCGTCACGGTGGTCGTCGAGCTGTCCGAGGAGCCGGGCCAGCGTGGTGGAGCGGATCCCGGCGGAGGTCTCCAGCTCGAGGGCGGCCCGGGCGGCGAGCGCCACCCCGGTCACCTGCACACCTGAGGCTTCCCACGCGTCGCGTGCGGCGTCCAGCGCGTAGGTCTTTCCGGTCCCGGCCTTGCCGACCACCACCTCCACCCCGGCACCCGATGTGGTGAGTCGACGGACCATCGCCGCCTGCTCGTCGGTCAGCGACCGCCGGGCGAGGGCCCGGTCCAGCATCCGTGGTCGGGCGATGCCGACCCGGTCGTCGTGGCGGTCGAGGCTGTGGTTGATTGCCCGTTGTTCGGTGAGGAGCAGGCCCTTGGTGGTGTAGCGGCGCTCGCCCGGGTCGACGGGGACGACCCGGCCGTCGCTGCGGCGGATGACGTCGACGGAGGTGAGGTTGCCGCGGGTGGGGCCGAGCGCGACAAGCAGGTTCGTGTCGCGGGTCAGCAACGCATCAGCAACACGCTCGCACCAGGCGACCGGCGCGCCCGCGGGTAGCAGCCCGGCGAGCTGCTGCAGCACGTCCCGGCGGGTGAACGACGACGACGCTTGGGTGAGGCCTTCCTCGACCACCAGCTGTTGCCACAGGCCGGCAACATCGGGCTGTTCCCGCGAGGTGTTGCCGATCAGTTGCCGATGCCAGCCCGGCGTCACCCCGGCTGCAGTGGCACGTCGGGTCCAACCCTCCCGGAGCTCCGCCTCCGAGGCCCGCTCGCCCTTGGCCTCCCGAGTTGCGAGCGTCGCGGTCTGTGCCGCCGCGGCCGAGGTCTCGCCCCGCTGCTCCATGTGCTCGACGATGGCGTTGCGGCGTTGCGAGAACGTCTCGATCAGCTGACGGTCGACCCCGTCGATGTCGGCGTAACCGTTGCTGACCTGTTGCCAAGCAACACCCAACCGGGTCGTGAGCTCGTGGCGCAGCTGGGCCTGTTAGAGGATCCCGGCGGTCTTGGCATGCGCGTACAGCTTCCGCGAGTCCAACGTCCGCCACACCCCGTCATCGCAGGTGCGGGCGAGATTCGCGACCAGGACATGGGTGTGCAGCAACGGATCATCCGCCCGCGAGGTGCGGTCCCGGAACGCTGCCGCCACGAACCCGTCCACCGGCACCGTCTCGGCACCGCCCGCACCGCGACGCGAGTAGCCGGCCGCACGTTGCAGGTAGCCGATCGCGGCGTCCACGGCGGCGTCGTGGGCAGCCACCACCTCCGCCGAGGTGTCACGGTCCCCGAGAGCCCACAGGAGCGACACGGACTTCGGGGCCCGGAAGGTGTGGTCGAACCCCGGGACCTTCCGTGCCGGATGCCGGGCGAGCTGCTCCCCGGTGTCCGGATGACGGGCGTCGAGCACGGCCCGGAGCTGCGGGCCGGTCACCTCACCGTGCAGCCCCAGCTGTTCGGCACCTCGGCCGAGCCATCGGCCGGGTTCCTCCCCGCGGGCGAGGTAGTAGCCCTCGACCCCGGCCTCACCACGGGCGACAGCGGTGAGGTAGTAGCCAGCCCGCCCCGGCCCCATCCGCCCGATGTTCAACACCGGTGTTGCCGGCCGCCGCACTGACCCAGTGCCAGTCTGTGTCTCCGATTCATGACCGGCAGGATGCGGCCGTTACAGCGACCTGTCCAGGTACGCAGACGGCCTCGCAGACCATGCTAGCGGCCAGAATCCGGCGTTCCCGTGTCAGGCGTTCCGGACCATCTAGGAGCGTGTCGTCGGGTGTCGGACGGTGCCTCGTGTCAGGAGCTCAGCAACAGCTGGCTGCCTGTGCGAGGTGCGCACAGACCGGAGGTCGCCTGTCACAGAACGGGTGACTCGGTGGTCAGTCCCTGACTGTCGGCATCCCGGGAACCGGGACGGCCGGCACGACACCTTCCGGCGCCGAACGGCCCGTGCAGCCAGCGCACCGCTGTCACAATCCGGCCGCCGCCGGGGGACTACCTACACGCCACCCGTCACGACAGGAGGACCAACATGAGCACCGCTGCCACCCTGACCGCCCAGCCCCCGCAGCCACCACACCCCGCCACCATGACCATCCCTGAAGCCGCCCGGCTGCTCGGCATCAGCCGCTCCGCCGCCTACCGCGCCGTCGCCCGCGGCGAGATCCCCACCATCCGCATCGGCCGACGACTCCTCGTCCCCACCGCCAAGCTGTACGCCATGCTCGGCTGGACCTACAACCCCGCCGCATGAGCCACGGAAGACCGAAGCGATGACCGCCAGCCCGCGTCCTGGCAAGCCCGACCCACCGCGAGAAGATCGGTCAGCGCAGCGGCCACGTACGACCGGCGGGTTTTATTGACTAACGATAAACGACGTGGGTAGTGTCCTGGCATCGGGTGTGGTCCGGACCACGAGCACAGGTGGGGCATGAGACGCGAGACGATGGTTCTGCGGGTCCTACTGGTGATGCTGTTGGTCGCCTTGCTCGCGGGCGCGGGACTGCTCTACCTCGTGAGCCTCGAGTCGGCGGCCAACTGGCCCGAACTCGCCCACCTGCGGCTGCCCACCTACCTCGCCGTGATCGTCGGGCTGCTGCCGGTCGTGGTGGCCGTCAAGATCGTGTTCGACTTCCTCGCTGTGGTCGACCACGGCGAAGCGTTCTCCACCGCCACGCTCACGATCCTACGCAGGCTCCGACTGCTGATCGGCGCGTTCGCCGGCTACTTCGCCCTGGGCCTGGTCGGATTCTGGATGCTGTCCGGTCTGATGCACATCAGCCTGCTGTTCGCCTGGGGCGTGCTCGAGGTCGCGGCACTGTTCCTGTTCACGGTCGTCGCACTGTTCGAACGGATCTTCCGGGTCGCGATGGAGTTGCGCCACGACAACGAGTTGACGGTCTGAGCGTGGCGATCGTCATCAACCTCGACGCCATGCTGACCCGTCGTTCGATGACGCTGACCGAGCTCAGCGACCGCGTGGGGATCACCATCGCCAACCTCTCCAACCTCAAGACCGGCAAGGCCCGAGCGATCAGGTTCACCACCCTCGACGCGATCTGCACCGCACTCGACTGCCAACCCGGCGACCTCATCGGACACCAACCCGAACACACGCCACCGCCCGAGTAGAACTCGAAACCGCAGGAGGCGGATCTCGAGCGCAGTAGGTCGGTCGCTACCGGCAGCTTGGGGACGCGCGTCCCGCCGAGGTTGGGGTGGCCGTTGATGACGCCCCATCGTCCTCGCGGTACTATCCGAGTAGATAATAGGAGGGTGGCGTGGACACGGCAACGCTGCTCCGCTCAGCGCGGCACCGGGCGGGCATGACCCAGGCGGCGCTGGCCGAGCGAGCACGCACCTCGGCGCCGACGATCTCGGCCTACGAGAACGGGACGAAGCAACCACGTGCGGATGTGCTGTTTCGGCTCCTGCTCGCGGCCGGCGTCGAGCCGACGCTCGTGCCGGCCGCGACGGCCAACGCCCGCTACATCGACAGCTACTGCGATGCCCTGGCTGAGCATCTCCGCCGTGATGGGGCGGTGCTCGACCAGGCCCGTGAGGAACTGGACCAGATGCGTCCAACGGCGAACGTCGAAGCCTGGCGCTGGTTGCTGCGGGCCGGTCCGAACGCGGTGGTCGCCGTGCTCACCAGCCGCGATCCCGACGTCCGCGGTCTGAAGGCCGACAACCCCTTCGCGCGGCTCGGCCTGATCGACGAGGACACCCGGCTCGCCCTGGTGCGCAACGCGCATGCAAGCTGAGGAGCTCCGCGATCTGGCCCGCCGCGCGGCCAACGTCACCGGCTACCGCGCGATCCTGGTACTCGGCAGCCAGGCCGTCCATGGCGCACTCCCGGATGCGGACCTGCCCTCCATCACGACGATGTCCGAAGAAGCCGATCTCGCGGTGGTCAACGACCTGTCAGGTGACACGCCGCACCAGATCGAAGCCCACTTCGGGATGGGTTCCCCTTACCACCAGCACTTCGGGGTGTACGCCGACGGCATCAGCCTCACCGAGGTCAGTCTGCCGCTGGGCTGGGAGGGTCGCGTTCACACCGAGCAGATCGCCGATGGCCTCGACGCGAACAACCCGGTGACCCTCATGTTCCCCGACATCCACGACCTGTGCGCCTCGAAGCTGACGGTAGCCGTCACCGGTGGCTTCGGACGACGCTCCGATCGCGAGTTCGTCAGCGCGCTGGTCGAGGCGGGCCTCGTCGATACCGAGCTGCTCAACGACCGGATCGCACAACTCCCCGACACCGTCGCCATCCAGGTCCGACACGCAGCGCGCGCCGTCGTGCAACGCTTCCGTCGAGGCCCCTCCTCCAGGTAGCCGACACGGGCGTTTGTTGATGGTTGTTGGGAGTGCGCCGCGTAGGGTTGCAGGTCGATCGGGGGGCCAGGATGGTTGGTCGTGAGGAGGCGTTCGAAGAGTTGCGCCGCGTCGTAGCCGCGCGCGAGTTCGTGTTCGCGACCGTGCTCGAGGTCACCGACGGCGGGCCTGACGGATTCCTGTTCCGCGTACGGAGCGGCAAGCGGCTGCACCCGCACACGGTGGTCGTGGCAGCCGACGAGCGCAGCCTCGCAATCGATCACAGCATTGGGTTGCCGCTGGATGACGATGACGCGCGTCTGTGGGCGTACGGGGTCGGCACGTGGCTGGAGGAGCAGCTCGACACCGGGGCGTTGCGCTGGGGCCGACGGCTCACGCTGGCCGACGGCACCGTCGCGATCGACCCAAGTTTGGAACCCGAGCCACCGAGCCGGTGGTCGCTCAACACGGTGCCGTTGGAGCGGCCAACCGCGGAGGGGCAGCGCCGGCTTCGACGTTTGAGCCGGGAACGGCGGTCGCGCCGCATCGTCATCCTCGGTGATGGCATACCACACGAACCTGATCCGGCCCCGGGCGGGTACGTGCGCGGCCTCGCCTTCGACGTGCGTCCGGGACGTCGCGCCCACGCTGAGGGCCGACTGATCCAGTGGTGGCTGCTCAACCTCAACGACGCCAGCGTCGACGCACCACCTGTCGGTCAGCTTGTCGTGGCCTGGCTCGATGGCTCTGAAACGGTCGCGGAGCTCGCGTATCTGGAAACCAAACCGTCGGTTGCCCCGGATGGTCTCGAGCAACTGGTGCTGGCCGGTGTTCACGCTGCCGCCGATGCCGGTGCCGAGGTCATCGAGCACCACCTCGACATCGACCACACGCAGCTCGGGTTGCCCTGGCAAGCCGAAGGCGACACCAGACGACTGAACGCCGCAGACGTTCCATAACCACCGCAGCGACCGGTCAGATCCGGGCGTTGGCTGCCGCTGTTGTTCGACCGGGTTGATGCTCAGTCGAGAACTATCGGGAAGCTGCGGAGTCTGAAGGGTTCTGGCGTCACGCTGGCGCTGGCACCGTCCTCGAGCTCATCAACAACGCGGTTCAGGTGGCGTCAACGCTGGTCGATCACGGGACCGGTTGGGGCCCTTCCCAGAGGGTCCGACGGTGTGCAGTCGCGAAGCCATGGTGGGCCAGGTTCTGGTGGCTGTCAGAACCCGCCGCAGCCGTCGTGACCACGAGGTCGGCGTCGGCAGCAGCATCGGCGAGCCGCCGGGCGATCAACGCCGACTGACAGCCCCGCCGCCGAAACGCGGGCAAGGTTGCCGCGCCAGTGAACAGCGCGGTCCCGTCGTGTAGATACAGCGCGGCGGCCGCCGCCGGCACTCCATCAACCGCTACGAAATAGCGGCGCAACCCCGCGGTGGCATGCTCGCGAGCGAACATCCGCCGCAACGCCAACGCCTGGGTGGGAAGCTCGTACGCCTCAAGCAGCAGTGCTTCGTAGCCAGCGTGATCCTCGGGACCTACCTCCCAGACGTCGAGACCCGCCACCTGCGGTTCCGGGCGCACCGTCGGTGTGGTGTGCAGCGTGACGCCGTTGGCGGCTGGCGCGAAGTTCGCATCGCGCAGCAGACCGTCGAGCTGCTCGCTGGCATCGGGCTCACACACCTCGACAGCGGGGCGAACCCCGACGACGTCGTAGAAGTTGGTGATGTCGTCGAGTTGGTCCCGCTCATCTAGGCGGAACCCGCGGGCCTTGTTGTACGGGGCCAGGTCCGCCAGCGCCGGAATCCGGGTAGCCACACACGATCCGAAACGCGACAGCGCTGCCCCCGCGAACACCGCTGACAGCCCGGCACGATCGACCTCGGCCTTCGAGGTGATCACCGCCTCGGCACGCTGCCCCACCGCCGACAAGCTCACTGGCCGGCCCATCCCTCGAAGAGAGCGGAGGCGACGTCCCCCGCACTCGCACGACCGTAGTCCCGTGTCGTTTCACCCGATGACAGGGAGTCGCCATCGAGTAGGAGATCCGGGCGTTGCTGGTAGGTGGCACCAGCCGTGCATGCTGGGCATGATGGTCGTCTATTCGGGAGGCAGATCGTGTCAACTACGGACCCGGCCAGCGGAGAACGCCTCAGCCCAAGGAGGGCGGGACGACCCGCGCCGCGCCTGTTGGCCCCGACAGAGCGATCCGACCTGATCGCGGCTTGGCACGAGGACGAAGACCGATTCGTTCTCTCCCTTTGGCATGACGATGTCTGCGTGGGAACGGCTCCGCTGGATGCACGCGACGCCGCTGAAGTCGCCTCCTTTCTTGTCACCCAACTCGGTGAGCGAGGCAGGTGGACGCCTCGTGTCGTCGATCCCGACCGGCAGGTTCCCGGTCCAGGGCCACGTTCGCTCCTGCACCGTCTACGCGAGCGAGTCCGCCGCCACCTATGACCTCGGGGCGAGCTGTTCAACCACTCAGCTCGGGTTCGGCCGTCTCGGGAGTGTGGTCGCTGGCCCGCCGTCGCGGGGTGGATGATCCGGGCGTTCTCTACTGATGTCTTGGAGCCCACGGGGACCCGGCACTCAACGAGGAGGCTGCCGGCGTTCGTTGCCCCGCCGGTAGTTCCCAGTTACGCGCGCGAGCGCGTGCTGAGCCTCATCAGGAGACCGCTCGAGCTTCGCCCGCAACCGCTCCGCCTGGGGCCCGGCCACGATCGCGACCTGGCGACCGCCGCGGAAGACCAGCACCCGTCCATCCTTCGTGCTGGTCCAGGTGAAAGGGTCATCCTCGAGTCCCATGCAGTCCCCCGTCAAAGGCGTCTGCATCCTGGCTTCACAGCTGATGAGTGTCCAGTTCATTCCGGGCGTAATGCACTGGTCGGAAGCCGTCGCGATCCGCCGTCCGGTGGCGGGCCAACCATCTGCCGCGAGGGCCGCGGGCCAGGTGCACAGGATCCTCTTGTGCCATGATGTTGACACAAGCGTTGGAATTCGCAAGGCTGTTTGTACCTTCTCAAGAGTACAAGGACGCGGATGCGGACGATCGCGATACTGCTGCCCATCCTGCTCGCCCTCGTGGGGTTCCTGGTCGCGGCTGCGGTCCGGCCACGACCGACAAGCGGGATCGAGCCTGGGTCACGCCTGTCCAACGTGCGAAGACGGACCAGCCTGTGGCGCTGGGGTGGTGTCGCGCTCGGCCTGCTGCTGGCGGTTGGAGTGGTGCAGATCGACGGAGCGCTCGGTCGGGGGGTGATGCTGGCGGCACCGATGCTCGCGCTCGGGGTCCTGGTCGGGGTGATCGCGGGGGAACTCCGGATCGCGGCTCCGGCCACGGAGGCACGTTCGGCTCCACTGGAGGTCCGTCGCGTACGCGACTATCTCCCCCGACGTCTGACGGGAGCGGTGGCTGGGGCGACAGCCACGCTGGGTGTGCTGCTGGTCGCAGCGACCGCTGTGGGTTCACCCGACGATCTCGGACGGGCCGGTCGGAGCCTGGTTCGCGCGTGCAGCGACGTCATGACCTCGAGCAGCAGTCCGTGGCCGGGGTCGTTCTACAGCCTGCCTCTCGCAGCGATCGTGGTGGCCGGACTCACCGCGGCCGCCTTCGCGTTGCAGCAGGTCGTTCGTCGTCCCCGCCAAGGCGAGGACGTCCGGAGCGACGACATCCTGCGTCACAGCGCCGCGGCAGCCGTCGTCGCTGCCAGCGGCATCCTCGTCACCGTGCCGCTCGCCGGCACGAGCGCGATCGCTGGTCTCGCGTTGTTCGGCTCGCCGTGCCCGATGTGGTGGACGACCACGCTGGGCTGGACCCTGGTCGGGTTCGCAGCCGGAGCCACGGTCGTGGCCATCTGGTGTGCCACGGTGCTCGTGCTGCCCGACCGCTCCAACACGCGCCACGAGGTCGGTTGATGGACCCCGGCATCGCCCTGCAGATCTCCACGTCCGATCCAACCCCACCCTACGAGCAGCTGCGCCGCCAACTGGTCGAACTGATCGGCTCCGCTCGCCTCGAACCCGACCAGCGACTGCCCCCCGTGCGCCAGCTCGCAGCAGACCTCGGCCTCGCAGCAGGAACCGTCGCGCGCACCTACCGCGAACTCGAGTCCGCCGGACTGGTCATCACCCGACGAGGCGGCGGCACCCGCGTCAACCCCGACCGGCCCCACCACGCGGCTCCGCTGCTCACCGCCGACCTGCAGCGGCAGATAACCGCCCTCGTCCAACGAGCCCGACGGCTCGGTGTCACGGAACGCCAGATCCGCGACACCGTCGAGACCGCCCTCGAGGCTGCCGGTGATGCCTCCACGGACAGGCAACCCGCAGTCGAACGGCCTCGGCCGACGCTGTCCCCGCACCCCGAGTCGCACCCCAACTGACCATCCACCTCGCAGCGTGTCGCTCGCGCTGCCGCCACGTACGAGCGACCCGAAACACCCGCCCAACCGGACTCGGCCCTCAGGGCCGCGTCCAGCGGCAGTGGACAAGCGCCGCAGGCGGGTGGGCACACGGGCGTTGGTCACTGATGCTGGTGAACACACGGTGCGTCCCGGTGGTGGCGCGATCCGTCGCATCGTCGACCGCGCGAAGTCGCACAGCTCCGGCCGACCTGCGCGCCGGATGTGTCGAATATTCTTGACAGTAGCGGTGAGTTTTGCCTACGGTAACGTTGTCAAAGATTCTAGACACGACCTGAACACTCAGGAGGCGTCTCGTGACGTTCATCGAGAAGAGCACGTTGACGACGACACTGCTGCTGGTCGTCGTATTCGGTACGTACTTCGTGCTGGTGTTGGGTCCGGTCGCGACATCGCCCGACCGGCAGGGAGCGTTCACCGGGTTGGTGGTCGCCGCGACCGTTGTCCTGACGATCCTCGCGGTCGTCTCCCACATCGTCCTGGCCGTGTTGTTTCGCACTCAAGCCAACACCGCACACGACGAGCGTGACCGGCTCATCGCGCTGCGCTCCGAACGGCTCAGTGGCTACATCCTCGCGATCGGGATGTTCGCGGGGATCGTGCTCGCGATGCTCGAGACCGCAACCTTCTGGATTGCCCAGGCGCTGCTGGCCGCCTGGGTCCTTGCTGAGGTCAGCGAGGGCATCAGCAAGCTCATCCAGTACCGGCGAGGAATGTGACCGTGGCGAAACCGAAGCCGACCCGCGTCACGAACCGGATCACTGAGCTGCGCCAGAGCGCCGGGCTAAGCCAGGCAGAGCTCGCACAGCGCATCGGTGTGACCCGCCAGACCGTGAACGCGATCGAACGCGGCAAGTACTCGCCCTCCCTGGAAGCCGCGTTCCTGATCGCCCGCGTCCTGCAGCATCCCCTCGACGAGGTCTTCGACTACCCCGCGTGACACCCGGTCAGAACGCCCAGCCGGACCTGTTGGATCTCGACGGACTCGTCGCGCAGCACGATTCCTGTTGCCAGCCCCCGAGGACCAGGTGCTGCCCGTTCGAACCCATCAACGAGTGAGTCGTCGTCATCGTCGGGCCCGACGGGAGCGATGCACGGGTGATCTGGGCCGGGCTGGGCTACCGCCTCGCGCCTCTGGTCGAGGTCACCGACGATCAGGACGGCGTCGTGGTGCCGATCGATCGAGGGCCACGAGCGGATCAGGACTGCGATGCAGTTGAGGACTTGTTCGCGGTCGACCTCGCCTTCCGTGACGGGCTTCGGGCAGCGCCCGTCACGGGCCGCGTCCAGGGACCCCGGCCCTGCAGCGACCACACCAGATGGCCGCCAGGGCGGTCGCGGGGACGAACTCCTAGGGTGCGGGGCTGCGGTCACCGGCTGGTTGGTGGTCGAGGCTCCCTGCAGAGGTCGAGATGATGTTTCAGCGGCGTGTCCGTGTCCGCCGGCTGCGGTTCGCTCTGGCGGCCCTGGCGGGGTTGACGCTCATCGGCACGGGTGTGCTGGGCGCGGTCGCGACGTCGCTCGAGTGGGACGGTCTGTTGACTCCCGGTCCCGGGTGGGACGACCGCTACACGATCCGGTCCTATGACGTCGCGGGCACGTTGGCAGCTGACGGCACGTATAGCGTCACTGAGGACATCACCGTTGAGTGGCACGAACCGCGGCGCGGCCTGATCCGCGACATCGACCGGTCAGCCCCCGACGGCCGCGAGATGACGGTCCGGGACATCGAGGTCACCTCCGACACCCAGGACGACGTCTGGTTCGAGGTCCTCGACGACACCGACGGGGTGGACTCGGTCCACCTCGGCGAGGAAGTCGAGTACCGCCCGTTGGGTGTCGACCACTACCGCATCAGCTACGAGCTCGATGGGCTGCTGGTGGCGTCGGACGGGATTGCGACCCTGCGGTGGGACACCTTCGGTGATCAGTGGGACACGTTGATCGAGCAGGTGTCGGTCACCCTCGAGCTGCCCGATGGCGACCACGATCTGGCCTGCGTCGTCGGTGCTGTCGGCGAAGCGTTCGCGTGCGAGGGGACGGGGCCGGACTGGACGGCCGAGTCAATGCGCCCCGGGCGGGGTGTCACCGTCGAAGCGCGGCTCGACCCCGCCGCGGTCGACCCCGCCGGTGCACCGGCCGCCGATCTCGGGCCGCTCGAGGAGTTCGACCGGGTCGCGTTGCAGCGTCTCGGGCTGATCGCGGGACTGACGGCAGGAGCCACGTTGCCGCTGCTGGGGACCGTCGGTGGTCCCGCGACCCGCCGCCGGCGCCGCCAAGCGGCGCAACGCATCGAGACCACCGGCGTCACCTACGCCCCGCCACGTGGGCTCAGCCCGCTGACGGGCGGGTTCCTCGTCCGTGGCGAGCACACCACGACGAACGACGGCGAGCTGTTCGCCGCGTGGCTGCTCGACACACAGCAACGTGGCCTCATCGACGTCCGATCACGCCCCAAGGAGCGCGAGGGGGACACGACCGACGCCGACGGCGATGGGGATGGCTTCGCGGTGCGGCTCACCGGGCGGGGCACGCCGAGCTCCGAGGAGGAGGGTGCTGCCCTGCGCTCGCTCGTCCCAACCGGAGAGCAGTGGTCCACCTGGGACGACGACACCCCCGACAAACAGCGCACGGCATTCGAGACCGACTGGCAGGCCCTCAAGAAACACCACGCCGAGGAAGCAGGCGTCCCCGGGTCGGTCACCCTGCGCATCGGACCGGCAGGCATGGCCATGGGTGTGGCCGCCGTCGCGCTGGCCGTCGTGCTCGCCCAGTTCGCACCGGGTGGGCTCATCGCCGTGATCCTCGGATTGATTGCCGCATGGGCCGCCTCGGCCTACACCGACCACACCCTGCGCACCGCGATCGCCTACCTGCCAGACGACCGGATCGAGCCGTGGCGTCAGCTCGAGGGGTTACGCCGGTTCGTGTCCGAGGCGCACGCCGAACAGATCAGCGGGCTGGCCGACGACCCGAACGTGGCGCTCGACGACCCGTTCCTGCAACTGCTGCCCTGGGTGATCGCCTTCGGGTACGGCGAACAGTGGGCCGAGCGGTTCGACCAGAACATCCGGGCCGCCACCGAACAGCACGGCTACTACGCCCCGGTCCGCACAACCCAGATCACCGCCGCACGTTCCGTAGCCACACCGCAAGCGAGCACGGCAGGTGGTGGCGGGGCATCCGGCGTCGGCTCCGGAGGCGGAGGCGGCGGCGGCAGCTCACGCTGACCGCAAACGACCGCGGAGGCCAGCATGTGCCCAGACCCGTCCGGCACTGGCTGTGGCCTACACGCAGCCGGCACCCGGACGGGTGATGGTCAGCTCCAGACACGCGTTCGCGTGGACCGGGCTCACTGCACTCCGCCCGGCCGACGGGCCGAGGCGGATAGACCTTGGGTGACCAGGCCGGGGCTCTGGTACCGGTTGGCATCACACATCGTGGTGGCGGCGCTCCCGTGGTCGAACACCCCACCCCGAGCCCGGACCTTGAGCTGCTGGTAGGCACCTGCAGCGCGATCAGACGTGGGTCCTCGAAGTGGGTCCTTGCGGGTCCATGACGTGAGGAATCAGGCGGTCGGGGCCTCGACAGCGCCACCGTTGCGAGCCGCGGGCCAACGAAGGGTTGCTCGTGAACTCAGCTGCCGGAACTATGGGAACGCTCCTCGAGCGTCCTGCGGCCATGGCGCGAAAGCAGAGCCGTCGCGGTGGCCAGCAACGTGATCGCGGACCCCACGGCCGTGATCGTGACCGCTACCTCCGGTGTCGCCGTGTTGACCGTGACCAGGATCAGACCCGAACCGCCCAAGACCGCCAGGACGGCACCAGCCCAACGGAACGCGATCTCCCCGAACGCCCACGCCAGCGGCACGAAATGGACCCCGACCACGAAGGCAGCAACCAGAGGGACCCAGCTGACACGCGCGGTGGCGATGCAGATGGAGATGGCCACGGAGAAGACCACGGCCTGCGCCACGTTGGTTATCACGAAGACACGCTGACGCTGGGCCGGGGTGAGCTCTGACGTAGCGGCCTCGGCCGCCTCAGCAGCAGTGAAGTCGCGACGACGGCAAGCCAGCAGCAGAGTTCCCGCCCAGAGGCACGCCATGCCCATGGCTGCCAGGGAGACGGTCGTTGACGCCGAAGACAGGGGAATCAGGACCAAGGTCCAGGCCACGCCGAACAGGCACAGCACCGTGGTGCCGAGTTGCGTGTTGTCGGCCGCGACCGTGTCCGGTCTCCGACCACCCACAGCTTCAGTGCGGATGTTCACATCCTCATCGATTCGTCGTGTCGGCGGGTACTCGAGACCATGCCATCTCGTCTACTCGAGCCGCGAAACGGTACTACTCCTCGAACTGGCCGCCGAACGAGGCTCGGAAGCCCCTGCGCGACGAGCATGCCCCGACCGAGTTCACACATCGCCGCGCTAGCTCCTACGGCGTTGGTCACCGGTCTTCGGGTGCCCCGTTCCTCCAGCACGGGCGCTTGAGCGGCGGCGCACAGACCGCACCGTGACGCCTCGGTGGGCCGGTGGTGGATGCGCCGGCGGGTGGGAGTCTTGTGCGGGATGCGCCAGGTGCAGTCGGGTCCGTCCGGGTCAGGTCGGTAGGTCGAGGGCTCGTGCGGCGAGACGCAGGCCCTCTGCGGGTTGGACGCCAAGGTCATGCAGGCGCGCGGCGAACTGCCGGGCGGCTTCGGCTGCGGCGGCGGTGGCGGCGGCGTGATCGGCTGCCACGTAGGTTCCGTGTCGTCCGCGGGTCTCGATCACCCCGCCGCGTTCGAGCTCGCGGTAGGCGCGGGCCACGGTGTTCGCGGCGATGCCCAGGTCGCCGGCGAGCCGCCGGACGGTGGGCAGCCGGGTGCCGGGGGCGAGCTCTCCGTTGGAGACCGAGGTCACGATCTGGGCCCGGATCTGCTCGTAGGGCGGTGTTGGCGAGTCGGCGTCGACGACGAGCATCAGCTGACCTCGCTGGGCCGCACGTCCAGCCCTGCACCCGGGTAGTCCGCCCCCGCGCGTGGCCACAGCCGACGACGGAAGTGCCGTTGCGGGCGAGAACTGGCACCCACCAGGGCGATGACCGCGACCCCGATGAAACCGAGTCCGACCAGGCCGATCAGTCCGTTGGCGATGACCGGGTCGTTCACGCCACCACTGGCGGCCGTGAGGAGCGCCAAGGTGGCCAGCAGACCGATGACCATCGGCGCGGCCACCACGTCGCGCAGCACCCGCGAACGCAGGGCGTCACTCCAGGCGAGCTCGAGCGTCGAGCCCGCAGACTGGCGAAGCTCCAGCAGACGGCGAGCGATGACCTCGCCCATCGCCAGTACCCCCAAGCCCACGACCACAGCCAGCACCGTGCCGACGTTGACAAGGTCCGCTGGCGCGACGGTGTCCACACCTGTGGCAAGTACGAGGCCGACCGCCAGGGCGAGGGCTGGCGAGATGGCCGCTGCCCGGGCAGCCCACAGCTCCAGCGGCGCGACGTAGTCCGATGCCCTCGACGCCGTCGGACGCGCCAACCGCGGACCATCCGAAACCGTCTGGCGGCCGGCTTCGCGGACGGCTGCCCACCCGGTGCCCACCGCCACCCCGGCGAGCACGCCACCTCCGGCGATCAACGCCCACAGACCCTCACGCGCAGGCACGGTGTCGCCCACCAGGCCATCAGGCAGACCGAGCAGCAGACGGGACTGCCCAGAGTTTGGTTGACGGTGGTTGTGCGGGGTCATGCTGCTTGCGCG
>JAFIEQ010000172.1 GCA_020832455.1 Nitriliruptoraceae bacterium
CCACGCTACATCTCCGCGTCCGGGCACGGAGCCCGAGATCCGCACCGGCCTCGGGCCGCTACCGCCTGCCCTCCCGAACACCCCCGAAAACGGCCCCTTGACACAGAGAGGCGTCGGATCTTCTACCCGGTCCGGGACGGGGCGCACGTCGAGTCGGATCCCGTGTCCGACGTTTCGTGATACATTCGCTCCATGAGCGATCTCATCTCCGTACGACTCGACGACGATGCCCGGCGCGCCCTGGCTGAGCTCGAAGCCACCGGCCTGTCCCGCTCGGAAGCGGTCCGCCGTGGCCTGGTCGCCGCCGCGCTGCGGCTACGCGACCGTCAGCGCCTGATCGACGAGGTGGCGGAACTCGCCGACGACGAAGCCGATCGAGCCGAGGCTGCCGAGGTGGCCGCGATGATGGAGGACCTGCGTGCGCCGGGGTGATGTGTTCCGGCTGCGGCTCGGGCGTCGTCAAGGCCACGAGCAGGCCGGTGTTCGCTACGGCGTCATCGTGCAGTCCGACGCGCTGATGCGGCTGTCGACCGTGCTCATCGCACCGACCTCCACCGCTGCGCGCGACGCGTCGTTCCGCCCCGAGATCGAGATCAACGGCGTCACGACTCGAGTGCTCGTAGAGCAGACGGGCGCGGTCGACGTGAGCCGGCTCGGCGACCACCAAGGCCACCTCACCGTTGAGGAACAGTGGGGCGTTGACCTGGCCCTTCAGACCGTCCTGGACCTGCAGTAGCCAACGGCGTTGTGAGCGGTCACCGAGCCCGACTTCTTCCCAACGAGAGCCCACGGGGGGGCAGGCCACCGGGTGCAGCCGGCTCAGCCGAGCCCCGACCCCTCCTCGGTCGTCGGGCAATCGACCGCCAGCGCCTGGCCGTTGATGATCGGTGGGTCGGCGTCGTCGATGTCGTCACCCACACGGTCGAGGTTGACGGTCCACCCGGCCTCCAACGACTCGGGCGTCAACGCCGTCCCGTCGATGCAGGACAGCTCGTCCGCGTCGAAGCGCACCTGCAGGACGTCGCCCTGCAGGCCGTCGACCATCTCGGGGTCGACCACGAGGGTCAGATGCCAGTTCCCGCTGTCGCCCTGCTCGGGCGTGTCGGCGACTTCCCCGCTGATGCCGATCGTGCCGAGTTCCAGGACGTCGCAGCCCGCCAGCGCGGACGCGACCACCGCGGCGAGCAGCGCCGTGCGGGCGCGCACCGAGCCGGCCCGCGCCGGGCCGGCTCGCCGAACCGCAGACCCTCGCCCCGGTCCCGGACCGCCCCGGGCCGTCGTGCCGGACATCGCCGCCTCCTGGTCGGGGGTGACCCTAGTGCGGCACGTCCACGGTTCCACGGAGCCGTGGCGCCGCACGACGCGATGGCGACGTTCGGTGGCCGGTGGACCGCTCCGCACGGTCGTGCGCTGACCGCAAGGTGACGGCCTCCTCGACCACCGGACGGTGTCCGGTGCTCGCATCCGGCCTGACGGGCGTTCTAGGCTCGTTCTCGACGCTTCTTCGTGTCACGCTCTCCCACCACGTCCGGGCCCGCATCGGTTCCATCGCCCAGATGGTCGGGATGGTCGACGGATCCGCTCCGCCGACCGGACCGCGCCAGCGTGGTGCGAGCGCGACCACCGAGGATGAGACGTCCCACGTCGGCGGTACCACCGCCGGCTCAACGACCCAAGGAGCACACCATGGCAGACTCGCTCGTCGTCCAGAGCAAGGTCAAGGAGGCCGTCAAGGGCCTCGAACTCCGGATGGACTCGTCCCTCCCGGAGGCGCTGAACGCCAAGATCGACGCGATGCTCAAGGACGCCGCTGCGCGTGCCAAGGAGAACGGTCGCGGCACCCTGCGGCCCTACGACCTCTGAGTCATCCCGCACCGACGAGGGGCCGGCGTTCGCGCCGGCCCTTCGCCGTGTCCGGCACCGATCGTGTCCGGCACCGATCGTGTCCGGGCCCTCGCCGTGTCCGGACCCCCGGGCAGGCGCCGTACGCTCGCTGCATGCCCGAAGGTGACACGATCCACCGCGCCGCGACGGTGCTGCGTCGCGGGCTGGTCGGCGTCCCGCTGACCCGTGTCGAGGTCCCCCGGGCCACGAGCCGGCTCCCGGCGCTCGGCAGCACCGTCACCGCGGTCGAGGCACGTGGCAAACACCTGTTGGTGCACACCTCCGATGACACCGTGATCCACACCCACCAGCGCATGACCGGGGCGTGGCACCTGTACCGCCGCGGGGAACGGTGGCGGAAGCCCGCCACGAGCGCCCGCGTCGTGCTCGGGACCCGGACGATCACCGCCGTGTGCTTCTCGGCCCCCATCGTCGAGGTGCTGGACAGCGCGGCGGTCCGACGGCACCCCACGTTGCGCGCCCTGGGACCCGACCTGTGCGAGCCGACCGCGGACCTCGACGAGGCCCTGGCGCGGCTCGCGCGGACCGTCGATCCGGAACGCAGCATCGGCGAGGCGCTGCTCGACCAGCGCGTCGCGTGCGGGATCGGCAACGTCTACCGGTGCGACGTGCTGTTCCTGCACCGGGTGGATCCCGCGGCGCCGGTGCGCACCGTCACGATCGAGACGCGCCGCGATCTGCTGCAGGATGCGGCGCTCCTGCTGCGTGCCAACCTCGACGGCTCCTCGCGCACCACCGTCCCCGGCGCGGGCCCCGGGACGCTCTGGGTCCACGGTCGGGCGGGCGAACCCTGCCGACGGTGCGGGGCCGCGATCGTGCTGGAACGGCTCGGCGAGCACGCCCGCTACGTCTACCGGTGTCCCGACTGTCAGCCGCGCCACCCCGAAGCCGTCCGCGACGTCACCCCCGGCTGAGAAGATCCCTCCGCCCGATCCGCACCGGTTCTGCCACACGCGCGCCCCGCGGGGTAGGCTGGTGGGTCATGGCCGAACGCTCCACCACCCGCATCGTTCCCGAGCAGCACCTCGCCGCCTGGCGGGCGCTGCTCGAAGCCCATGCGCGCGTGACCGACCGGCTCGAACGCGAGCTGAAGGACGCCCAGGATCTTCCCCTGGCCTGGTACGACGTCCTGCTCCAGCTCAACGAGGCTCCGGACCGCCAGCTCCGCATGCAGGAGCTCGCCGAGGTCGTGCTGCTGTCCAAGAGCGGGCTGACCCGCCTGGTCGACCGCATGGAGCGCGCCGGGTTGGTGGTGCGTACCCCCTGCCCGGACGACCGCCGGGGCACGTTCGCCGCGCTGACACAAGCGGGACGCCAGCGGCTGCGGGACGCGGCACCGACCCACCTGCAGGGGGTCAAGAGCCACGTCACCGACCTCATCGACGAGGACGAGGCCGAGGTGCTGCACCGACTGCTGCGCCGCATCGCGGACGCCCAGCGTCCCGACGGACCCGGCGGCGCCTGAGTTCGGGGCCGACGGCGCTCGCACCTCGAGCCCATACCACACTATGCACGTCGGTTCGGTGCGGCGGTCGCACGTCGCCAGAACCGCCCGAGCGGATCCGCGCGTCGCGAGCGCGGCGCCAAGGGATGGTTCGGGTGGACCTGCCGTGGCCCGCGTCTCGTCAGGCTGGCTCGAACGTCAGACGCACACCGTCGCCAGGGCGAGAACCAGCACCTCGACCTCACCGGTCCTCCTCCCGGAGCCACCCCGTTCGACGTCGATAGCCCGCCCCAGCTCCCAGGTGCCGCGCACCCTCGCCGTCTCCGAACCGGAGGAATCGGACGTCGCCTCCAACGGCGAGGTCATCGGACGTGGCATCTCCACCGGCCTCCTCGCACGTGAGTTCGTCGCCGTTGATGCCGACGCCGACGCGGCTGGTACCACGTACGGGGCTGCCCCGGCGGCACCGCCGATGGCGGTAGGTCGCCGGCGAGTACAACGGGTACGTGGTGGGTGCTTCACCTCGTTGATGGGCGCGTCATCTCCCGGTAGGGGGAGGTGGATGATGGCCGTCGAGGGAACGGTCATCGATCCGTTCTCGGTTCTCAACGAGCGTCCTTGAGGAGTCGCTCGCGAACTTTGCGCAGCAGTTCCGGGTCGGGTGCTGGTGCTCCGACGAGGTGGGCGTAGTAGATGCCATCGCCCACCAAGCGGATGGTCTCCGCGAGGACCGGGTCGTCGATCTCGAGTTCCAGGCGTTGACGCCAGCGTTCGGCGAGTTCTGCGATCACATCGGCGAGGGTTCCCGCGGGGCTGCTACGAATGAGTGCGGCCAGGGATCGGGCGACGCGTAGGTCTCGGTCGCCCTCGGATGACCGCGAGGGTGAGCTGATGTCGAGCCATGCCGCAGCAACGCCGTGGGCGTCGGCTGCCGCTTCGAGTTCGGCTTCGGCGCGAGCGGCCCAGCGTCGCAGCAGCGCCTCGAGCAGGGCGTCCTTGCTGGGGAAGTGGTAGAGCACCCCGCCCTTGGACACCGCGGCCCGGGCGGCGACCGCTTCGAGGCTCGGGGCCTCGGGGCCGGCGTCGAGCAGCTCGTCCTCGAGGGCGTCGAGGATGTGGTCGCGTTTGCTGGGTCGTGACATGGACAGGAGCCTAGCTGTTACTGTACCGTTCGGTTGGTGTACCGACTGGTAAAGTAAAGAGGGGTAGCGATGGAGTCCGGTGGCCTTGTCGGGGTCTTCCTCGGCGGCGCGATGCCGTGGCTGGAAGCCGTCGTGGTCATCCCGGCAGGGATCCTCGCCGGTCTGAACCCGGTCGCGGTCGTCGTCGCGGGACTGTCCGGCAACCTGCTCACGGTGGCGCTGGCCGCGGTCTACGGCGAGAGGCTTCGGCTGTGGTGGCAGGCCCGACGCCGAGGTACAGCGCCTTCCTCCGCCCCCTCGACTGTCGAGGGCGCACCCGACGACACGAGCAGGGGTCGCCGCGCCCAACGGGTGATGCAACGCTGGGGACTGCCGGGGCTGGCACTGCTCGGACCGATCGGTCTTGGAACCCAACTGTCGGCGGTGCTCGCGGTCTCGATGGGCATCAGTGCCCGACGGACCCTGGCGTGGATCGCCGCGGGAACCACCGCCTGGTGCGTCCTGGCTGCCGTGCTCGCGGATGCAGGCATGTCCTTCGCTGGGGTCGGCGCATGACCGCGACCCGCCTGGACCCGCACGAAGGACCATCGGAAGGCTCCGGGACATGACGGGGCGACGCCGCCCGGCTGACTGGTTCGACGTCCAGCAGATCGACCCGATGACCTTCGCCATCCGAGAACCCCGCTACTGGCAGCGAACCGTCAGCTACCTCATCCTCGGGCATGAACGCGCGCTGGTCTTCGACACAGGTTCAGGGAACGCCGACCTGTCCGTGGTCACCAGCGCCCTGACCCCCTTGCCCGTCACCGCACTCGCCTCGCACGTCCACTACGACCACATCGGCTCCCACCCCAGCTTCTCGGACGTGGCGGCCCCCGCGATCCCCGAGGTCCTCCATCAGGTGCGTGGGCGCACCCATCAGGCCGCTCGACGTTCCACCCTCACGCCACGACGACGACGTCTCACCGTGACCCGATTCGTGGCACCCGGCGCGACACTCGACCTGGGCGGCCGCCACCTGGTCATGCACCACACGCCCGGTCACACACCAGACTCCGTATCACTCCACGACCGCGAGCGCGGACAGATGTTCGTCGGAGACTTCCTCTACGACGGGCCCCTGACCTTCGGGGTACTCCCCGGGTCCGACCTCGAAACAGCCCGCCACAGCGCGCAACTGCTCGCCGGACTCGGCGACACCGACACCGTCCTGCCCGGCCACTACGGCCCCCTGGACGGCAACCGTCTTTCCCATTTCGCCCGCTGCCTCGAGACGATCGACAACGGTCCCGGACCACGAACACACCGCCTCCTCCACCGATTCGAGCTGGACGGCTTCCGATTCCTGCTCTGGCGCCATCGTCCTTCCCATCGGACCAAGAGCGCTACTCGGTAGTGAGGCACCAACCGGGCGGAACCAACCGGGCGGAACCGAGCGTTGCGTAGCGATCGCCGCGCCGGGGGCGGCGATCGCTCCGCAACCGCACCGCCCTCGCGGCTGGGCGGCGGGCGTCCGTCAGCGCCGCGCCCGCGCACCTCGCCGCAACCGCCGCATGTGCACGATGTTCGCGGGCGTCGGATCGCGCAGCACGACCACCGTGACCCGCATCCCACCGACACGCGCCGCCGACGTGGTCAGCACCCGGCACACCCACGAGGCTCGTCGCACCGGCCTCGGACCCGCCCTCGACGCCAGCGCGGCCCCCCCCCCCCCCGCGGACCGCGCCGGGGGCCCGCCCCCGGGACGGGGGGCCCCCCCCCGGGGGGG
>JAFIEQ010000018.1 GCA_020832455.1 Nitriliruptoraceae bacterium
GGGGGCGGCGGCCCCACGACGTCGTCGCCGTGACCGGTACGGACTCGCTCGCGTGGGACCAGGAGTCCTTCGAGGTCGCTGAGGGTGAGATCACCGTCGAGCTCACCTGCGAGGACGCGGTCAACCACAACTTCGTGATCGACGAGACCGGCGAAGAGGTCGTCGCGTGCGACCCGGGTGAGACGGCCACCGGCACGGTGTCGCTGGACGCCGGTACCTACACCTTCGTCTGCACCATCCCGGGTCACGAGACCACGATGCGCGGTGAGCTGACCGTCAGCTGACCTCGCCACTCGAGGTGTCCGATCACCGGACACCGACCTGACCGCCTCGTCCGAGCTCCCGCGGGCGAGGCGGTCGCCGTTCGGGGGACTCCGCGGTCATGGGCTCGGGTGCGCGCTGCCCCGCCGGGGTTGTCGGTCGCGGTGGTCGCGTGGGTACCCTGCGGGTCGCATCGCGCACGCCGCCGATGCGAGCCGGTTCCAGGAGATCCTGACGTGCGTCGCTCTTCCGCCGTTCTCATCGCGACCGCCGCTGCTGCGTTGCTCGCCGGGTGCTCGAGCGTCCCGGAGGGCGCGGTCGACGCGCAGGCGTTCGAGTGCCCCGTCGGCGAGGAGGGCTGCGACGACAACCGGCCCCTCGGCCCGGGCGGCGAGCTCGAGATCGAGATGGGCAACTTCTTCTTCAACGTGACCGACGGCGTCGCGGTGACGGGCGACATCGAGATCACGGCCGTCAACGTCCAGGACGGTTACCACAACATCGAGTTCCTCGGCGCGGCGGACGGCTCCAGCTTCATGGGCGGGTCGGACGGCAACGCGGTGGTCGGCGCCGACGGCAACGACGTCGGGACGGGTACGGCCGCGTTGTTCCCGGGTGAGTGGACGATGATCTGCAACGTGCCGGGCCACCGCGCCGCGGGCATGGAGTCGACCATCACGGTCTACGCCACCGAGGAGGAGGCCCAGGCCGCGGTCGAGGCCGGCGAGACCGACGTGGACCGGGACGCGGAGATGCCCCAGAGCTGATCGCGCCAGCCGGCGCGGCGCGTCCCGCGCCGCTCGATGGGTGTCGCATGCCGCTCCCCCGGTGATCCGGACCGTCGGGTCGGCCGGAGCCCGGACCTCAGCGGGTCCAACCGAGCAGCTGATCGCCGAGGGTGATCGTCGCGAACCACACCCCGGCCATCGCGAACGGGACCACCAGGGTCCACAGCGGTCGCCGCCGGTGCCAGCGCCAGATCGTGACGGCCAGCGCCACCCACAGCGCCACGAGGGCGAGCGCGACGGGCATCGGGGCGAGCAGGCCCGTGAACCAGACGAACAACCCCACGGTCAGGTGCATCAGCGTCGCGGCGCCGAGTGCGATGCCCCCACTGAGGCGTTCGGCTGACCCGCGCAGCGCGTGGTCGTCGATCCCATGGATCGCATCGGGGTCGATCCCGTGGATCGCATCGGGGTCGATCCCGTGGATCGCATCCGGGTCGTGTTCGGGCGGGCCGTCGGTCATCGCAGGTCGTGTGGACGGCTGATCCGGACCGGATTCGTGGTCTCGCGCAGTGCGGCCCGACGCCACGCCGGCGCCCGGTCGTCGAGCGCGTCCACCGTGCCCGACGCCAGGACACTCGCCAGGGCGACGCTGACCGCCGCGAGCTCTCGGTCGCCGGGGGTGCCGCCGTGGCGGATCTCCAGCCGGAGCGTGGCTGTCCCGGCGTCGTCGACGTCGTCCGGCACCCGGTCACGCGGCGCGTCGGTCACAGCGGGATGTTCCCGTGCTTGCGGGCCGGGCCGGGCGCCCGCTTGCTGGCGGTGAAGTCCAGGGCCCTTGCCAGCTCCCGTCGGGTCTCCGAGGGTCGGATCACGGCGTCGACGTACCCGCGTTCGGCCGCCCGCCACGGGTTGGCCAGGTCGCGTGCGTAGCGCTGCTCGAACTCCGCGTGCAGCGCGTCGGCGTCCTCGGCGGCTGCCAGTTCGCGACGGTGCAGGATGTTGACCGCACCCTTGGCGCCCATCACGGCGATCTCCGCGGTCGGCCAGGCCAGGTTCACATCGGCGCCGAGGTGCTTGGACCCCATCACGTCGTAGGCGCCGCCGTAGGCCTTGCGGGTGATGACGGTCAGCAGCGGCACGGTGGCCTCGGCGTAGGCGTAGAGCAGCTTGGCGCCGTGGCGGATGATCCCGCCGTACTCCTGCTCGGTGCCCGGCAGGAAGCCCGGGACATCGACGAAGGTGACGATGGGCAGGTTGAACGCATCGCAGAACCGCACGAAGCGCGCACCCTTCTCCGAGCAGTCGATGTCGAGCACCCCGGCCAGGTGGGCGGGCTGGTTGCCCACGATGCCCACCGCGCGACCGTCGATCCGGGCGAGTCCGACGACGAGGTTGCGGGCGTAGTGCTCGTGGACCTCGAGGAACTCCTCGCCGTCGACCACGGCGCGGACGACGTCACGCACGTCGTAGGGCACGTTCGAGGAGTCGGGCATGAACGTGTCGAGTTCCTCGACGAGCCGCTGGGGGTCGTCGCCCGTGTCGATGCGGGGCGGGAGCTCGAGGTTGTTCGCGGGCAGGAACGACAGCAGGTACTTGATGTCGTCGAGGCAGGTCTGTTCGTCGGGGGCGGCGAAGTGGGCCACCCCGGAGGTGCCGGCATGGGTCATCGCCCCGCCGAGGTCCTCCATGGTCACGTCCTCGCCGGTGACCGTCTTGATCACGTTCGGTCCGGTGATGAACATGTGCGAGGTGTCCTGCACCATGAACACGAAGTCGGTGATGGCGGGGGAGTAGACCGCGCCGCCCGCGCATGGCCCCATGATCGCGGAGATCTGTGGGATGACGCCGGAGGCACGCACGTTGCGCATGAAGATGTCGCCGTAGCCGCCGAGACTGACGACGCCCTCCTGGATGCGGGCACCGCCGGAGTCGTTGAGCCCGATGACGGGGACTCCCATGGTCTCCGCGAGGTCCATGATCTTGACGACCTTGGCCGCGAACACCTCCCCGAGCGAGCCGCCGAACGCCGTGAAGTCCTGGCTGAACACGCAGACGCGTCGGCCGTCGATGGTGCCGTGCCCGGTCACGACGCCGTCGCCGAGGATCCGCTTGTCCTCGAGGCCGAACCCGGTGGCGCGGTGGACCGCGAACGCGTCGGTCTCGGTGAACGACCCCTCGTCGAGCAGCAGGTCGATGCGCTCGCGGGCGGTGCCCTTGCCCCGGTCGTGCTGCTTGGCGATCGCGTCCTCGCCGCCGCCGGCCGCGGCAAGCGCACGTCGCCGCTCGAGCTCGTCGAGCCGGTCCCTGGTCGTCTCCGCCACGCCTCGCCATCCTCATCGTGTCCGCCGGCCGCGGGTGGCTCCCGTCACCCGCGACCGGTCGCGGCGCAGGCTAGTTGGTGTGCGGGTCGCGACCACGACCGGCGGTAGCGTGACCGCCGTCGTGCCCGCGGACCCGCCTCGGGTCCGCTCGTCCCGGGAGGACCGCTGGTGACCGACCACCGTGCGGATCAGGCACCGCAGCGCCCCGGTGGCACCGCGGGGGACCCGGACGCCGACCGCGCCCCGTGGTCGGACCTGGCCGAGGACCGGCACGTGCGCACGGTGCTGCGTGCAGCCGTGCCGACGGCCCGGTGGACACGGGTCGTGCACCACGCGGTCGTCGGGTCCACCCAGGACGTGGCGCTTCAGGCGTTGCGCGACGGTGCAGCGCCGGGACTGGTCGTGGTGGCGGACGCGCAGCAGCAGGGTCGTGGACGCCGCGGCCGGCCGTGGCGCGACGACGTGACCGGGCCAGCCGGCCCGGCCAACCTCGCCGTCACCGCGACGCTGTCGCTGCCCCGGGTCGCGCCGGGCCTGGTCCCGCTGGTCGCCGGGCTGGCCGTCGGGGAGGCCTACCGTGCCGCGGGTGCCGACCCATCGTTGAAGTGGCCGAACGACGTGCTGCTCGGCGGCCGGAAGGCGGCCGGGATCCTGGTGGAGCGGCACACCGTGGTGGTGGCCGGCGCGCCCGGGGCGGGAGACGTCCTGCTCGTGGGCTGCGGCCTCGACCTCGACTGGCGCGGGGTGGAGCGCACCGGTCCCGCGGCAGCCTGGACCTCGCTGGGTGAGGCGCTCGGCGACGCGGTCGACCGCGGGGCGGTGCTCGCGGCGCTGCTCGGTGCACTGGACGACGGGCTGTCGTCCCTCCAGGCCGATCCCGAGCGGTTGCTGGCGCGTTACCGGGCCTGCTGCGCCACGATCGGGCGGCAGGTCGAGGTCCAGCTGCCCGACGGGTCGATCCGTCGCGGGGTGGCCGCGTCGGTCGACGCCGAGGGGCGTCTGGTCGTGCGCGACGGCAGTGGCGCGCATCCGGTCTCCGCCGGCGACGTCGTGCACGTGCACCCCGGCTGAGCCACCTCCGCCGAGCGGGTTCACGACGGGTCGAGTCGGTACGCTCGCCGTAGGTACTTGGACGTCCGAGTATCTCGGTGTGGCGGGCGTTCCGGTCCGACCTCCCGGACCTCGATCACCAGGAGCCCCGCTGATGAGCCTGTCCTTCGCGCTGTCCGATGAGCAGGAGCAGTTCCGCAAGGTCGTCGCCGACTTCGCCGACACGGTGGTCGCGCCGGCGGCGACCGAGTTCAACGCCGAGGGCCGGTTCCCGACCGACATCGTGCGCCAGATGGGTGAGATGGGGCTGTTCGGCATCCCCTTCACCGCGGAGTACGGCGGGATGGACGGCGACTACCTGACGCTCTGCCTCGCCATCGAGGAGATCGGTCGGGTCGACCAGTCGCTCGGGATCACCCTGGAGGCGGGGGTCGGGCTCGGGGCAGCCCCGCTGGACGAGTTCGGGACCGAGGCGCAGAAGCAGCGCTGGCTGCCGGAGCTGTGCCGTGGGGAGACCCTCGGTGCCTTCGGGCTGACGGAGACCGACGGGGGCTCGGACGTCTACGGCGCCACGCGGACCCGCGCCCGCGTCGACGGCGATGAGTGGGTCATCGACGGCGGCAAGCAGTTCATCACCAACGCGGGCACGGAGATGACCTCGATCATCACCGTGACCGCCTTCACCGGCGAGGGGGAGATGACCTCCATCATCGTCCCCGCCGGGACCCCCGGGCTGACCATCGCCCCGCCGTACCGCAAGGTCGGGTGGCACGCCTCGGACACCCGCGAGTTGACCTTCGACGGGGTCCGCGTCCCGCTCGACCACACGCTCGGCGAGCGCGGTGCCGGGTTCCGCCAGTTCCTCAAGACCCTCGATGACGGCCGCATCGCGATCAGTGCGCTGGCCGTGGGCCTCATCCAGGGCTGCGTGGACGAGTGCACCCGCTACGCCCGGGAGCGCCACGCGTTCGGCAAGCCGATCGGCGACAACCAGGCGATCGCGTTCAAGATCGCCGATCTCGAGGTGGCCGCACAGACCGCCCGCCAGATGTACCGCTACGCCTGCTGGCGCAAGATGCAGGGCCTGCCCTACAAGCGCGAGGCGTCCATCGCGAAGCTGTACTCGTCCGAGCAGGCCGTGACGGCCGCCCGCGAGGCCACCCAGATCTTCGGCGGGATGGGCTTCACGACCGAGACGCGCGTGGGCCGCTTCTACCAGGACGCCAAGATCCTGGAGATCGGTGAGGGCACCTCCGAGGTGCAGCGCATGCTCATCAGTCGCGACCTCGGGCTGTAGCGCGTCGCGCGGATGTGCTGCCCGGCGCACGCGCCGGCGGCATCCGCACGCCTGGATCGGCTCGTACCCTGTCGGGGCCCGTCCGTCCGTGAACCGACCGTGGAACCGCCGTGGCCGAGCGTTACACCTCTCAGATCGCGCTGATCCTCGATCGGCCCGTCGACGACGTCGCTGAGGTGGTGCGTGCCGCCGGCCAGGTCAAGGACATCGACCGGGCGGCGCCGATCCGCGACGAGGGTGCGCAGGCCCAGGAGGTGCACTGGGGCGGGCGGATGCAGAAGGCCGTGGTCCGCCACGTCATCGACGAGGACGACGCCCCGTTGCTGCGCACGGAGACCTACCTCGGCGGCGAGGGGCTGGTCAACGGCATGCAGCGGCAGGCGAAGCTGCTGCAGGCGCTGGCGCGACAGCTCAAGGGTCGCATCGTCGGTGTTCGTGACCTGGCCACCCGGACCGATCAGGACGCGGCCTGGATGAACCGTCTGGCGATCGGCGCGGTCGCCACGGAGGACGCCATCGTCACGCGCGTGGACGGGGAGGGGACCCGGTGGGTCCGCACCCACGGTGCGGCGCGCTTCGACGTCCCGGACCTCGAGCTCTACGGCCTGCACGCGGGCCAGGTCGACCCCGCGACGGAGACCGTCGCGCACGTCCACGAGCAGCTGCTCCGCCACGGGCTGGGGACCCAGGATCTGCGGCTGCCCGACGGCACGCCGGTCTACCTCGTTCCCGTCCTCGAGGCGTGGCAGCACGTGCCGCTCGACTGGCCGGGGGTCGGCCGTGCCGGGCTGGACCGGGGCCCCGGTCTGGACGGGCCGCGAGCGACACTGTCGGTGCGCCACAAGCCGCGGCTCGGCCGGTTCAAGAAGGACCTCCAGGGCGTGCTGGACACGCTGGTCCGCGCCTGAGGAGCAGCGGATGGCACTCAGCGACCGGGAGTGGGACGACGTCTGGGAGCGCACGCTCGACCGGGTCGAGCGTCACCGCATCACCCGCACGATGTGGCGCCGCGAGCTGCCCCAGGACCGCCTCGAACGGCGGCTGGTGCCGGAACTCGCCCGCCGGGTCCGCCGCAGCGCGCTGCGACAGGCGCTCTTCCACGTGCTCTGGATCATCTTCTGGGGTTCGATCGCCCGCGCCGCCGACCCGGCCTCCGGACCCGCGGAGGCGATCTCCATCGGGATGGCGAGCTTCAGCGTGCTGGTCGTGCTCGGGTGTCTGGCCACCCGCCGCTACCTCGCCCCCGTGGTCCGTCCCGGCTGAGCGCGCCGCAGCGGTCAGTGAACGCCGCGCGAACGCCGGCGGGGTAGGCCTCAGGTGGGCGTGGCTACTGATCGACGACCTGGACGTCGAGCTCGACGACCGGATCGGTGAACTCGACGAGGCTGGTCCGGGCTTGGATGTCGTAGCTGCCCGGGTTGCCGGCGTTGACGAGGATCCTCGTTCGTCCGGGTTCGAGTCGGCGGCTCGATGCCGGGCTGCGGTCCACGGCGGACGCCCGTACGAGCACGCTTGGACCGTCTCGAGGTGCGGTGACCTCCAGTCGCTGCGTGTCGGTCTTGGTCACGGCACGTTGGCAGGTCGTGAAGCCCACGCGTGACAGCTCGCAGATCGCCGTCGTGGGACCGGTGGGGGCCGAGTCAGCTGCGACGTCGGTGAGGTCGGTCGTACCCAGCAGCACGAAGCCGGCGCTGCCCAGGGCGGTGACGACCGCCCCGACGATCATCGAGAGGCGTTTCACGGGTGTGGTCCTTCGGGGTCGAGACCGGGAGGGGGCGGCGGTCATGCGAGGTTGGTGACGTGGTCGAGGTAGAGCGACTCGAGCGTCCGCCGGTGTTCCCAGATGCCGTGGATCCGGATGTCGGCTGCCACGAGGCTGGCCACGAGCTCCGGGACGGGTTGGTGGGTGGTGGTGAGCAGCAGCGTGCCGCCGGGTGACGCTCGCTCGTCGAGCACGTCGATGAACGAACCGACGTGGTCGCGATCGCTGGGGGCGATCCTGATCTGGACCAGGGCCTGGTCGTCTCCGTCATGGATCTGCGCCTGGAGTCGTCCATCGTGGATCAGGAGTGCCGAGTCGCACAGGGTCTCGAGTTCCGTGAGCGCGTGGCTCGCGATCACGACGGCGGTGCCCTGCCGTGCACGAGCTGCCAGCAGGTCGCGGACCTCGCGGATCCCGACGGGGTCGAGGCCGTTGGTCGGTTCGTCGAGCAGCAGCAGACGTGGACGCTCCATGAGTGCCTGGGCGATCCCGAGGCGTTGGCGCATGCCCAACGAGTAGGCCCTCACCCTGCGGGTCCCCGCACGCGTGAGCCCGACCTCGTCCAGGATGGCATCGATGTCGTCGGGGTCGGCGACCTCGGATACCGACGCGAGCATGCGCAGGTTGGCGCGGGCATCGAGGCTCCGCACGAAGCGAGGTTGCTCGACGACGACGCCGACCTCGGCGGGGGTCCGTCCGGCTCCCCCGACGTCGACACCGAGCACGTGGCAGCGACCCGCGGTTGGACGGACCAACCCGGCAGCCAGCGCGAGCGCGGTGCTCTTGCCCGCACCGTTGGGACCGATGAGCCCGACGATCTCACCGGCTCGAACGGTGAACGACGCAGCGGTCAGCGCCCAACTGTCGCGTCCGTAGCGTTTCGACACGTGCTCGAAGACGACCGCTGGGTCGGCGTCATCCGGTGGAAGGTGTCGAGCGTCGCTCATCGGACATCCTCGATCGCGCGAACACCCAACGGAGCCATGATCAGGATCCAGCCCACGCTTCCGACCACGAAGGCCAGCGCAGACAGCTCGCTTCCGCTGAGCGCACCGGGCAACAGCACTGCCGCGCCGGGGAGCAGCCCGAGGATGGCGATGGGCAGCACGTCACCGAGCCAGCCAACGAAGGGTGCCGACATCGCCAGGACGGCTGCGGTCAATCCGGCCAGGCCCAGTCGACGTGTGGCGGTCCCGACGGTCGCGGCCACCGCGGAGATCGGAAGCACGACCAACGTCAGGACGATGGGTGAACCGAACACCAGCAGCTGGCGGCTCGCCGACGAGGAGACGAGATCCGGCGTCAACAGCATCTCGAGCGCTCGGGTCGGCACCAACGAGACGCCCCCGGAGCGGGTCACCCCAGCGAGCCACACGACAGCCAGGCAGGCCGTTGCAGCGGCGAACGTGATCAGCGCCATGGACAGCAGCTTCGACGTCCACCAGATCCAGCGGCTCCCGATCCGGGTGAACGTCAGCGATGCCTCGCCGTCCAGCACCTGACGGAGCGGCAGATCCACGGTCAACATCAGGATCGGCAGGGTCAGCAGCAGCCCGGTCAGCACCGGGGTGGTCAGGACCGCGCCGACGAGATCGCCCGGGGACCACGCCACCTGCACTCGATCGAGCTGATCTGCCGCCACCCAGCCAGCCAGGAACGACGGGGCAGGAACCACCAGCCAGCGCACCGCCCGCTGATGGGAGAGCAGGTCGTAGATCGTCAGCCGCCCCAGTCGCGCCCGTGCTGACCGTCGACGGACCGAGTTCACCGACGCCACAGCGACTCCTGATGCGGACCAACCATCGCGACCAGGACCACGGCAGCCACCGGCCACACCAACGCCGGGATGACGGCATCACGGAGCGCTCCCTCGGTCGCAGGGGCCAACTGCAACGACGCCGCACCGGCCAACTCACCCAACAGCGACGGCGACAGCGACTCCAGCCAGGCCGCCGCCACGTAGGCCGTCAGCGGCACGAGGTTCGGAACCAACGGCACCTGCACGATGGACCCGACCACCGCCGCGACCGCCGCCAGGCCGCCTGCCGCCATGCCTGCGACCACGATCGTGTACGCATCGCCCTGGAACGCCGACCCGTCCGTGAGTACGGCCGATCCAGCCCACGCCGGACCGGCCGGTCGCGCTCCGAGCAGCCAGACCAGACCCGTGAACGAGACCAAGAGTCCGGTCACTGCCAGCGACGAAGCCACCAGGCCGGCCCCGCCAGCGCGCAACGCGAGGTACCCGGCCGGCCCCAGACCACGCAGCCGCAGCAGCAAGGCAAGCCCATCGCGCCGATCCGCGACCATGACCGCGGCTGGGACCGTGGCCGCGACGACCACCACGGTCCAGACCCCCTCGCCTCGGGCGATCAACCCGAACCCACCTCGGATCGGTGAGTCGTCCGTCGTGAGCGGATCGGCCAGCCAGGTCAGCTCCGGCACGGCGAGCACCGCGACGATCAGCACGCTCGACGGGCGTCCGAGCCGTCGGGATGCGTCCACGAGTGCCCAGCGCAGCCAGCGACCGTGTGGACGGGCCCGTCGGCCTACTGCTGCACGATCGGTCACCACACGAGGCCCCTTCGGATCGCATCGACGGCGAACTGCCGAGGACGTTACGGCCGGGCGAGGTGCGGACCGTCAGCCCTCGTGTTGAACGTCGACTCCACCCTGGGGTGCACGCTGCGACACTGCGGGTCGAGGGGCGGGCGCCCGCTCTTCACGTGCCGGGGCTGACGAACCCGCTCTCGTAGGCCGTGATCACGGCTTGGACACGATCGCGAGCGCCGAGTTTGGCCAGGATCCGGTTCACATGGGTCTTGACCGTCGCCTCCGCAACGAACAGGTCCGCCGCGATCTCCCCGTTGGACCGGCCACGCGCCATCAACTCGAGCACCTCACGCTCCCGAGCGGTCAACGCCTCGAGCATGCCGGTGTCAGCGTTCCGTGCCGCTGGGAGCGACGTGGCGAGGTGGTCGAGCAACCGCCGGGTGCTCGCCGGTGCGATGACGGCATCGCCCGCATGCACGCTGCGGATCGCGGCGAGCAGTTCCTCGGGCTGTGCGTCCTTCAGAAGGAACCCACTCGCCCCGACCCTGATCGCCTCGAGCACGTACTCGTCGAGGTCGAACGTCGTCAGCACCACGACCCGGGGCTGGACCGGACCGGGCCAGTCCGCCGCGGTGAGGCGGCTCGTCGTGGCCAGCCCGTCCATGCCCGGCATGCGCACATCCATCAGGACCACATCGGCGGCGGTGTGGTGCAGGATGTCGAGGGCGTGCGCACCGTCGCCGGCTTCCGCGACGACGCGCAGATCCGACTGCGAGTCGATGACCATGCCGAACCCGGCGCGCACCAACGGCTGATCGTCGATCAGCGCGACACGGATCGGCTCGCTCACAACGGGCCCCCGCTCGGTGCCGTCTGGGGGATCGCCGTCGTCAACGGCAGCTCGACACGGACCCGGAACCCGCCTCCGTCAGCTGGCCCGGCATCGAGCTCTCCATCGAACAGCCCGACGCGCTCGGCCATGCCGGGCAGCCCGAGGCCGCTGCCAGCGGAGAGCTGCGTCGAGGACGCACCTCGGCCGTCGTCGGTCACTTCGATCACGAGCCGCTCGGCGTTCCAGCGACGCACGACCCGGGCGGTCGCGTCGGGTCCGGCGTGTCGGAGCACGTTGGTCAGTGCCTCCTGCAGTACCCGGTAGGCGGTGAGCTGCAGCCCTGCGGTCACGGCCACCGGGGTACCGACCTCCTCGACCGACACCTCAAGACCGGCACGACGGATCCCCTCCACCAGCGCGGCGACGTCCCCGTCGGAGGGTTGAGGAGCGTCCGGCACGAGCTCCTGCCGTCCAGATGGGTGCGTTCCTGCGGTTCTCGTCGGCACGGATCGGCTGTCCGCCGCGGTGCCGTCCGGTGGTCCATCGCGGAGCACCCCGAGGATGCGCCGCACATCCGTCAGTGCGGACCGGCCGGTGTCGGCGATCGTGGCCAGGACCGGACCCGCGACGGACGGATCGTTCTCGATGGCGTACCGGCCCCCGTCGGCCTGCGCAACAACCACGGACAGCGAGTGAGCCACGACGTCGTGCATCTCGCGCGCGATACGCGCTCGCTCCGCCGCCACCGCGATGAGCGCCTGCTGGTCACGTTCACGCTCGAGGCGCTCCGCCCGATCGTGCAGGGCATCCAACGTGTCCCGACGAGCACGCCGCAGCATCGCCAGCGCCCACACCGCCAACCCGCTGATGACGATGGCGAAGGAGGCACTCAGCCCGAACGGGAGCTGACCGTCGACCGCCGAGCGTGCCACGAACGCCGACGCACCGGCGACGATCCCCGACATCGCCGCCCGACCAGCCCAGGCTGGGCCGTACACGGTGACGGTGTACAGCGACACGAGCACCGCCAGATCGGCCGGCATGAGCAACGCCGGGCCGACCACCGTCTGGACGGCAGCGACCACGAACACCGCCACGGCCGAGGTGACCGGCAGGCGTCTTCGCAGCACGAGCGGCAACACCACCGCAACGACCCACGGTGTCACGGGCCCCGACGTGACGTCGGTCGTGATGTCGAACGACGTCACGACGAGTAGCGGCGCGATCACCGTCACCGCTGCCGCGTCGACCAAGAGCGGTCGACGTGCCAACCAGTCAGAGAACCGACGCACGCTCGTCATGGATGGAGCGTAGAACCCGACGTTCGACGCCGCGTCCACCCAGGGGTCTGCTCAGTGCTCGATCTCGTCGGGTTCGATCCAGCCGTCGTCGCCCTCGGGCCGCTCGTCGCCCGCCCACTCCCGCAACCTCGGCGCGCCCTCCTCCGGGCCGATGGCCAGCAGCCGGTCCCCGACCCGCAGCCCGTAGCCGCGGCGCGGCCGGTAGGCCCAGCGCCCGCCCCGCTGGACCGCCAGGACCTCCATGCCGGTCTCGGAGTGCAGCTTGAGCTCACCCAGCGTCCGGTCCTGCAGCCGACTCCCGGCCGCGATGATCGCCTCGGCGACGATCTCGTCCGCCTCGGACAGTGCGGTGGCGATGATCGGGTGCGGGGGACCGTCGTCCTCGATGACCCGCGTCATCGACTGGGCGCTGTCGACGATGCGCTCGGAGGCGGCGGCGAGGTGGAGCATGCCGCGCAGCTCCTCCGGGTCCTCGAGTTCCTTCGCCGCCCGCAGCACCCAGCCCTCGAGCTGGTGGAACAGCTCGTCGGACTGGTCCTCGATCACGCTGACCTCGCCGGCGAGCGAGGTGTCGCGCAGCAGGATGGCGGAGTAGGCGAGCCCGACGGCCACCTCGGAGACGTTCTTGAGCTCCACGACGAGGTCGACCGCGCGGTCGAGGTGCGAGAGCGTGCCCCCGACGACGGGTGCCGGCAGCTCGCGGGCCGTGCCGCCGGCCAGTTCGCGCACCGTGTCCAGCCCCTCCTTCGGCCCCTGGAGGAACAGCACGTCGTTCTCGCGCAGCACCTCGTCGCCCTCCGGGCCGTAGACCCAGTCCACGTCGCGGCGGATGGCGATCACCCACATGCCGGTCCTGGCGGGCAGTTCCAGGTCGCGCAGGGTGGTGCCCTCGAGCTGGTTGTCCGCGCGCACCTTGACCCGCCCGGTGATCTCCGTGGCGTGGCGCAGGTCGTCGCGCAGCTGTGCCGGGACACCGAGGTCCTTGAGCACCACCCGGGCGATGTCCTCGGCCGCGTCCGCGATGCCCTCGATCGACACGGCCATGGACAGAACGCCGGCGAGCTGGTCCGCGTCGTCGCGGGTCCGTGCGGCGATCATGCACACGGCCCGCAGCTCCACGAGCAGCTCGTCGACCCGGTCCTCGAGGCGCAGCACCTCGCGTGCGAGCGCGTCGTCGCCGAAGAAGATGGCCGCGTAGGCGAGGTCGACCATCAGCTCCGCGGCGTCCTTCGCCCCGACGAGCATCTCTTTGATCGTGCGACGGTTCCTCATGGTGATCAGACTCCCACGTGCAGCAGGGTGATGGCGCCGAGCAGGCACAGGACCCCGGTCAGGTCCATCATGGCCGTGACGATCGGGATGCCGTGGTTGTCGGGGTCGAACCCGAACCGGAACGAGATGGTGGCGGCGAGGTAGGCGGTCCCGGCCAGGATCGGCAGGGCGAACAGGCCCCCGAGTAGCACCACGCCCAGGGTCTGGGTGAGGGCCAGCGCGTCCACGCCGGGCACGATGACGGCCGCGAGCCAGCCGGCCAGGCCGACCCCGGAGAAGGCCAGGAGCGCCAGCAGGGTGGTCAGCGAGAAGTCCAGGGTCGCGAGTTTGCCCGGGACCAGCCGCGGTTCGAGCTGACCGACGTGCAGCTTGGAGGCGAGCCGGCTGGAGAGCATGCCGCCGAGCGAGCCGCAGTTGGCGATGAACGGGGGGATCAGCACGAGCAGCGCCGCCGCCCCGAACTGCTCCTCCGCGCGCGCCTCGACGACGACCCCGGCGAACACGTCGATCGTCACCGCGATGGTGAGCACGATCAGCGACTCGCGGACGACGCGCCGGATCGTCGGCTCCCGCTGGCGGATGCCGAGGATCGCCGCGACCACGGCGCCGAGCAGCCCGAGGACCCCGAGCACCTCGGGCAGCACGGGCACGTCCAGCACGAGCGTCGCGATCAGCAACGCCGGCAGCGTGACCAGGTCACCGGTGGCGGTGATGATCGGGGCGCCGACGTCGTCCATGGAGAAGCCGACCGACTCGGAGCGTCTGGCCATCCACACGACGACGACGAACAGCACGACCGACGACAGCAGCCCCCCGACCAGGGAGATGGCGACGAGGTCCAGCAGCGGGATCGTCGGCAGGCCGAGCGCGGCGCTGATGGCCCACGCGATCAGGCCGGCCTGGGTGGCGGAGGCGACGCTCAGGATCGAGGAGGCCTCCACCTGCCGGCCGAGGTAGCTCTTGCGGACCAGTTGCCGGTCGAACTGACCGGTGAGGATGCCCGTGGACAGCCGGGATCCGAGCGCCCCGAAGATCGCGCCGCGCATGCCGATCGCGGCGGGGATCAGCGCGAGCAGCCCCGGGATCGATGCCAGACGTTCCTCGGAGGACGCCAACGTGATCCCGGCGATCAGCGTCGCGCCGAGCCCGAGGGCCAGCGCGGACGCGCCCGAACGGATGCTGCGCGACTCCTGTGCCCAGTAGCCGCGGACCTCCGCGACGGGCAGCCCGATCAGCCGTCCCAACGCCTTCAGGGGGCGTGGGACGCGGGGCAGTGGCGGTCGGGCTGAGGGCACGGATCGTCCCGATGGATCGGGGTCGGGGCTCGGCCTGCGGGCGGCCACCCGCCGACGCCGCAGCGCGTGACGGGGCCGCCGCGGTCGAGCGTTGAGGCTAACCGCCCGGGGAGCCCGAACGGACCCGTCCGGTTCGTTCCGCTGGATGGCCCGTCGGTACCCTCTCGACATGGATACCTACCGCGCCCCGGTCCGTGACGCCCGCTTCGTGCTCGAGCACATCACGCCCCTGTCGGCGTTGACCGCGCTCGACGCGTTCGCCCATGCGGAACCCGAGCTCGTCGACGGGCTGCTCGAGGAGGCTGGTCGGTTCGCCTCCGAGGCGATCGCCCCGACCAACCGCGACGGCGACGCCGAGGGCGCCAAGGTCGTCGACGGTGGCGTGGTGACGCCCGACAGCTTCAAGCAGGCCTACGACGGCTACGTCCAGGCCGGCTGGGGAGCGGTCCAGCACCCGGCCGAGTTCGGTGGTGGTGCCTTCCCCCTGACCGTGGCCAACGTGGTCAAGGAGTTCATCACCTCCGCGAACATGGCGTTCTCGCTCGGGCCGCTGCTCACGACCGGCGCGGTCTACCTGATGCAGCACCACTGCTCGGACGAGCAGCTGCAGACCTACGTCCCGAAGCTCGTCTCCGGCGAGTGGGCCGGGACGATGAACCTCACCGAGCCGCAGGCCGGCTCCGACGTCGGCGCGGTGACGACGAGGGCCGTGCCGGCTGACGACGGCACCTACCGGATCACCGGCCAGAAGATCTACATCACCTACGGCGACCACGACCTGACCGACAACATCATCCACCTGGTCCTGGCCCGGTTGCCCGACGCGCCGCCCGGGACCAAGGGCATCTCGCTGTTCATCGTCCCGAAGTTCCTCGTGAACGACGACGGGTCGTTGGGTGCGCGCAACGACGTCGAGGTGGTCTCGCTCGAGCACAAGCTCGGCATCCACGCCTCCCCGACCGCCGTCATGGCGTACGGGGAGAGCGGCGAGGGCGCGACGGGGTACCTCGTCGGTGAGCCCAACCAGGGCATGCGCCAGATGTTCACGATGATGAACGATGCGCGGCTCGGCGTCGGCCTGCAAGGCGTCGCGATCGCGGAACGCGCCTACCAGCAGGCACTGCACTACGCACAGGACCGACGCCAGGGCCGCGGCCCCGCCAGCGAGCCGGGCGAGCAGGCGGCGATCATCGATCACGCCGACGTGCGCCGGATGCTGCTGACGCAGAAGGCCTCGATCGAGGCGGCGCGGGCGCTGTGCTACGCCAACGCGCACGCGCTCGACCTCGGCCACCACGCCGACGACCCGGTCGTGCGCGAGCAGCAGACCAAGCTCGCTGACCTGCTGACCCCGCTGTCCAAGGCGTGGGCGACCGACCTGGGCGTCGAGCTGACCTCGCTCGCGGTCCAGGTCCACGGGGGCATGGGCTACGTGGAGGAGACCGGCGTCGCCCAGCACTACCGCGACGCGCGCATCGCCCCGATCTACGAGGGCACCAACGGGATCCAGGCGCTGGACCTCGTCGGCCGCAAGCTGCCCTACGACGGCGGGGCGTTCGTCAAGGGCTACCTCGGCGATCTGCGCAGCGAGGCGACGGCGCTCACGGACGACCTCGCGGCGATCCGGGAGCCGCTGCTCGCCGCCATCGACGAGCTCGGCACCGTGACCACGTGGATCTTCGAGCACCGCGAACAGCCCAACGACGTGTTCGCCGGCGCGACCCCCTACCTGCGCTGTTTCGCGACCGTGGTCGGGGCGGGGCTGCTCGCCAGGGGTGCCGCTGCGGCGCAGCAGCGTCTGGACGACGGAGACACCGCGCCCTACGGCGCGGACTTCCTCGCCGCGAAGGTCACGCTCGCCCGCTTCTTCGCCACGCAGCTGCTGCCGTCGGTACACGGGCTGACCGGCGCCATCACCGCCGGGGCGGACGACCTCTACGCCGTGGCGCCGGGCGCACTGGCGCCCTGAACGCGGTGATCGCCGCGCCCGCGCGGCGCCGGCCAGGCGGCATCAGCGCCCGATCACGGCCCAACACCGGACGCGATCGCCCGCCGCCGCCTGCTGGTCGACGCCCCGCGCGATGAGCGTGGGCGCACCGGTCAGCAGTGGCCGCAACGCGACGAGCGCCAACGCGTCCACGGGATCGACGTGGACGGCTCCGTCCGGCGCGGTGCCGGCGACCGCGAGCCCGGCGGTCCCGTCGGCGTCGCCCATCGCCGCGGCGCGCTCCAGCAGCGCCCGCTGGTGGTGGGTGGTGTCCCCGGACCGGACCGCGGCCGCGTCCGGTGCCCCGGCCGGCGGAGGCGGCTGATCGGGGAACGGCTGCGCCTCCCGGGTCCAGGCGAGCCCGCCCGGGCCACCCGCCGTCGTCGTGGGGGCCCCATCGATGCCATCGCCGACGGTGAGCACCTCCCCGTCGGGGTCGGCCGGTCCGTCCGGGCCGAGCACGTCCAGCACGGGCGCCCCGCCCGGCCCCAGTCGCACGACCCCGCCGGCCCACCACACGGCCAGCGCCACGGCCGCGGTCGTCCACGACCACGGCGCGTCGAGGCGGACCTCGTCGCCGGGCTCGAGGAACAGATCCGTCTGCAGCAGGTGGGCGCCCTTGGCGGCCCACTGCGCCAGCGAGGCGGCGCTCTGCTCCTGGCGTCCGGCGGGGAGCAGCAGGGTCACCGCCGGGCGGTGCCCGAGCTGGTGGGCGGCCTGGCGGACCGCGACCGCGACGTCGTCGGGTGGGGGGCCGTTGCGGGTCGGCGGGCCGAGCCGCATGGGACCTCCGGGCGGACGGGACACGGGGCGAGCGATGGTACCGTCGGCAGCTGACCTCCCTCGGGCCGTCGGGGGCTTCGCCGCACCGTTGGCCGCGACCGTCCCGCTCGACCAGGATGCACCGGTGCCTGCACGCGAGCTGTCCTTCTCCTCGACCCGAGTCCCCCCGGGACGCAAGGCGTTGCGGATCGCCGGCGTCGCCGCGGCGGTCGTGGCGACCTTCCTCGGCATCTGGCTCGCGGTCGTGGCCGTGCTGTGGGGCTACACCTTCCTGCGGCTCGGGCCCGAAGAGGTCCCGGCGCTCAGCGAGGAGGTCACCGCCCTCGGCCCGTCGGACACGCGTGCGCCGCAGGACGCGACCACCGTGCTGGTGACCATGACCGGCCCGGTCGATCCCACGGTGCCGCGGGAGTCGCCGCTGGAGGGCCCCGTGGCCCTGGTCCAGGTCGGTGGCCCGCGGGAGGAGCCGGCGGTCCTGCTCCTGCCCGCCGAGCTCCCCGTCACCATCGAGGGGCTGGGCGAGCTGACCCTGGCGGAGGTCCAGCTCGAGGGCGGGCTCGACCTGGTGACCCGCGCGGTCGCCGAGTACTCCGCCGTGCGGATCGACCACGTCGCGTCGTTGTCCGTCGATGCGCTGCCCGAGCTCGCCGACGTCCTCGCCCCGCTCGAGGTCTGCGGCTCCACCGGGTGCCGGCAGGTGGATGGGGCGGACGTGCGGGCCCAGTTGGACGCTGCCGAGGACCCGGACCTGGTCCGCATCACCGCCGAGGTGCTCCAGGCCGTCGCCCGCCGCGTCGACGGTCGGTTCGCCGCCACCTCGCCGTTGCAGGCCCGACGGGTGGTCGACGTCATCGGGGCGGAGATCGCCACCGACGTCAGCCTGCGGGGCACGAGCCTGCTGGCCATGGCCGACGTCTTCGCGCCGCCGGTGCGGATCGATCGCGACACGCTGCCGCTGATCGTCAACCCGGAGTCGGGTGCCATCCTGCCGCTCGAGGAGCCGGCGATGGTGCGGTTCCAGGCGCTGCAGGACGGCACCCCGCTGCTCGGTCCGGGTGGGATCACCGTCGAGGACGTCGAGCAGGGCTTCAAGGACGAGGTGCGCCTCGCGGTGCTCAACGGCGCCGGCATCGACGGGCTCGCGGGGGAGGTCGAGGTCCGCCTGCAGGCGGAGGGGTTCCAGGTGCTCGGCACCGGGAACGCCCCGAGCTTCGATCGGGAACGCACGGTGGTGAACTACGTCGCCGGTGAGGACGACGCCGTCGACTACGTCGCGGCGCTCGTGGCCGAGGCCCTGGACGGCGCGGCGCTGGAGCCGCTCGACACGGCGTTGGAGTTCGAGGGGGAACCGGTCGACCTGCTGATCACGATCGGGACGGACCAGGACCGCTCGGGTTGAGCGCGGGACGGCCGACGGTGCACGGGTCGAGGGTGCACGGGTCGACGGATCGAGGGGGGCTGGCCACTCGGCCATCGGCCGTCGGGCGCACCGAGCGCTGACGGGGGCACGGGGGGGGCGGGGGCGCGACACTGCGCGACGCCGGTCGCGTCGAGCGGGGCGCGCAGCTCGCTGATGCGGGAGGAAGGGCGACGAGGGTGGTCGGAGCACAACCGGATCCGTGGGGTCCCGAGGTGGCACGGGGGCGTCCGTTCCGGACGATCTCCCGGGTCACGGCGTCCCTGCTCGTGCTGTCGGCGGCCGCCGCCCTCGCGCTGAACACCACCGCGCAGCTGCTGGTCGAGCAGGCGGAGCGCAACCTGACGCGGGTCCCGGTCCCCGAGCTCGAACAGCCGCTGGTCGCCTCGGATGCGCGCCACTTCCTGGTGGTCGGATCCGACGCCCGCGACGGGCTCGGCGAGGACGAGCGTCGCGAACTGCGGCTCGGTGACTTCGACGGCCAACGCAGCGACGTGATCATGTACGTGTCGATCAGCGAGGACCGGGAGACGATCTCGCTCGTCAGCCTGCCCCGCGACCTGCTGGTGGTCGACCAGGGCCGCAACCGCAAGTTGACCGACACCTTCGCCGGCGGCCCGGACCAGCTGGTCCGCGTGGTGCGCGACAACTTCGGGTTGCCCGTCAACCACTACGCGTCGGTGTCCCTCGGGGGGTTCATCGAGGTGGTCCGCACGTTGGGCACGGTGGAGATCTGCCTCGACGACCCGCTGGTCGACCCGCTGTCCGGGGCGGACTTCACCGCCGGGTGCCACGACATGGACGCGGCCGACGCGCTCGCCTTCGTGCGCTCGCGCCAGGGGCCCTACGCCGACTTCGAACGCATCGGGCGCCAGCAGACCTTCCTGACCGCCGTGCTGCGTGAGCTCACGGACGCGCGGATCCTGGTCAACCCGCCACGTCTGTTCCAACTCGTCGAGGACGTCGCGACCAACCTCACCACCGACGACGGGCTGCAGACCCGCACGATGCTCGGGCTCGCCGACGAGATGCGCCAGGTCGTGGGCGGTGGGGTCCCGATGGGCACCGTGCCGGCCTACCCGCGCCGCATCGACGGCATCGAGTACATGATCGCCTACCCGCCCGGTGCACAGCGCATGTTCGACGACCTGCGTGAGGGGCGACCGCTCGCCGACCCGGGGCTGCGCGAGGACCGCGACGAGGTCGTCGTCGCCATCTACAGCGGCGGACGCGGATCGGGCACGGAGATCGTGCGGTCCACGCTGGCCTTCGCCGGGTTCCAGGCCGGGTTCGCGGGCAGCGGGCCGGAGCTCCTCGATGCCGGTGCGGTGACCGCCGTGTACGAGGTGGAGGGCTTCGAGCAGGAGGCGGGCTGGGTGGCCGCCACCCTCGGCGCCGACGTGCAGCCGCTGCCGGCCGACGTCGAGCCGCCTGCCGGCACCCAGGTGGTCGTGTCGGTGGGCGACGACGCCGCACCGTGACGGCCGTGACGACCGTCGCGGATCCCGTCGCGATCGTCATCGTCACGCACCAGACCCGTGACGAGGTCCTCGGCTGCCTCGCGAGCCTCACGGACGAGGCGATCACCACGATCGTCGTGGCGGACGCCGGCTCCACGGACGGCACCGACGACGCGGTCCGGGCGCTCGCGACCGACGACCCGCGGCTGCGCCACCTCCCCCTGGTCAACGCCGGGTTCGGGCGCGCCGCCAACGCCGGCATGCGCGCGACCAGCGAACCGATCGTGCTCGTGCTCAACGCCGACGTCCGCCTCGCCCCCGGCACGATCGGTGGGTTGCGGGCAGCGCTGGCCACCGAGCCGGATCTGGGCGCGGTCGGCCCGCTGGTGCGCTACCCGAGCGGTCGCATCCAGGCCTCCGCCCGAGCGATCCCGGACCTGCGGACCGCGGTGGGGCACGCCCTGCTCGGACGCCTTCGACCCGACAACGCGGCGACGCGTCGCTACCACGCGCTCCCGTGCGACCCGGTCGCGGCACGGCCGGCCAGCGACCCCGGACCGGCGGTCCGCGAGGTCGGCTGGTTGTCGGGTTGCGCGCTGGCCCTGCGCCGCGCCGCGGTGGAGCAGGTCGGTGGCTTCGACCCCGGCTACTTCCTCTACGTCGAGGATCTGGACCTGGCGCGCCGGCTGCGGGCTGCGGGTTGGCGGATCGCGCAGGCGCCCGGCTGCACGGTCGTGCACGCGGTCGGGGCCTCGACCCGGTCGGTGCGGGGGCGGGCGCTGGTGGCACACGCGCGCAGCCTCGAGCGCTACCTGCTGCAGGGGCGGTCGCCGGGGGTCCAGGCGGCGCTGTGGCTCCCGGTGCGATCGGCACTGGTCGGCTGGGTCGTGCTGACGTGGGTCGGTGAACGCCTCACCCGGCGACGGGGTTGCGATCGTTCGAGCACGGGGGAGCGGCGATGAACGTGGAGCCGCCCGGCGCGCCGCGTCCGCCCGACCCGGACCCGCGCGGCACGGTCCGCGACGCCATGGTCGTGGCCGGCGGCGCGGGCCGGCGGCTGTGGCCGCTCACCGACGGCGTGCCCAAGCCGCTGGTCCGGCTCGGCGGCGTGCCCTTCCTGGTCGGCATGCTGCACCGGTTCGCCGCGATCGGGGTCGAACGCGTCCACCTGGTGGTCGGGGCGGACCCGGCGCCGTTCGAGGTGCTCCGCAGCGACGCAGACGAGCTCGGGTTGGCTCTGCACCTCGTCCCCGAGCCCGAACCACTGGACACCGCTGGCGGGGTCCGGGCGGCGTTGGACGACGTGACGGGCACGTTCCTGGTGTGCAACGGCGACGTGCTCACCGACGTCGATCTCGCGGCGGTGGTCGCCGATCACCGACGGCTGGGCGCGGGCGCCTCGCTCGTGCTGACCCGGGTCGACGATCCGTCGAGCTTCGGGGTGTGCGTGCTGGAGGGGACGCGGATCCGCGACTTCGTGGAGAAGCCGCCGCCGGGCACACTGCCGGGGCAGGACACGGTCAACGCCGGGACCTACGTCCTCGAACCCGAGGTGATGGCGCGCTTCCCGAACGGGCGGCTCTCCTTCGAACGGCAGGTGTTCCCGGGGCTGCTGGAGGCCGGGGTCGCAGTGGCGGGGCTCGTCCGCGACGCCGCCTGGATGGACCTCGGCACCCCGGAACGCCTCCGGGCCGGTCACCGGGCCCTGCTCGAGGGTCGGGTGGACTGGCCGGCGACGTCCGCGTCCCCGGACACCGCGGGACGGTGGGTGTCGCCGACCGTCCGGATCGACCCGAGCGCGGTGCTCGAGGGGCCGATCCTGATCGCGGCGGACGTGGACGTCGGCCCGCGGGTCACGATCGGTGCGGGCAGCGTCCTCGGACCCGGGTCGCGGGTGTCGGCCGATGCCGTCGTGCGCGAGAGCATCCTCGGTGCCCGGACCCGGCTCGGGGCGGGGGCGGCCGTGGAGCGGTTGCTGACGGGCGACGACGTCACGGTGGAGGCGGGCGTCGTGCTCGGTGCCGGGGTCGTGCTCGGCCCGGGGGTGACGCTGCACGCGGGTACGGTGCTGGCTGACGACGAGCGCTCCGCGCGTGGGGGACGGGTCACGGCCGCGTCCAGAGACCCGGCCGACTGACCGACCGGGCGCCGGAGGGAGGCGGACGGCTGTGCTAGAAGGGCGCGGGACGGCGACGCACCAGCCCCGCTGGTCCTGGTGCGGGCGATCGGCCGTCACCGCGACGGCCACGACGAGTACGGGTGGGCACAGGTGAACGACGCATGAGCGCCGACGCCGGAGCGGCGGGCTCGGCCGACGGCGCCGTGCGCGCGGGTCGTCGGACGCGGGCGGGCCTGGGCAAGCTCCTCGAGCTGTGGCGTGCGCGTGAGCTGCTGGACCAGCTCGTGCGCAAGGAGCTCAAGGTCCGTTACAAGAGCTCCGCGCTGGGGTTCCTGTGGTCGATGCTCACCCCGGCGCTGATGACCGTCGTGTTCGCCATCGTGTTCACCCAGGTGGTCCCGATCCCCATCGACGACTTCGCCGCGTTCTTCATCGCCGGCTACCTGCTGTGGCAGTTCTTCCAGAACTCCTGTCAGGGCGCGATCCACTCGATCGTCGGCAACGGGGACCTGGTCAAGAAGGTGTACTTCCCGCGGGAGGTCCTCCCGCTCAGCCACGTGATCTCCCAGCTGATCCACCTGCTGCTCGCGCTGGTCGTCATCAGCCCGTTCCTGGTGTGGACGCGCGGCGTCGGGGTGCTGTTGCACCTTCCGGCGACGCTGCTCGCGATCGCGTTGCTGACGGTGTTCACCGCCGGGGTCGCGATGTGGTTCGCCGCGACCAACGTGGTCTTCCGCGACCTGCAGGAGCTGTTCATCGTCATCTTCCAGGTCTGGTTCTACGCCACGCCGGTGCTCTACCCGTTGGCGCTGGTGCGCGATCAGCTCGGGGACGACTCCCTGCTGGCCACCGCGCTGCAGCTGAACCCGATGGCGTGGTTCGTCGAGGTGTTCCGCTCGCCCATGTACGGCTCGGTCGTGAACGCGGCCGGGGACGGGATCGTCTCCGGGGGACCGACGGTGCCGAGCCTGCCGGCGCTCGGGATCGCGTTGCTGTCCGCGGTCGTGGTCTTCATCGCCGGGTACGCCGCCTTCCTGCGGCGTTCGGGCTCCTTCGCGAAGGAGATCTGAACGTGGCGCGGCGATCGATCGAGCAGTTCACCGGTCTGGAGGCGGACCCGACCCGTCCGGCCATCGTCGTCGACGGCGTCACGGAGACCTTCCGCCTGCACCACGAGCGGGCCGTCGGCCTCAAGGAGCGTCTGACCCGGCTGCGGCGCGGCTCCTACACCGACTTCGACGCGCTGTCGGAGGTGAGCTTCACCGTCGAGCACGGCGAGTCGGTCGCGGTGATCGGCCACAACGGTTCCGGCAAGTCCACGCTGCTCAAGCTGCTGGCGCGCATCCTGCCGCCGGACCGCGGGACGATCGAGACCAACGGCCGGGTGGCGTCGCTGCTGGAGCTCGGCGCGGGGTTCCACGGCGATCTGACGGGTCGGGAGAACATCTACCTCAACGGCGCGATCCTCGGCCTCGGCCGCGAGCAGATCGACGAGCGCTTCGACGAGATCGTCGAGACCGCCGGGATCCGACCGCTGCTCGACACCGCGGTGCGCACCTACTCGTCCGGGCTGTACGTCCGGCTGGGCTTCGCCATCGCGGTCACCGTCGACCCGGACATCCTGCTCGTCGACGAGGTGCTGGCCGTGGGGGACGCGGAGTTCCAGAGCCGATCCCTGGAACGGATGCGGGGGTTCGTGGACGCGGGCAAGACGTTCGTGCTCGTCAGCCACGACCTCGATGCGGTGCGCGAGATGTGCGATCGGGCGCTCGTACTCGACCGGGGCCGGCTCGCCTTCGACGGTCCGGTGGCCGAGGCCGTGGAGCTCTACCGGCAGCGGGTCGCGTCCGCCGCGGCCCCGCGGACCCCCGACGCGACGCGTCCCGTCGGGTGCGCATCGAGGACGTGGAGCTCGTCGGCGCCGACGGCGTCCCGGTCGTGGAGATCCGCCCCTCGAGCCCCATGACGTTGCGGGTCCGGCTGCGGGCCCGGACGGACGTGGAGGTCTGCAGCGTCGCGGTGGTGGTGTCCCGTGGCGACGGCACACACCTGTACGAGGTGCACACGACCTGGCAGGGCCTGGGGGTCGGCCCGTTGGCGCCGGACCAGGAGGCCACCGTCGACCTGCGGTTCATCGGTCACCTGCTGGCCGGGCACTACTCGGTGGCGGTGTCGGTCACGGACCTCTCCGGTCGGGAGACCTGGGCGGTCGCGGCGGACGCGGCCCGGTTCGACGTGGCGCCGGCGCCGGGTGGGGCCGGTCTGGTCGACCTCGCGGCCAGCGCGTCGGTGTCCGACGGGCCCGCGGTGCGGCTCGGTGACGCCAGCGGGACGGGGCCGATCCCGTTGCCCCGGCTGCAGCGTCGCCGCGCGCAGGGCTGAGCGGTGCGGGTCGCGGCGATCGTCGTCGCCTGGAACAGCGCCGACGACCTCCCGGCGTGTCTGCAGGCGCTCGACGCCCAGGACCACGACGCCGTCGAGGTGGTCGTGGTCGACAACGCGAGCGCGGATGGGACCTCGGCGGTGCTCGCGACGTGGACGTCCGAGGATCCGAGCGGTCGGCGCCGTCGCGTCGTGACCAACCCGACCAACCGGGGCTTCGCCGGGGGCGTCAACGACGGGCTCGCGGTGCTCGGCGCCGACGTCGAGGCGGTCCTGCTGGTGAACCCGGACGCGCGCGCCGCCCCGGACCTGGTGCGGCGGCTGGTCGCGGTGCTCGCCGCTGACGCGGGCGTCGGTTCCGTGCAACCGCGGCTGCTGCGGCCCGGGGCTGACGGTGCGGAGGCGGTCATCGACTCCACCGGCCACGTCTTCACCCGGGCCCGGCTGTGGCGCAACCGGGGGGAGGGCGAGCCGGCGGCCGGTCGCTACCTCGACCCCGAGGAGATCTTCGGCGCGTCCGGCGCGCTCGTGCTGCACCGACGGGCCATGCTCGACGACGTGGCGTGGTGGCACCCCGATGGTCGCCGTGAGGTGCTCACCGAGGACCTCTTCGCCTTCTTCGACGACGTGGAACTCGACTGGCGGGCGCAGCTGCTCGGTTGGCGTGCCCGCTACGAGCCCGGCGCCGTGGGGATCCACGAACGCGGCGGCGCTGGACCCCGCCGCACCGTCCAGGTCGAGGCGCTCAACGCCAGCAACCGGCTGCTGGTGATCGTGACCTGCGACGACGGCAGGTCGGTGTGCCGGGCGGCTCCCGTGATCGCGCTGACCACCGGCCTGAAGCTGGCCGAGCTGGCGGTGACGGTGCCGCGGGCCGTCGGTCCGGCCCTCGCCCGCCTGCGGCTGGTCGGTGCGGCGCGTCAGCGGCGCCGGCAGCTGCGCGCGCGTGCGCGGGTGCCGTTCGGGTCGGTGCCGGCCCGGTGGGCGGTGCGGTTCCGCTTCGGCCCGTGGATCCGGACGTGGTGGCGGCGGGTCGGTCCGGCCGGCGCACACCGACGGGGCGCCGTCAGCTGACGGCGCCCCGTGTGGTCGGCGCGACTCCGGGCATCGGGGCCGTGGCCTCGATCAGTCCTCGTCCTCGTCGGCGTCGCCGTCCTCGTCGCCGTCCGCATCGTCGATGTCGGCGATGTCCTCGACCTCGTCGTCGTCGAGGTCGTCGGGGTCGAGGTCTTCGAAGCCCTCGTCGAGGGGGGCCTCGTCGGAGGTGGTGTCGCCGCTGTCGGCGTCGGAGTAGCCGAGCACGTCGTCGGGGAACTGCGCGAGGGTGCGCTCCGGGCCGATGCCGCGGGTCCCGAAGTGGTCGATGACGAACGAGTTGGCGACGTCGCGGTCCCACTCGTCACAGTCCATCGCCGTCCCCCAGGCGCGGAACGCGATGGCCTTGCCCGATGCGATCCCGGGGTCGTCGTACGGTGAGGTCATGATGCCGACGCCGGCCTGCGCGCGCAGGAAGCCGTTGTCGTTGAGCTGCTCGGCCCACACGCCCATGTCGCTGGCGTCACCGGCGGCCTGGTCCGGGTCGTACCAGACGATGACGGTGCCGTGCTCCAGGTTGTGGGTGGAGGAGACCTCGTTGATCTGGTTGTTCGCGTCGGGGATGACCGCGTGGATCCCGGCGGTGTGCGGGCCGGAGTGCGTCGGCCGCGTGTCGGTGTAGGCCTGGTCCGGGTTGACCTGTGAGGGGTTCTCCACGTGGCTGCGATCGGGCAGCGGGGACTCCTCGGTGAGCATCTCGCACCCGGCGGCGTCCCGGGCCTCGGCGGCCTCGGAGGTCGTCAGTTCGATCCGGCCGTCGAGCGACTCCGGGCCCCCGGTGAGGGCCTGCAGCAGCACCGCTGCGACGACGGCGACGATCGCGAAGGTGATGAGCCCGTTGCGCATGTTGCCGCGCTGCTTCTTCTTCGCAGCCTCGGCTTCCTGCTGCTTGCGCTCGGCCCGCGCACGTTCGCGTCGTTCCTTGTTGGTGAGGCGTTCCTGCTCGGCCACGTGCACCCTCGATGGTGTCTCGACGAGCCGCCGAGGGTACCGAGGGTCCGCGCGGGCCCGGTGCCGCGCGTCGTGGGCGCGCGGGACCCCGGCCCGATCACCGCTCGAGCAGCAGGCCGTCCGCGGACGGGGTCGGCCGCGGCGGCGGTGGCTGTGCCGGCCACCCCACGGCGACCGCCCCGAGCGGGATCCAGGTGTCGGGCAGCTCCAGCGCGCCCCGCACGGTGTCCGGACAGAACACGCTGGCGCTGATCCACGCCGAGCCCAGGCCGTGGCCGTGCAGGACGACCTGGAGGTTCTGCAGGGCCGCCCCGCCGCTCAGTACGAACAGGTCGCGCTCCGCGGTGCGTCGGCGGTCGTCGGGGTAGTCGTGGGCCCCGTCGAGCACCACGAAGGGCAGCAGCAGTTCCGGGGCGTCGCGCAGGATGGCGTCGGAGCGGGCCAGCCGTCGCGCGATGGTCGCCTCGTCCGCGCCGTCGCCGTCGAGGTCGAGCCGCCACCGTCCCGCCATCGCGTCGAGGACCCGGTGCCTGCGGGCCCCGGTCAGGCGCACGAACCGCCACGGTCGGGTGTGGTGGGGCGCGGGGGCCGTCCCGGCCGCGGCGACCGCCTCCTCGAGCACCGCCGCAGGCACGCCGCGATCGTCGAGGAAGGTCCGCACGGTGCGCCGGGCGGTCACGGCACGCACCGTGGCGCGTGCCCCACCGGCGGCGAAGAGGTCGCCGGCCTCTCCCCGGACCAGGGCCTGGCCCGACCCCCGCGGATCCTCGAGCGGGACCGTGCCCACCAGATCGGCCAGCGCGGCGCCGCGCACCAGCACGAACGGGGTGCCGGCGCCCTTGGTCCGGACCACGTCGGCGATGCCGGCCACCTCGTCGGCGATGGCCGCCTCGGTCACGTCGAGCGGCCGACCGTCGAGGTCGGTGCGGCCGCGTTCGTCACGCATGGCGGGGAACCCCGCGACCCCCAGCGCGACGTCGGTCTGGCCCTGACGCCAGGGACGGCCGAAGGTGTCGGTGATCACGACGCCGATGGCACGACCGGTCCGGGCGCGGACCGCCTCGACCAGCCGGCGGGCGCTGGCGTCGGGGGCGTCGGGGAGGACCACGAGGTGGCCGTCGGGCACGTTGGACGCGTCGATGCCGCCGTTCGCGGCGACGAACCCGTGCGGGGTCCGGGTGATCAGGACCCAGGGGGCGTCGGCGACGACGCCCGCCGCCGTGCGCCGCGCGAGGTCGCGCCTGGCGGTGGCCGGCTCGGCGTCCCCGATCGGGTGCAGCGCCCCCTCGGCCAGGGACACGACCTTGGACGCCACGCAGACCACGTCGCCGTCGCGCAGCGCCAGCCCGGCGGTCGCGAGGGCGTCCAGCAGCAGCCCGGCGAGGTCCGCGCCGGCCGTCACCCGGACGGGACAGCGCAGCGCGTGGACGCGCAGGTCCGGCCCGCTGTCGGTGGTCATCGCGGCACGTCGCTCGTCAGGTCCCCGGCGAGTGCGAGGCACGTGCGCGCCAGCGCCGCCGCCACGTCGGGATCGTCCATCACCGTGTCCGTCACCCGGGTGGGCACCTCGATGCGATCCGCCTGGTCGGCGTCCACCGTGTCGATCACCATGCCGTCGAGCAGATCGCCGTAGTGCGCGGCGACACCCGCAGCGGAGACCTCGGCGCCGATGGCGGGGAGCAGGCGGTGGGCCATGCCGCGCACGACCTTCCCGCCGATGATGGGGGAGATGCCGATGACCGGGGCGGTGGCGTGGCCGAGGGCCTCCCGGATCCCCGGGACCGCCAGGATGGTGTCGATGGAGACGACCGGGTTCGAGGGTGCGACCACGATGACCTCGGCGTCGGCGATCGCCTCCAGCACGCCCGGCGCCGGTCGGGCCGCCTCCGCGCCGGCGAGCCGGACCCCGGCGACCTCGGGCGCGGCCCGCTCCCGGACCCAGTACTCCTGGAAGTGCAGGTCACGGCCGTCGACGGTGGTGATCCGGGTCTCCACCGTGTCGTCGGTCGCCGGCAGCAGCTGCACCTCGACCTCGAAGGCGCGGGTCACCTCGGCGGTGGCGGCCGACAGCGGGACCCCCTCGCGCAGCCGCATCGTGCGGTGCAGGTGCACCCCGAGGTCCCGGTCACCGAGGGTGAACCACGACTCGTGACCGAACCGCTCGAGTTCGCCGGCCACGACGTGGCGCTCGTCGGCCCGGCCCCACTGTTGCTCCGGGTGGACGACGCCGGCCAGCCAGTAGGTGATGGAGTCGAGGTCCGGGCAGATCCGCAGCCCGAACCGTTCGAGGTCGTCGCCGACGTTGACCACGGCGGTCACCTGCGCCGCCGGGACCACCCGCGTCAGCCCGCGCAGGAACCGGGCGGCACCGACGCCACCGGCCAGGACCGTGATCATCGTCGCTCCCTCGTCCGGTGCCGGCGACGCGCCGTCCCCCTGGACGGATCGCGTGGGCGGCCAGAGGGTAGGGCCGGGACTCGCTACCGTGCCGGCCGTCGCGGGGCGGTGCCCCGGGAGAGCGGGCGAGGGACGTCGAGGTGGTGGACCCCACGGGACCGGGCGGGGACGCCGTGTCGCGGCTCCCTGGCGGCGCCGGTGCGAACGGTGCGGGGTCCCCGGGCGCGACGTCGGACGGTGCGGATCCGACGCCCGAGGTCCTCGCGCGGCTGCGTCCCCGCGCGCTGCACCGCGCGGAGGAGGGCCGGTCGCTGCGCCGCGAGGAGATCGCGGCGCTGTTCGGTGCCCGCGACGACGACCTCGACCGGCTGCTCGCGGTCGCGGCCCGGACCCGCGATGCGGCACCGTGGTACGCGCCCGGCGCCTGGGGGCGGACCGACGACGGGCGGCGGCGGGTCACCTACTCACGCAAGGTGTTCGTCCCGCTGACGCACCTGTGCCGGGACGCCTGCGGCTACTGCACCTTCGCCTGGCCCCCCAAGGCGGACCTGCCCGCCTACCTCAGCCCAGACGAGGTGGTGGACATCGCGCGGCGCGGGCAGCATCAGGGCTGCAAGGAGGCCCTGTTCACCCTCGGTGACCGCCCGGAACTGCGCTACCCGGCGGCCCAGCAGTGGCTCGAGGCGCGCGGGTACGGCACGACGCTCGAGTACCTGCGCGCCGTGGCGATCCAGGTCATCGAGGCGACGGGACTGCTCCCCCACCTCAACCCCGGGGTGATGTCCTGGGACGAGATGGCCACCCTGAAGCAGGTGTCCGCGTCCATGGGGATGATGCTCGAGACGACCTCGACCCGGTTGCTCACCAAGGGCCATGCCCACTTCCAGGCGCCCGACAAGGACCCGGCGGTACGCCTCAAGACCCTGGAGGACGCCGGCCGACTGTCGATCCCCTTCACCTCGGGGCTGCTGATCGGGATCGGTGAGACCGCGGTCGAGCGCGCGGACACCGTGCTGGCGTTGCGCGACGTCGGGCGGCGCTACGGGCACCTGCAGGAGGTCATCGTCCAGAACTTCCGGGCCAAGCCGGACACCGCGATGCGGGACCATGCGGAACCCTCGTTCGAGGAGCTGCTGGCGGCCGTGGCCACCGCCCGCGTCGTGCTCGGCCCGACCGTGCACCTGCAGGCGCCGCCCAACCTCTCACCCGGCGTCTACGGCGACATCCTGCGCGCCGGGATCGACGACTGGGGCGGGGTCTCCCCGGTGACGCCCGACCACGTGAACCCGGAGGCGCCCTGGCCGCAGCTCGACGAGCTCGAGCGCCGCTCCGCCGCGCACGGCTTCGCGCTGACCGAGCGGCTGTGCACCTACCCCGAGCACGTCACGGTGCCCGATCCGTGGCTGGCGGGCCGCATGCGCGCACCGGTCGCGGCGCTCGCGACCCCGCGTGGGCTCGCCCGCCCCGACACCGCGCCCGAACCGCAGCCCTGGCAGGACCCGACCGTGGCCACCGCCGGTCCGTCCGATGCGATGTGGGCCGTGCTCGACGGCGAGGAGGCGGACGGTTCGGCGGCCGACGGTCGCAACGCCCGCTCCGCGCAGGCCGAGGATGCCCTGCACCGGGCCGTCTACGGCGACCTGCACGTCATCGCCGACGGCGTGGTGGCCTCCAACGCGCCGCGGGTGGAGGCGCCGCCGCGCTCCGCGATCCGGCGGTCGGTGGCCGCCGCGCTCGCCCGAGCCCAGTCCGGCTCCGTGCTCGACGACGCGCAGGCGCTGCTGCTGTTCGAGACCTCCGGGGTGGAGCTCGAGGCGCTCGCCCAGGCCGCCGACGAGGTCCGCGCGGCGCGGGTCGGCGACACGGTGACCTACGTGGTCAACCGGAACATCAACTTCACGAACGTCTGTTACACCGGGTGCCGGTTCTGCGCCTTCGCGCAACGGCGCGACGATCCGGACGCCTACACCCTGTCGTTGGAGCAGATCGCCGATCGCGCGGCCGACGCGTGGGACCAGGGCGCCACCGAGGTGTGCATGCAGGGGGGGATCCACCCCGACCTGCCCGGCGACTACTACTTCGACGTGCTCGACGCGGTGCGCACCCGGGTCCCCGACATGCACGTGCACGCCTTCAGTCCCATGGAGGTCGTCAACGGTGCCACGCGGTTGGGGATCGGGGTGCGGGAGTGGCTGCAGGAGGCGCGCTCCCGTGGGCTCGGCTCGATCCCGGGGACCGCCGCGGAGATCCTCGACGACGAGATCAGGTGGGTGCTCACCAAGGGCAAGCTCCCGGCCGATGCGTGGATCGACGTCGTGACCACCGCGCACGAGGTCGGTCTGCCCTCCTCCTCGACCATGATGTACGGCCACGTCGACGAGCCCCGCCACTGGGTCGCGCACCTGAAGCTGCTGCGGCGGCTGCAGGAGTCCAGCGGCGGGTTCACCGAGTTCGTGCCGCTGCCGTTCGTCCACCAGCTCGCCCCGATCTACCTCGCCGGTGTCGCCCGGCCGGGCACCAGCGTCGAGGAGGATCGACGGGTCCACGCCGTCGCGCGGCTGCTGTTGCAGGGCGCCATCGATCACGTGCAGGTCTCGTGGGTCAAGCTCGGGCTCGACCACGCCGTGCCGCTGTTGCAGGGGGGCTGCGACGACCTGGGGGGCACGCTCATGGAGGAGACCATCTCCCGGATGGCCGGATCCGAGCACGGGGTCCGCCAGGATGCGCAGGCGCTGGAGGCGACCGCGGCCCGGGCGGGACGGCCCGCCCGGCAACGCACCACGACCTACGGCGAGGTCGCCACCGTCGACTGAGTGGGCGGCGAGCTGCGTCGTGCCGGCCCCTGGACGCGACGTCCAGGTTCTCGCCCGTCGGCTCCGTCCCGTCTGGGCGATGCGTCCGGTCTCGGGTGGAACCTGTGCAGGTTCCGATCGTGTTCGGGCCCGTTGCGGAGCGAACCAGATCGGGCGCGCTGCCGCACCTGCGGCCCCATATGGCGTCAGAACGGGCGTCTGCGCCCGTTCTCGGGCAGACCGTCGCGGCTCCGGGGGGAGGGTCGTCGCGCGGAACCTAGGCAGAAACCTCTACATCGAACTTGACGAAACCTGTACAGCATGTCACGCTTCTCCCACCGGCGACACACCACGACGTCCCAGGTGGACGCTGCGGCCGGCGAACCACCGCCCACGCACCACGAGACGACGGAGCATCAGATGGCCATCGCGGAAGTCCACACCACGGACCTCGTGACCCCCCTCCTCGACCGCGGGACCGCGACGAGCGAGGAACTGCTGGTCGCGGTCGGGACCGGTGACGAGCAGGCGTTCCAGGTCCTCTACGACCGGGTCACCCCCCAGGTGCTGGGGGTCTCGCTGCGGGTCCTGCGCGACCGTGCGCTGGCGGAGGAGGTGAGCCAGGAGGTCCTGGTCGAGGTCTGGAAGAAGGCCGACCGGTTCGACCCCGAGCGTGGCACCGCGTCCGGCTGGATCACCACGCTGGCCCACCGCCGGGCGGTCGACCGGGTGCGCAGCGAGCAGGCCAGCCGCGACCGCGACGACCGGGTCTCGCGTCGCGACGAGCCCCGCGCCTTCGACGCCGTCGCCGATGAGGTCCAGGTCAACCTCGACCACTGGCAGGTGCGCCAGGCGCTGTCGATGCTGACCGACCGGCAGCGTGAGGCGATCGAACTGGCCTACTTCGCCGGCCACACCTACCGCGACGTCGCCAAGGTCCTCGGCATCCCCGAGGGGACCGCGAAGTCCCGACTGCGCGACGGGCTGCTGCGCCTGCGTCAGAACCTCGAGGACCTGGTCTGAGCGACCCTCCACCTGCCGCACGGCGTCCTCCGCACCGCCGCCGCGGCACCGACCCGCCGTCCCCCCCGGTCGTGGTCACCTCCGGAACCCTCCCGCGTCCCTGCAGCGGGAGGGTTCCGTCGTGTGCGGACGATCACGGCCCGGCGGGACCTGCGAGCCGCCGACGGGCGCGGGATCCGGGCGCTCGTCGCCCACCCCGTGGTCGGCGGTGGACCACAACGGGTGGCGTGCCCGCGCGTTCGCCGACCACCACCGGTAGGGGGAGGGGTTGACCGAGGGCACCGGGTGCGTAAGAATGACGCCCGTGTAGTTCCAGCGTTGTCGAACCCGAGGAGTCGGCGTGGGTCTCATCACCGAGCTGACGGCCAAGCTCGCGTTCGATGCAGACGACCGCACCTGGATGCTCGAGGCGAAGTGCCTCGACGCCGATCCGGAGGCGTTCTTCCCGGAGAAGGGCGGCTCGACCCGCGAGGCCAAGCGCATCTGCTCGGCCTGCCCGGTCCGGGTCGACTGCCTCGACCACGCGCTCGATCACGACGAGCGCTTCGGGATCTGGGGCGGGCTCTCCGAGCGCGAGCGACGTCGCGCCAAGCGCCTGTCGGCCTGACCCGCTCGGGGCGCCCCCCGGCCCCGTCCGACCGTCCCCCCGCCGGACGGAGGCATCTGGTCCGCGTGCTACGTTCGGCGCGCTCCGCGGGACCGTCGTCCCGGTCGGCTGGCGCCTGCAGCGACCGCCCCCGGACGTGCGCGGCCCGACACCGCTGACCCGTCGGGTTCGCCCGGCCGAACGACCGTGGTGCGATGCTGCACGCCCCGAGGAGTCCGTCCGTGTCCGTCACCGCGCCGTCGACACCGAGCGTGCTCGTGGTCCTGGTCGTCCACGACGGCATCACGTGGCTCCCGCGGACCCTCGACGCGCTGTTGGAGCAGACCTACGGCCCGGTCGACATCGTGGCGGTCGACAACGCCAGTGAGGACGGGTCGCGCGACCTGCTCCTCGACCGCCTCGGTGAGGATCGCGTCCACGTCGCCGACCGCGACCTGGGGTTCGGCGCTGCGGTCTCCATGGCCCTCGACGCCCGACCGCTGGACGACGCGCCACTGCTGCTGGTCCTGCACGACGATTGCGCGCTCGAGCCGGACGCGCTGGCCCGGATGGTGGAGGCGGTCGAGCACGATCCCCGACTGGCCATCGTCGGGCCGAAGCTGCGCCGTTGGGATGCGCCCGATCGGCTCGAGTCCGTCGGTTGGACGATCGACGCCTCCGGCCGCGCGGAGACCGGGGTGGACGTCGACGAGCTCGACCAGGGCCAGCACGACGAGGATCGTCGCGCGCTCTACGTCCCCACGACCGCGATGCTGGTCCGCCGTGAGGTGTTCGAGCAGTTGGGGCGCTTCGACCGGCGCTACCACGTCTTCCGCGACGATCTGGACCTGTGCTGGCGGGCCTGGATGCAGGGCCACGACGTCGAGACCGTGCCGTCGGCGGTCGGGATCCACGCAGCCGGCGCGGCCAACTACCTGCGTCTCGGCCAGACGCGCTTCCTGGGGCCGCGGTACTTCGCGGAGCGCAACACCCTGGCGACGCTGCTGAAGAACTACGGCTCGCGTCGGCTGCTGCCCGTGGTGCTGCTCTACCTCGTCGTCGGCCTGGCAAAGGTCCTGGGCTTCGTGCTGACGCGTCGGTTTTCCGACGCCTACCAGACGGTCCGGGCCTGGCTGTGGAACGTGGCGCACCTCGGGGAGACCTGGCGCCTTCGACGCCGGGTGCAGCGCGGTCGGATGCGCCAGGATCGTGACCTGCAGGAGCTGTTCGGGCGCATCGGCCCCCGGGTCCGTGCCTACGTCGAGGCGATGGCGTCCTGGGTCGCCGGCGGCGACGTCGCCATCGCCCCCGGCGACGACGACCGCGTGCAGCAACGGCCCGAGCGCCCCAACGCGCTGCGTCGGGGTGCCGGGCTGCTCGTGCGTCGACCGGTCCTGGTCATCGGGCTCGCCCTGCTGGCCGTCGGTATCGCGGGGACCTGGCAGCTGTTCCTGCCCGGTGAGCTGCGCGGTGGTGAGCTCGCCCCGTGGCCCGTCTCCTCGGCGGCGTTCCTCGGGGACTACGTGGCGGGCTGGCACGAGGCGGGGGCGTTCGGTACCGGGCAGGACCCCTCGCCGGCGCAGGCACTGCTCGGGCTGTTCCAGCTGCTGCTGGGCAACAGCGCCTACCTCGCGTCGCGCCTGGCCCTGCTGCTGCCCTTCGCGGCCGCCTGGCTGCTGGCGCTGCGGGCCGCACAGGTCTACTCGCGGCGTCGCCTGCCCCGGGTCGTCGCGGCCACGGCCTACGTGCTCTCGCCCCCCGCCCTCGCCGCCCTGCTGACCGGTCGTATCGGTGCGCTGGTGACGCTCGCCGTGCTGCCGGGACTCGTCGCCGGGGGCATCACCCTGGCGCGTCGACGATCCGCCCCCGACCGGGCCTGGCGCGCCGTCGCCGGTGTCGCCCTGCTCGGGGCCGTGGGGGGAGCGTTCGAGCCCCTGCTCCTGCTGGTCATCGTCGTCGTCGGGGCGATCGTGACCCTGATCGGCCTCGCGTCGACCCGCGACACCGCCTGGCGGGTCGCTCTGGCCTCCCGGGCCGGGGTGGCCGTGCTCGGTCCCGTGGCGCTCCTCGCCCCGTGGTCCCTGCGGATCCTGGCCGCGGACGGCCCCCTCACCGGCACCGCGACCGAAGCCGCGGGCGACCCGCTGTGGGCGTGGCTCGTGATGGCACCGTCGCTGGCGGGCTTCCCCGGGATCCTCGCCGGTGCGGGGTTCGTGCTCGCCGGTGTCCTCGGGCTGCTCCTCGGCGCGCGACGCAGCTTCGGGCTGGCCGCCGCGCTGTGGTCGGCGGCGTTGGCCGGTGCGGTCGGGGCCTGGCTGCTCGACCGGACCCTGGCCGCGACGTGGGCCGGTCTGCCCCTGCTGATCACCGCCGCGGCCTTCGCGGGGCTGCTCGCCTTCGCGTTCGCGACCGGGGAGGCGCAGCTCGCACGGCACGACTTCGGGTGGCGGCAGCTGGCCGCCATCGGGACCGCCGGTGTCGTCGCCGTGTCGATCGGGGTCGTGGTCGCGACCCTGTTCACCGACGACCTGGAGCGGTACCGCATCGATGACCCGGTCCTGCCGTCGTTCGTGGTCGCGGCGGCGCAGGAGGACGGACCGTTCCGCGTCCTGGCCCTCGCGGACCGGGGCGACGAGGTGTCGTGGGAGGTCGTGGACGGTCGCGGCCCGACCATGGCCTCGACCGGGGTCCCGGTCCCCGCGGAGGCGCAGGGTGCGCTCGAGGACACGGTCCGTGACCTGCTCGCCGGGGTCGACCCGCGCGCCGCGGACCGACTCGGTGCCCTGGGCATCCGCTACGTCCTGGTGCCGGAGGGCGCGCAGAGCGAGGCGTTGGACACCGCGCTGCTGGGGCAGATCAGCCTCGATCCCCGGCCGGTGGCCACCGGACGGCTGCTCGCGGTCGAGAGCTGGGTCCCGGCGGCCGCGGTGCTCCCGACCGAGGAACTGGCCGCGATCGATCGCCCGGAGGACGTGCGCGACCGGCTCGACATCACCACGCTGCGGGCGGACGGTCCGGGTCGCTTCGTCGGCACCCTGCCCGTGACCGCCACCATCGTCCTGCCCGATGTCGACGACGGCAGTTGGATCGCGGAACTCTCGCCTCGTGACACCAGCGGCGTCAGCTCCCGGGTGACGCCCGAGGAGTCCACGCCGATGCGGTTCGTCGATCTACCGGCGGGCGAGGTCGTGCTCGTGCACGAGGGCGCCGCGGCACGCGGCCTCGCGGTCACCGGGCAGTTGCTCGGGGTGCTGCTCGCCATCTCGCTGGCGCTGCGGCCCCCCTCGTTCGCTCGACGTCACGCGCTGGTCGACGAGGTCCCGGTGTCCACAGCGTCGGGGCCGCCCACCGACCCCGGTGCGCACGAACGTCCCGCCGCATCCTCGTCCCCCTGGAGCAGCGGGACTCGGCCGGACGCCGGAGGTGGCGCATGATCCGCCGCACCCCGATGACCTTCGGCTTCCTCGGGCTCATCCTCGCCGTCGTGCTCGTGCTCGACCTGGTCGGACCGGCGCCCACCCCGCCCGAGCCGGCGCCCACCGGGGCCGCGGGTGCTCCGGTGGCCGGGACCCAGGTCTGCGGCGTCGGTGACACCGCGGCGGACGCCGCGTTGGACCTGCTGGTGACGCGCCCCGGGACCCAGGACGACCCGCCCGCGGCCATCGAGGTCGATGCCATCGACGACGGGAGCTTCGACGCGCTCGACGGCGGCCGCATCTTCGCCGGGGCCCACCGGTCGATCCGTCCACCTGCGGACGGCGCCACGGAGCGTGCCGCGCTGACCCGCTGGTCGGATGGTCCCGCGGTCACCTGGCGCGAGTGGTCCCTGGCCGCCGCGGACGGCGTCCCGCCGGCGACCGTGGCCGGTGGGTGCGCGGCGCCCTGGTCCCCGGTCTGGTACGTGCCGGGTCTGCGCACCGACGGGGGCAACGAGGCGCGTCTGCGTCTGACCAACCCCTACCGCAGTGCCGCGACCGTGGCCATCGGCTTCCCGACCCCGTCTGGGACGGAGGAGCCGCTGGTGCTGCGCAACGTCACCGTGCCTGGTCGATCCGTCCGCGAGATCGTCGTCAACGAGACGCTCCCCGAGCGGACCGACCTGGCGGCGGTCGTCGAGGTGCGATCCGGACGCGTGAGCGTGGAGGGGGTGCAGCTGGCGCGGTCCGCCATCGGCGACGTCGCCGGTGCGAGCCTGCTCGCCGCGGCGCCGCAGGCCCGCGAGGAGTGGACGATCCCCTGGCTGGCCGACGACGACGAGCGGACCAGCTGGCTGTGGGTCCACAACCCGAGCGAGCGCGCCGCCTCGGTGGAGCTCACGATGCACACGCCGGATGGGGGCGTGGTCCCCGACGGTCTGGCCGAGGTGACCATCGGGCCGGGCGAACACGCCCGGATCGAGCTCGCTGGCACCCTGCCGGAGGACCTCGAGGCCGTGGCGCTCACCGCGCGCTCCAACGGGGTGCCGATCGTGCTCTCGGGCTCGACGGTCCTCGCGCCGGATGACGTCGACGCCACCGGGATCGCCGTGCAGCTCGGGGTCGAACCCGACACCGAGTGGGTCGTCGCCGGGGTCGATGCCGAGCGGCGGCGCGAGCAGCTCCAGCTGGTGAACCCGACCAGCGAGCCGGCGACGGTGGACGTGCAGCTCTTCGACGGCGCGGAGATCCGGACCCCGGCTGCGCTCCAGGGCCTCCAGATCGCGCCGGGAGCACTCCTCGAGGTGCCGCTCGACGAGGCGCTGTCCGGGACCGACGAGTGGACCGCGTCGGTACGTGCGGAGACTGGTGCCGTCGTGGTCGGTCGCGTCGGTGAGCGCGGGGACGGCGCGCCGGGCGCGCCCGTGGGCGCCACGGACCCGGACGACGCCGCCGCCGACGCCGACGCTGCCCCCGACGAGGACGCGGCGACCGACGACGACGCGCCGGACCCGCAGGACGAGGACGTCGAGGACGACGGGAACCCGACCGGGGCGGCGGACGACGGGGTCGCGATCCCGGACGACGACGCCCGACGCTTCATCGCCGTTCCCGGCATTCCGTCCGCAGCCTGGGACACGGCTCCCGCGCAGCTCCGGGCGCGCTCGGAGGGCTTCCTGGTCGACCTGCGCACCCCGGGTGCGGTCGGGTCCGCGCCGGTGGGGACCGAGGGTGAGCCGTTGCCCCTCGACGCACCGCTGGAGGAGGACGACGACGAGCAGGTCGACCTCGATCCCACCGATCCGTCGGACGCGCCGGGGGAGCAGCCGCCACTCGAGGACGAGGCGGATGCGGACGACGGTGCCCCGTCGGACGGTGACGCGGCGGACGAGGACGACGACGGACCGGCGTCCGACGCGGATGATGGGGACGGTGCGAGCGACGGGTGACCGCGTCGGCAGGGGATGGTGTCGCCGCGCCCGGTCCTGCTCAGCGGCCCTCGGGTGGCAGGTCGTCGGGGTCCCAGCCACCGAGGGCCGAGACCTCCTCGATGAGGACCTCCCGGATCAGTTCCACGAGGTCCTGGCGGTCGACCGCCCGCGCCTCGAGTGGGCGGCGGAACAGCACGATGGCCGCCTCCTGGCCAGCGACGTCCGTGGACGTGCTCGCCAGGGGGGTAGGGGCCTCGTCGTCGGGCGGTAGGTCGCGGACCTCCACTCGGATCGAGCCGAGCGCCTCGCGGATCGGGGCCGGCGATCCGGCGGCCGCGAGCTCCACGAGCTGGCCGAAGCGCCGGGCGCCGGGCCGGAACCCGGCCTCGGGGCGGCGTCGGCGGTCGGTCGGCGTGCGTCGCCGTCGGGCATGTCGCTCCATGGGGGCACGCTAGCGGTGGCCGGAGCCGTGGTCGGCGCGCGCGAGCCGCGTGGGCTGAATCACAACACCTGGTTACGGATCATCGCGTTCCCCAAGACGCGGTCGGGGTTGCTTGCCGGATCACACGGGTGTGGTTTAGCGTGCCCTCCATGGCGACCAGCGATGCGACCGAGCGGACCGATCCCCGTGGAACGGCGGCGCTGCGCGTGGTCGCAGGCCCCGGAACCGAGGGCCGTCGGCGCCCGACCCCGGCTCCCGCCCGGGCACGCATGGACGCCGCCCGCGCGGTCCGCGAGTGCGCGCGCCCAGGGTGCCGTGCCTCGGCCCGCGCGACGCTGAGCTTCGCCTACGCCGGCCGCGTCGCGGTCCTGGCCGGCCTGGCCGATCAGGTGGCGCCACAGACCTACGACCTGTGCGGCACGCACGCCGCGCGCACGACCCCGCCGCGGGGGTGGGCGCTCGAGGATCGGCGTCCGGTGGAGGAACGGCAGCCGACGCACGCGGCCGACCCGATCGCGGGGCTCGGTGGGGATCGCACGGTCGCGGTCCTCGCGGAGGCGCTGCGGTCGCGGTCCGGCATCCCGTCCCGCGAGGTGTCCGACGACCCGGTCGCCGCTCCGACGCTCCCCGATCCGGTCGTCGCGCCGGTGCGTGCGACCGCGGAGACCCGGCCGCCGTTGGCCGCCCGCGAACGACCCTCCTGAGCCTGGCCGGGTCGGTGGCCCCAGCCGGTCACGACCTGCCGGGTCCCGGGGCGAGGGGGGCGCCGACCCACGCCTGCGTCGGCCGACCCTGGCGCCGTCGCCCGCTGGTCCGTGCCACCGCGCCCGCCGAGCCCCGATCGCTCCCGGACCCCGTCCGGGCTCCGTCAGGCACACGAGGCCTGTCCACCCTGGACGGTGGCAGATGTTGTTTCTTGGGGTCGGTCTGTCACCTAAGATGCCGCCAGTCCTGCCCGCAGCGATCCCCGCAGGCTCCCGCCCGGGGACGACGCGGGCGCCCGGCGTGCCACCGCGGCGGTTCCCGACGACCGGCGACCGGCTGGTGCCACCTCGACAGGAGGATCCGTGGCCATCCCGCGCGACCTGGTCCGTGAGGTCCGCCGGCTCGACGAGTTCGAACTGCGTCGCCTGCTCATCCTCGTCCGGGGCCTGCTCCTGGAGGTCGACGGGCCACCGACGCCGGGCGAGCTGGGCCTGCCGCCGACCCTGACCTACCGCCAGGAGGAGGTTCGCTGCGGCAAACCGACCTGCCGGTCCTGCCCGCATGGGCCCTACTGGTACGCCTACTGGCGGGAGGACGGCCGGGTGCGCAAGCGCTACATCGGTCGGCAGCTGCCGGGTGAGCCGCTCGAACAGGTCGAGCCCGACGTCGGGGTGCCGCCGTCGTCCGGCGGCGACGTCCCGCCGAGCCGGTCGGCCGAGCAGGAGCGATCGTGACCGATCGTGAGCCGGCAGCCGTCGGCGAGGCGGGGTTGCGACGGGCGGTCAAGGCGTACGACGTCCGGGGCCGGGTGGGCGTCGATGTCGATGCGCGGACGTTCCGGGCCCTGGGGGTCGCCATCGCCGACGAACTCGTCGGCGCGGACCGGGTGTTGCTCATCGGCCGGGACATGCGGACCTCGTCCGCGGTGCTGGCCCGGGCGCTGGCCGCCGGTGCACGCGCCGGAGGCTGCGAGGTCGTCGACCTCGGCCTCGCCTCCACGGACCTGGTCACCTGGGCGTCGGGGGAGTTGCAGGCGGCCAGCGTGGTCGTCACCGCCAGTCACAACCCCGGGCACGACAACGGGTGCAAGCTGACCGGACCCGGTGCGCGCCCCGTGTCCTTCACGACCGGCCTCGAGGCCATCCGCGACCGTGCCATCGCGGCCCTGGCGGCCTCCGGGGACGAGCCGCTCCCCGCGGAGTCGGCGGCCATCGGGGACCGCCGACTCGATCTCACGGCCCGGTTCGCGGCCCACGTGCGCTCGTTCGCGGTGCTCCCGCAGGATCGTCCGCTCCGTGTCGCGGTCGATGGCGGCAACGGCATGGTCGGCGCCATCTGGCCGGCGGTGGTGGCGGGGCTCCCGATCGAGACGACGCCGCTCTACCTCGACCTCGACGGGACGTTCCCCAACCACCCGGCCAACCCGTTGGATCCGGCCAACCTGGTGGATCTACAGACGGTGGTCCGCGACGGTGGCCACGATCTCGGGCTGGCGTTCGACGGCGACGCCGATCGGGTCTTCGCGGTGGACGAGCAGGGGACGGCCGTGTCGGCCTCGCTGATCGGCGCCATCATCGCCGAGCGGCTCCTGGACCGCCACCCCGGCGCCACGGTGCTGCACAACGCGATCTGCTCGCGGGTCGTGGCGGAGACCGTGCGGGCGGCGGGCGGGGTCGCGGAGCGCACCCCCGTGGGTCACTCGCTGATCAAGGCCCGCATGGCGAGCACGGGTGCCATCTTCGCGGTGGAGCACTCGGGGCACTTCTACTTCCGGGACAACCACCGCGCGGACTCCGGCATCATCGCCGCGCTGCTGCTGCTGGAGGCGGTCGCCCGTTCGGGTCGGCCGCTGTCGGAGGTGGTCGCGCCCTACGACCGCACCGTCACCTCCGGCGAGCTGAGCGTCCGGGTCGATGACGTCGAGGGCGCGCTCGCCCGGGTCCGCGAGGTCTTCGACGGACGGGCCAGCATCGACGGGCTCGACGGGGTGACCATCCGGTGTCCGGACGGGACCTGGGCCAACGTCCGGGCGTCGAACACCGAGGCGTTGCTGCGCTGCAACGTGGAGGCCGACGACCTCCCGCGTATGCAGACCCTGCGCGACGAGTTGCTCGGTACCGTGACCGGGGCACGGACCGACGGTCCGGGCGGAGGAGGATCCCGTGGCGCTCGATGACCGGTTGCTCGACATCCTGGTGTGCCCGGCCTGTCGCGGCGCGGTCGAACACAAGGACCGTCGGCACGTGATCCTGTGCACCGAGTGTGGGCGGCGCTACCCGGTCCGCGAGGGCATCCCGGTCATGCTCGTCGAGGAAGCGACACCGCCGAGGTAGCACGCCCTCGTCCGCACCGCGGCCACGGCCGCCCCGGGGCGGCGAGGTCCACAGGCTGAGGTCACGTGCCTGACCGCGGACCGCGCGGTCGTGCTCGACTGCGCGGATGGACCCCGTCGCGTTGCTCGCCCCGAGTCGCTGCCTGGCGTGTGGTGCCCGGGGTGCCGTGCCGTTCTGCGCGCCGTGCGGTGCGCGACTCCCGATCCTGCACCGCGGCTGTGACCGCTGCGCCGCCCCACGCGGCGCCGCCCACGCCTGTTGGCCACCCGATGCTCCCGTCGACGCGACCATCGCCGTCTACGACTACCGCGGTCCGGTGTCGGCCGGCATCGCGGCCGCGAAGCTGCGTGGCGCGCGGGCGTCCTGGCCGCTGCTCGGGGCCCCGCTGGCGCAGGCCGTGCTGGCGCGCGAGCCCGATCTGGACGTCGTGACCTGGGTCACCACGCCCCGGCCGCGGGTGCGGCAACGCGGCGTCGATCACGCCCAGGTCCTCGGGCGGCCGGGGGGGGCGGCCGGGGGGGGGGGCC